>DATMZU010000734.1:0-15059 GCA_035607435.1 Thermoanaerobaculia bacterium | reverse complement strand
TCGGGTCGGCGGTTCCGAGCAGCACCCCGGTGCCCGGGGCGTCGTTGTTGTTGCCGATCCAGCGAAACGTCCCCGGATAGGCGTGGTCGAATTCGAAATGCGGTCCGCGGAAACCCGAGCCGCCGAAGCCCGTCGAGTCGTAGAGATCGTTCGGACCGGTGTCGTGATCGCGGACGTAGACCCCGGCGCGAAACTTCTCGCCGGCCGAGACGTTGAGCGCATCGCTCCAATCGACCGGCACCGCGATGCCGTCGGGCGTCTCGTCGTCAGTGTAGCCTTTGAAGATCTGGTCGAGCTGGTTGTTCGCGGCGTCGAGACGCCGGGTCTCGAAATCGCCGAACTTGACGTACCAATCGGTGTCGCCTTCGTCCGCGTTTCGGAAGTCCCAGAGGTGGGTGACCCGGTAGGTCGCGCGGTGCGCCTTGTTCGGGTTGTAGTGCGCCGAAACGCTGGTCTGCACCAAGCCGAAGCGGGCGGAGACCTGCGCATGATCCGAGGCGCAGCCAAGGCCGTCTTCCCAGTTGCCGGCGTTGGCCGAAATGTCGAGGATCGGCTCCTGCGGCTGCTCGGACGGGCCGGTCAAGCTATAGAACGGGAAGCCCGATTCCGCCGGCAGCACCAGGATGTAGTCCACCCGCGCTTCTTTGGGCAACTGGTCGAGCGTGTTGTAGCCGGTGGGCTGACCCGCCGTGATGCACTCGTTGGCCTGGGTGTTGGGGACCGCGCTTTCGGTTCCCTCGCCGATCCAGGTGCCGTTCTCGTTCCGGGCCATCAGGTCGTAGAGATCCCAGCCGAAATCCAAAGGACCCATCTCCTGAGCGCAGTAGGCGGTAACTCCGGGCAGGTCGCCGTAGAGGACGAAATCCGCGTCGAGGATCGGTCCGGCCACGAGCAGCAGATTGTTCGGCGCTTCGCCGTCATCCGGATACACCGGGGTCATCGGCTCCAAGCCGTTGTCGGCGCGTAGATCGTTGATCGCCGCCATCGTTTCGTCGCGTTCGTCCGAAACCATTTCCTCGGTCAGGCAGATGAAATCGTTGCGGAAGGTCAGCTCGGCGAAGTCCGAGGACGATCTTTCGGTCTTCGGCCGCGGGCTTGCGGGTCGGGAAGTTGTTGGCGTCTTTGCAGCTCTGGTTGTCGAGGGTCTTCTGGAGTTGGGAGTCGAGATAGACCGTGACCGTTCCGACCTCGCCGCCGACCGCCGGGGTCGCCGAGTGGACTTCGAAGCCGAGGAAAAGGGTACCGCCGACGCAGCCGGTGCCGTTGGGCTTGAGGCACGCGTCGCCCGAGAAGGCGGCGTTTTGCGACAGTCCGACGAACAGGCGGCCGTTGCCGTTCGGCACGCTGGCGGAAAAATCGTTGAGGTCCACTTTGATCCCGTTGGCATATTCAGGGATCAGGATCTGGCCGTCGGCGAGCGGCTGGAGCATCGGCCCGTGCCAGTCGGCGCCGACGCTCTGGAGCGGCATCCAGATGCGCGGCGGCACGGCGAGCAGGGGTGTCGCGGAGAGCAGCGCCGCCAGGGTAAGAAGGGGTCTAATTTTCATGATCGATCTCCCGCGGAGATGTAAACATCTCCGGGTATTTATCTTTGGATGTTAAGCGGAAGAGCCGGATGGACCTTGCCGGCCGGTTCGCCTGATTGCGTTCCGGTCGGGAGGGGTAGGCGCCGATCGATCCGTAAAGTTACGAAGCCGGAGAACATTCGAACGATTTCATTTCGCTCCGAAAAAAAGAGAAACAATTCTCGGCTTCGAGCGTAAAGGTCCGCGGAGGAGTTGCATCTCATGCTTGAAATTCGTGGTTTGACCAAGAAATACCCGAGCGGCACGGTCGCTCTGTCGGACTTTTCGTTGTCGGTGGGGGAGGGCGTTCTCGGCCTGCTCGGTCCCAACGGCGCGGGCAAATCGACGTTGATGTCGATTCTCGCCACGGTGACCCGGCCCACGGCGGGCACCTTTACCTGGGAGGGGCAGGACGGGGTTGCGAATCCGCTCGCCGTTCGCCGCGCGCTCGGTTTCCTGCCCCAGGACTTCGGGGTTTACGAGAAGCTCACCGCGCGAGAGTTTCTGCTCTACCTCGGGCGGTTGAAGGGGCTCTCCGGAAGCGACCTCAAACGGCGGATCGGCGAGATCCTCGCGCTGGTGAACCTGCACGGCGCGGCCGACCGGCGCTTGGGCGGTTACTCGGGCGGCATGCGCCAGCGGGTGGGCATCGCCCAGGCGCTGCTGGGCGATCCGAAGCTGTTGATCGTCGATGAGCCGACCGTCGGGCTCGACCCGGAGGAGCGCGTGCGTTTCCGCAATCTGCTCGCCGAGGTCGCCCACGGCCGGGTGGTGATCCTCTCCACCCACATCGTTTCGGACGTCGAAGCGGTGGCCTCTACCATCGCCGTGGTGCGCGCCGGCCGCCTGGTGGTCCACGAGACGCCGGAGGAGCTGCTGCGCACGGCGGAGGGGAAAGTCTTCCGCGCGGTGGTGCCGAGCGAGAAGCTGGCGGAGGTCCAGGCGCGCATTCCCGTCTCGAACCTCGCCCGGCGGGCCGACGGCGTCCACGTCCGGTTCGTCGATGCGGCGGGCGCCCTGGGGCATCGCGCCGTGCTGCCCAACTCCGAAGCGGTCGAGCCCTCGCTCGAAGACGCCTACCTGCTCGCGCAGCTCGGCGGCACGCCATGAGCGCGCTCGCGCTTCAGATCGGCGCGCAGGTCGTCGCGGAGGTGCGCACCCGCCTCCGGTCGGCGGGCACGCTGATCGCCCTCGCGACGATTCTGGTCGGCGCTTTCGTCTGGATTCCCGCGCCGGGCGGCAAGGCCACCTCGGTCTCCTGGCAGTTGGCCGACGGCCGGCTTCAGACCAGCGTGCAGAGCGCCGCCTACGTCGGCGCGGCGATGTCGTTTCTGGGCGGATTTCTCGCGGTCGCGGTGGGCTTCTATCTGGTCGCCGGCTCGATCCGGCGCGACCGGGAGCGGCGGATCGGCGCGATCCTCGCCGCCACCCCTTTGCCGAGCGCGGCCTATCTGCTCGGCAAATACCTTTCGCACGTCGCCTACCTGGCGCTCGTGGTGAGCTTCATCGTGCCGATCGGCGTCTACCATTTCCTTCGCTTCGGGGTCGGGCCGTTCGATCCGGTGGCGTTCTTTGGTCCGATCCTCCTGCTCGCCCTGCCCGGGATCGCGTTCGTCGCCGCGATGGCGGTGCTGTTCGACGTGGCGCCGGGGCTCTCGGGCCGGATGGGTTGGGTAATCTGGTTCATCCTGCTGGGCGTCATCGTCGGGGCGCTGCCGATCGCCCAGGCGAAGAACCCGGTGACTGGAATCAACGATCGCCTGCCGGTCTTCGATCCGATGGGAGGCGGGACGGTCTCCGTCCTGATCGCCCGCTCGCTGCCGCAGGCCAAGCCCGGCACGATCTCGACCGGCCACATCATCCACGATCGGGTGATCTCCGCGGTCGCCTGGTCGGGGCTGCCGCTCGACGCCGATTTCGTGGCGATCCGCATGGGCGGGATTCTCTGGGCGCTGCCGCCGCTCGGCTTTGCCCTCCTGCTGTTCGACCGATTCGATCCGGCGCGGCGGCGATCGAAGATCGGCCGCAAGGCGAAGGCCGCCCCCGCGTTGCCGGCTCAAGTCTCCTTCGACCCGGAAGGCGCCGCCGCCGCGCTCTCCGCCCCGGGCTTTGCGAGCCTCGCGCCGGTCGTCGCGCGCCCCTCGGCTTGGCTTGCCGTCGCGGCCGACGCCGTGCTGCTGTGGAAGACCGGTTCGATCCTCCGTTGGGCGGTGGTGATCTTGGGTGTCCTCGCCGCGGTCCTGCCCGCTTCGGCTGCGCCGATGGTCGGAGGAGCTTTCCTTCTGCTGCTCGCGCCGCTGATCTCCGAGGCATCCTGCCGCGAGGCGCTCGCCGGGGCCGGGCCGCTCGTCTTCTCGCAGCCGGGCGTGCCGCGCTCCGGCGTCTTGTGGAAGCTCGGTTCGGTTGCTCTGTTCGTCGTGGCGGTGTCCCTGCCGTTCCTGCTCCGCGCTCTCGTCGCCTCTCCGGCCCGAGGTTTCGCCGCCCTCTCCGGCCTGCTGTTCGTGGCGGCGCTCGCCGTCAGCTTCGGCCTCCTCACGGGCGGCGGCAAGCTGTTCGTCGGGATCTACCTGGCGATCTGGTATGGCGCGCTCAACCGGGTGCCCTATCTCGATTTCTGCGGATTGTTCGGCGGCGATCTGGGGCTGCCGGTCCGCGCGGCCTACCTCGCGGCGGGTGCCGTCTTCTTGGCCTTGGCGATGGCGGTCGAGGCGCGGCGGCGGGTGGCGGGCTCGCGCTGAAAAAGAAAAAACGGGTGGCTCCTTCCGGAGCCACCCGCTTTAGAGACCTTCGATCGTTCGGTGTTTAGACGGTCCGGCGGCGCAGCACGAAGAACGACGCGCCGGCCAGGAGCAGAGCCAGGGCCGCGAGGCCGAAGCCGGAGGCCGTGGGGATCGCGGTGACACCCCGCGCCTCGAAGTTGACGATCTGCGCGGTCTCGGCGGGCGAGAGGCACTGCAACGCGTTGGTCGGCAGGCCGGCGAGCTCCGCCGACTTGGCTCTCGCCTCGGCGCGCGTCGGCTGGCCGGTGACGAAGTTCATGATGATCTTCGTCTCGCCCGGAGCGAGAGAGAACGTGTAGGCCCAGGTGGGCAGGTCCGCGGCGGCGCCCGCGGGGAAGTTGACGCTCGCCAACGGGGTCCTGGCTCCGGGGCCCTGAAGGACGTGGCCCAGGCGAGGATCGGTGGCGTCCAGGCCGACGAAGTTGCCGTCCGTGGCAACCCAGGAGTCCGTCAGTTCGGCGGTCGTATTGCCGTTGGAGGAGCCGAAGATCGTGGTGTTGGCATCGGAGCCCAGGTTGTTCGACGTGATCAAAGTCACGGTCTGGGTGCCGCCGCCATTGTTGGTCACGATATCCAGGAAGCGCGCGAACTCGTCGTTGCTCGGCACGAGGATCTTCCGCTGGACGCTCAAGGAGCCGATCGTCTGGGCATTCAGGATCACCTGCCGGCCGCCGCAGGACGCATCGAGGGTGCCGGCGCCGTTGTTGTTGTAGATCGTCACTCCGGCGTTGCCCGTCGAGCAGGGGCCGGTGTTGCCGGTCGTGCTCACGCAGATCGCGTTGTAGCCGTCGAACGCATCGGTGAGCGTGGTGCTCACCGTTCCGCCGCCGGAGGTGTCGGCGTTGACCGGACCCGTGTAGCTCGCTTCCGAAGCGGCGCCCGAGGCGCTGCTGGTGGTCAGTAGGGTGATGTTCGAGTTGATGAAGTACTCGAGACCCGAGGCGTCCGTCAGGGCCTGGTCGCCAAAGCGGGTCACCGGACGAGGATGCTTCTTTTTGGCATCGATCTTTCGGACCAAGCCGCGTCGGGTCAGACCCTGGCGCTCGACGACTGAGACGTCCGCAAACGCGGCGCCGGCCAGGAGCAGGCCGGAAAGGATTGCAACTGCGCGCTTCATGAAGTACCTCCCTAGGTTCAACCGGTGGGGCTGGTAGGATGCTGAGATGTGGTCGTTAAATATAGGTGCAGCGATAGTGGCAAGAGCGGGACAGGAATCTTACTCCAACTCTGCGGGTCGTGCGATTCGGCTCGTAGTTTTCGGCCTGGTTGCCGGTTTGAGCGTTAGTTTGACCGGTTGCGCGCGGCCGAAGATCGAAAACGTCCTGATCGTAACCCTCGACACGACCCGGGCGGACCGCTTGGGCGCCTACGGATTCACCCTCGCCCGAACCCCGAACATCGACCGCCTGGCTAAGGAGGGGACCCGGTTCGCCGACGACGTCTCCGCGGCGCCGATCACGCTGCCTTCTCACTCGACGATCTTTACCGGCCTTCTTCCCCCCGCCCATGGCGTTCGGGACAACGGCTCCTACGCCCTGGGCGACGGCGCGACGACGCTCGCCGAGCGCTTCAAGACCGCGGGCTACCGGACCCAGGCGTTCGTCTCGGCCCTCGTGCTCAACCGGCGCTACAACCTGAACCAGGGATTCGAGGGGTACGACGACGATCTGTGGGCCGAGGACGAGCCGCCGCTGTTCATGATCCGCTCGCGGTCCGCCCCGAAGACGGCGGAACGGGCGGTCCGCTGGTTCGAGGGGTGGCACCGGGAAAAGGAGAAAGAGCGCAAGCCGTTCTTCGTCTGGGTCCATTTCTTCGATCCCCACCAGCCGAACAACCCACCGACGGCCGAGCGACTGAAGTCGCCGACCGCCTACGACGCCGAGATCGCGGTGGCCGATCAAGGGGTCGGCATGCTGCTGGCCGAGCTGGAAAAGATCGGCGCGCTCGACCGGACGCTGGTGGTGCTCACCGCCGACCACGGTGAGAGTCTCGGCGAGCACGGCGAAAAGACCCATGCCGTGTTCATTTACGACGCCACGGTCCGCGTGCCGTTGATCGTCCGGGCGCCCGGCCTGGTGCCGGCGGGGAAGGTCTACGCCGGTCCGGTGAGGAGCGAGGACATCGCTCCGACCGTGCTCGCCGCCCTGAAGCTGCCGGGCGGCGCCGAGATGCAGGGGATCGACCTGCTGCCCGCGGTGCGGGGAGAGGTGCCGGCCCCCGATCTGGCGCAGTATTCCGAATCGCTCGCCTCCGAGGTCGGCTTCGGCATGGCGCCGCTCTACGGGATTCGGCACGGCGGCTGGAAATGGATCCGCGCGCCGCGGCCGGAGGTCTACGACCTGACGCACGATCCGCGCGAGCTTCGAAACCGGCTGCCCGCCGAGGCGCGCCGCGGCTCGATCCTCGACGGCGAGCTGGAAAAGATCCTCGACGACAGCCGCCGCCACGTCATCGCGGCGCAGCAGAATCCGATGGACAAGGAGACCGAGGAGACGCTGCGCGCCCTCGGTTACCTCGCGCCGCGCGGCGAGCGGGAAGCCATGGGGGGCATCGATCCCAAGGACGGCATGGCGCTCTACCAGAAGCTGGAGGACGCCCGGCACCAGGCCCAGGTCAACGATTGGCCCGGGGCGGAGACGAAGATCCGCGAGATCCTCGCCGTCACGCCCCGGAACGTCACCTGCTGGAACATCCTGGCGCTCGCCCGGTTGCGCCAGGGGGATCACGACGGAGCGCGCGACGCCTACCATCATTCGCTCGGCATCTCGCCCGATCAGTCGCGCGTCTACTCGATGCTCGGCACGATGGACATGCTCGAAGGGGACCTCGACGGCGCGGAAAAGCAGTTCAACCACGCGCTCGCGCAGTCCCCGGGGTTCGTCGAAGCGCTGTCCAACCTCGGCATGATCGCCGCCCTGCGCGGCGATCATGCCAAAGCCCGCGAGCTGAACGAACAGGCGCTGGCGCTCGATCCGAGCTTTCCGCGCGCCGCCAGAAGGCTCGCCGACCTCGCCTACGAGCAAAGAGACTGGGGCCGCGCGCTCGCCAACTACCGGAAGGTGATCAAGGCGGCCCCGTCCGATTTCGCCGCGCTGGTCCAGGCGGGCAACTCCGCGCGGCGCTTGAACCGCCCGGGCGACGCCGAGAAGTTCTTCCGCAAGGCCGGCCGGCTGCGCGCCGACAGCTGGGTGCCGGGCTACAACATGGCCTGCTTGAAGGCGACCCGCGGCGATGCGCCCGCCGCGCTCGCCGAGCTGGACAAACTGGTGGCCCCCGGCGGGCCGGGCTTCCATCGGCCGGACCTGCTGGAGCGCGACCCCGACCTCGCCTCGGTGCGCGCCCTGCCGGGCTTTCCCGACCTGCGCCGGAAGGTCCAAGCCCTGGCCCAAGAGCTGGCCGCCGGCCGCCGGGCCGAGAGCGACGAATCCGCGGAGCTGACCTCGGCTCCGTAAGGCGGGCCGCGGCCGGTGTGTTAATTTTCCGCCCCTATGTCGAACGCCGCCTCCGAACTCCCCGCGATCCGTTGTCGCGGCCTGGTCAAGCGCTACGCGGACGTCACCGCCGTCGATGGGCTCGATCTCGAAGTCCTGCCCGGCGAATGCTTCGGCCTGCTCGGTCCGAACGGCGCGGGAAAGACGACGACGATCGAAATCCTCGAAGGGCTCACCGAGCCGGACGCGGGCGAGGTCGAGGTGCTGGGGCTCCGATGGAAGAATTCCGAGCGCGAGCTGCGCGAGCGGCTCGGCATTTCGCTCCAGGAAACCCAGCTGACCGAAAAGCTCACCGTGGGCGAAACCGTCCGCCTGTTCGCCTCGTTCTACGCCTCGGCGCGCGACCCGGAAACGGTGCTCGCCGAGCTGTCGCTGACCGAGAAGCGCGACGCCCGGGTGGGCAAGCTCTCGGGCGGGCAAAAGCAACGCCTCGCGGTGGCCTGCGCCCTCGTCGGCAATCCGGACATTCTGTTCCTCGACGAGCCGACCACCGGCCTCGATCCCCAGAGCCGCCGCGAGCTGTGGGATCAGATCGCCCGTTTCCGCGCGACCGGCGGCACGCTGCTCCTCACCACACATTACATGGACGAGGCGGAAAAGCTGTGCGATCGGATCGCGATCGTCGATAAAGGCAAGGTGATCTCGCTCGGCACGCCGCGCGACCTGATCTCCCAGCTCCCTTCGGCCTATGTGGTCGAGATCGATACCGAGCCGAACTGGAGCGCCGAGACGTGGCGCGCGATCCCCGGGGTCGAAGAGGCGCGCCGCTTCGGCGAGGTCTGGTCGCTCGCCGTCACCTCGCTTACCGAAGCCGTGCCCGAGCTGCTCGCCGCGGTCGAGCGCGAAGGGGCGAAGCTCCTCCACCTGTCCACCCATCGCGCCACCCTCGAAGACCTGTTCGTGGCCTTGACCGGAAGGGCTCTGCGCGATGAGTGACGCGATGAGTGACCGATCCTCCTGGAGCCGCCGCCTGGCCTCCCTCGGGCACCTCACGCTCTGCCGCGCGAAGGAGTTCGTCCGCGAGCCCGAGGCGGTGTTCTGGGTGTTCCTCTTCCCGGTCCTGCTCGCGGTGTCGCTCGGCCTCGCGTTCCGCGAAAAGGCGCCGGACAAGATTCCGGTCGGCGTGATCGCCGAAACCGGAATCGGCACCTCGAACCCGAGCGCCACGGCCTTGGACCCGGCGGGAGCCGCCGCGCTTGCGGCCCTCCAGCGTTCGCCGCAGCTGGCACCGCGCGCCTACACCGAAGCCGCCGGCCGGGAAGCCCTGCGTACCGGCCGGATCTCGCTGCTCGTGGTGCCCGGCTCCCCGGGCAAGCCCGCGCGGGTGATCCTCGACGAGACACGGCCCGACGCCCGCACCGCGCGGCTCGAAGCGGAAGACGCACTCCAGCGCGCGGCGGGACGAAAAGACCCGCTCCAGGTCGGCACCGAAAAACTCACCGAGCCGGGCGCGCGCTACATCGATTTTCTGATCCCCGGCCTGCTCGGCTTGAACCTGATGGGCACCGGCATCTGGAGCCTCACCTTCTCGATCGCCGTCGCCCGCCAGCGCCGGGTCTTGAAGCGCCTGGTGGCGACGCCGATGCACAAAGCCGACTACCTACTGAGCCAGATCCTCGGCCGGATGATCTTCCTGATCCCCGAGCTGATCATCCTGATCGGCTTCGGCTGGATCGCCTTCGGCGTCGCCGTCCACGGCTCGATCCTTCTGCTGCTCCTGACCTCCCTGCTCGCCGCCATGTCCTTCTGCGGCCTCGGCCTGCTCACCGGATCCAGAGTCAGCACCATGGAAGGAGCAAGCGGCTTAGGGAACATGATCCTGCTCCCGATGTGGCTCCTGTCCGGAACCTTCTTCTCCTCCGAGCGCTTCCCCGACGCGGTCCAACCGTTCATCAAAGCCCTGCCCCTCACCGCGCTCAACCAGGCCCTCCGAGCGATCATCAACGAAGGCCACGGCCTCGCCGAAATCTGGCCCCAACTCACCATCGTCGCCGCCTGGGGTTTCGTCAGCTTCGTCGTCGCGCTCAAGATCTTCAAGTGGAAGTAGGGAAGCGGCAAGGCGCGCTTTTCCCTGGGGGCGCCGAGCTCCAGCTCGGCCCTGAGGCGGCCGGGCGCCGCCAGGACTATCTGAGCAGGAGAAAAGAAGATGAGCGACCTGGCTAAATATGTGAAGACTCGCGCCGCCCGCGACCCGGAGTTTGCCGACGGTCTTGAATCGGGCTATACCGAATTCAAAGTGGGCGCTCTTCTCCGCCAAGCACGCGAGAACGCCGGACTCACCCAAGAGCAGGTAGCAGATCGGCTGGAGACCAAGAAGTCGGCGATCAGCCGAATCGAGAACAGCGCCGGGAGCATTCGGTTCTCTACGCTCGAACGGTATGCCCGAGCCATCGGATGGCAATTGGCTCTGGAGCTTCGGCCTCCCGGCTCGTATGTCGGTAACCGCTCGGTTCGCGGTACTTCACGCGCTGCGTGATCAAAGACCCATAGCGGGACGCGTTTCCTGGGACCGCCGCCGTCTCGGCGGAGTTCTTTGCGCCAACGCCCGCTCCTCGTCAGGGCCGAGCTGGAGCTCGGCGCGCCCAGGGGGAAAAAACTCCCGGGCGCGCCGCTCGTTTAAAGCGACAGATCCAAACTCCAGCGATTCAGCTTCCCCACGTCCTGCGCCGCGAGGTCGCGGACGCGGAGGGTCCAGTTGCCTTGGGTCGCGGCTCCCGCGAGGGTGGCCAGGCCCGGGCTGGTGACGGAATCGTAGCTTCGGATCAGGTTGTCCGCGCTGCCTCCGGAGCGATCGTGGAGGAGGACCTGTTGTCCCCCCGGGGCGACCAGCTCGACGCGTAGGTCGCCGATGAAGGTGTGGGTGATATCGACGCTCACTTTGACGCCTTTGACCGTTCCGGCCTGCGCGACAGGGAGGCTGCTGCTCACTCCGGCCGGCGCGTTGTCGGGGATCGCCAACCCCGGCGCCGCCTCTTGATGAACGGTCTGGGCGGCGGCTTCGAGGTTCATCTCCAGGCCCCAATGGCGCAGCGTGCCGACGTCCGCGCTCGCCAGATCGGCGACTTGGAGTTGCCAGTTGCCTTTGGCCGGATCGCCCAGCAGGGCGGCCAGGGCCGGGAGGTCTTCGCTGCGGAAGGTGGCCAAGAGGTTGTCCTGGTTGCCGCCCGCCCGGCTGTGGAGGATGGCGGTCTTTCCGGTCGGCGAGACCAGCTGGACCCTCAGGTCGCCGATGAAGGTATGGGCGATGTCCACCGCGACGCTCAGCCGTTTGATGCGACCCTCGTTGGCGACCGACAGGACGTGCGAAATGCCCGCCGCCGTGTTGTCGGGAATCGCCAGGTTCGGGTTGCCTTCGACCTTCACGGTCGGCGCGGTTGGCCCGGGGGGAGGGGGCGGCACGGTGGTTTGCGGCGGGTTGAAGTCGGCGACGATGCCGGAGAGCGTGGCACCGTTCGAGCGGGCGTTCGGCCCCATGCCGAATTTGGCAAACGCCGCCCAGGCGCCGGTCTTTGCGGCCTCGAACTGCGCGGGGGTCAATTGGCCCGCCGCCCGCTTGCCGTCGAGCGCGCGGAGGATGCCGTCGCGGGCGTCGAGGAAGCTGGGATTGGCGGGAGTCAGCTTGAAACCGTCGACCACCAGCTGGAGGCCCAAAACCTTGCCGATGTTGCGGTTCATCTCCATCAACGCGGCGCACCAGATCTCGCCGATGTTGTGCACTTCGGTATAGCGGCCGGTGCCCAGCTTGCCGAAGTGATCCGGGAAATGGTTGTCGTAAGGAAACCCGCGAATCCCGGTCGGATCGTTGACCACCCAGTTGCCCACCACCGTCGAGTCGTTGACGCTGCACGCGATGTAGTCGCTCCACCCTTCGCCCATGCCGGAGCTTTGGATCGCCTCCAGCGCCCGGTCGTTGGCCGGGCCGCCCACCAGGCGATTGGAGACCCCGTGGGTGAACTCGTGGAAGACCACGCTCGAATCGAAGGCGGTATGCCGGTTCGTCGAAGTCACCAGCCCCATGTTCATCACCGGGCTGGAGCCGTCCACCGGAGTGCCCATGTTGGCCGTGCCGTTCACCGCCCCGGAGTGCGCCCGCGCATCGACTCCGTCCGCGGCCAGGCCGCCCCGGCCCAGGTTGTCGCGCTGGAAATTACCGTCGCGTTCGCGGAAACCGAGCAGGTAGAAGAAATCGTGCATCACGCAGTTGAAATAGAAAATGTTAAGCACTTTTTGATCGTCGCCGGTGGCATTGGCGGGATTGAACTCCAGGAGTCCGCCTTGGATCGCTCCAGAGCCGGACGCGCCGCTCACTCCCAGATGGGCGAAAGCGCAATTCCCGGAGGTTTGATTCGTGCCCACCCAATCGTCGGGAAATCCCGCCGGCAGGCCCGCGGGAATCGGCAGGCCGTACTCCGCCAGGGGCCGCGGAAACTCGGTGACCTGGCGCGCGCCGCCGCCATCCACGCGGAAGACGTTGCCCCGTCCTCTCACGCTCTGCATCAGCTGGCGACAGAAAAGGATCTCGCCGGACTGGGCATCGACCAGCGTGCGGTACTGCCCTTCCCCCTCGGGCATCGTCAGGATGACCTCCCACGCCAGGCGCAGGTCGCCCTCCAACGGAAACCAGACCAGCCGCGCTTTGATCGCGTCGGCGAACGGACCGCCTTCGAGGACCGTCAGCCGTTCCGGTTTCTCGGCGAACGCCGCGCTCACCTTCGGTTCCCAGCCGGAGAGATCCACCGCCTTCGGCTCCATCGGCTCGCCGTACGGGTCTTTCGCCCCCCTCTCGTCCGCGTCGGGCACCGCGACATGCTGGGCGGCCCGGAGCACCGCCTGCTGGACGGTCAGGTTGGACGACACCGCCACCTCTTCGGGGACGGTAACGCTGCTGCCCACGGTTTCCTGGATCGCGCCGGCCGGATCGAAACGAACCGTCTCGGCCGCCTGGAAGATCGGAATTCCCTTGTACCGCTGCTGCATGTGCACGGCCACCGAGCCGCTGCTGGTCTGCTGGAAATCGGGATCGGCCTGATACTCCTTGGGCTGGTCCGCCACGAGCCCGAACACGCCGCCCAAGCCCTGGACGTGATCCAGAGCGCGCTGGACGTAGTTGCCCTGCTCGGCCGGTGCCCCTTCCGAAGCGACCAGCGAGGGGTTGCCGGTCGCGGCGTCGAGTCCCTCGACCCGGACGCGATGGGCGCCCGGCAGAAGATCCGAAGCCGTCGCCGCCCGTTCGTTCATCTCCGCTTCGCGAAGCGGCGTGGCACGGTTGACGCTGGGGTCTCGGCGATCGATTTCTCTGCTCATGACGGGCCTCCGCTTTCGTTGCCGCCGGGGACGACCTGCCCGGGAGCTCAAGGAATTGGACGGCCCCTCCCGCGGAGTTTCTCGGCTGCGAAGTCGAGGGGCGCGGAGGGGCGTCTCCTTCTCCTTGGGCGCTCCGCCGAGGAAAAGCGTTACGGCATTTCCGCTTGGGCTGGTCCCGTCTTGAACGCCCCGCCGCCCCTACTCGTACCGCAAAGCAACCACGGGTTCCACCCTCGTCGCCCTCCGGGCGGGGATCCAGGTGGCGAGGAGCGCCACCGCGAGCAGGACGAGCGGCACGCCGACGAAGGTCCAGGGGTCGCGCGGAGTGACGCCGTAGAGGAGGCTCGCGAGGACCCGGGCGAGGAAGAAGGCGCCGACCAAGCCGGCGGAGATTCCGGCGAGGACGATGCCCAGCCCTTCGCGCAGCAGCTGGCGGAGGATCTCGCCGGCTCCGGCGCCGAGGGCCATGCGCAGGCCAATCTCGCGCGTCCGTTGGGCGACCGAGTAGGAGAGGACGCCGTAGACCCCGACGGCGGAAAGGACCAGCGCGAGCCCCGCGAGCAGGGAGAGCAGGAACGCGTTGGCGCGCGGCTCGGCGACCGAGTCGGCGACCAGCGCGTCGAGGGTCTTGACGTTCGCCACCGGCAGCGACGGATCGATCTCGCGCACGGTGCGGGCGACCGCCGCCGCGAGGCCCGCGGGCGAGCCCGCTGTGCGGACCACCAGGCCCGCCTCCGAATTCGGCGCCTGGAAGAGCGGCAGGTAGGACTGATTGCCCGATTCCTCGTCGAGGCCCAGGTGGCGGACGTCGCCCACCACGCCCACGATGCGGTACCACTCCGCTTTGTCGGTCACCGGCACGTCGAACGTGATCCGCTGCCCCAGCGGATTCTTGCCGCGCAGGACGGTCTCGGCGAGTGCCCGGTTGATCACCGTGACCTTTTCCGAGCCGATGACGTCGTGGCCGTCGAACCCTCGGCCCTGTTCGAGCGGGATGCCGAGCGTGGCGAAATAATCGGGGGAGACGAACGCCATGTTCGCGCGCGGCAGATCGGCGATCTCGGCGGTCAGCCCCTCGGCCTGGAAGGCGAGCCGGAAGCGCTCGCCCGAGAGCGGCAGCGGATATCCCGCCGCGGCGTGCTGGACTCCCGGCAACGCCGCGAGCCGGGGGAGCAGATCGCGGTAGAAGGCGACCTGTTTCGGTTCTTCCCGGTAGCCCGCTTCCGGCAGCGCCACCTGGACCGACAGGGCATGATCGGAGCGGAACCCCGGCCGCACGTTCTGCAGCTCGCCGAGGCTGCGGACCAGAAGTCCCGCCGAGACCAGCAGGACGATCGCGAGCGCCACCTCGGCGAAGACCAGCGAGGAGCGGGTGCGCCGGCCGCGCCGATCGCCCGCGCCCTTGGCGCCGTCGCGCAGCGTCGATTGAAGATCGGGGCTCGACGCGTGAAGCGCGGGCAGCAGCCCGAACAGCAGCCCGGTGCCGAGCGACAGGGCGAAGGTGAACGCGAGGACCGCCCCGTCGAGGCCCACCTCCTGCGAGCGCGGAATGCGGTCGCCGAACAGGGCGAGCAGCAGGGGAGTCCCGGCCGCCGCGAGCAGCGCGCCGAGCAGCCCGCCGCCAAGCGATAGCAGCGTGCTCTCGGTCAGGAACTGGCGGACCAGCCGGCCGCGCCCCGCCCCCAACGCCGTGCGCACGGCAACCTCGCGCTCGCGAGCCGCCAGGCGCGACAGCAGCAGATTCGCGACGTTCGCGCAGGCGATCAGCAGCACCACGCCGATCGTGCCCATCAGCACCCACAGCACATCGCTGATGTTGCCGACGATTTCCTGCTTGAGCGGGCGCAGCGCCGGGGCGAGCTTCGCATTCTCGAAGAGCTTCTTGTCGAGACCGAACGGCGTCGGCCAGGCCTTCAACC
>DATMZU010000170.1:0-6007 GCA_035607435.1 Thermoanaerobaculia bacterium | reverse complement strand
CCCCGCCGGGGACTCCAGCCGCCTTTCAAAAGCTGCCCCATCCAGCTCCGTGATCAGCGTCTTCAGCGCATGAAAGCTCGGCCGGTGTCTCAATTTCCCGCCGTCCTCGCGATCGACCAGGCCATACCCCCGCGCGATCATTTGCCACCAGTAGACCCGTTCCGCCATTCCGGAAGCCAAAGCGAGCAGGTAGTACCGCGAGAGGTAGTTGGCCTGGGTCTGTTCGTCCACCGACACAGACTTTCCAGCCGGAGAGTGCGGGCCTTCCCAGAGAGGCCAATTGACTTCGGTGACCCAGGAGCGACGGCGGCCTTCGTATTCTTTGACGTTCTTGGCCGTCTCGGCGATCGCTCGGAGGAGTCGGAGCTTGCCGACGGTGTCGAGGCCCATTTGGGTGTTTTCGGGGGCTCCTCGGCGGTCTACATAGAGGAGGCTGCTGACGGCGTCGAATTGGAGGCCGGGGGCTCGGGCGTTGAGCGCGGAGGCGGTGGCGTAGAGCTCGAAGTCGATGACTGCGGGGCCGAGTAGCTCGACGGGCTGGCCGTTGTCGGCGGGTTTCGCGCGGAGGACATCGGAGGCGATTTTCGCGAGGTCGAGATATTCGCCGAGGGTCCAGATGCCCCATTTACTGCGGTTGATCGCTTGGCCGATCTGGAAGCGGTGGCCGTAGGGGAGGAAAGTCTCCGCGATCTGCTCAAGGCTTGCGCGCCAGCGGGCGGGGTCTCGGACGAGTTCGCGATTTTGGGGGAGGGCGAAGAGGAGATCGCAGCCGCGGGCGGCCAGCGCCTTCGCCAGTTCTTCTTCTGCTCGGTGGTCTTCCTGCCAGGGGTGAAGGCGCAGGAGGATGTTCTTGCAGCCCAGCTCGTCCACCAGGGCGAGGAGGCCTTCCGGATCTTCCGGCTCGGGGCGGAGGCCGATTCCGATGCCGTCAAACGGGCGCGGGCCTTGGAATAGCTCCGATTCCAGCTGCTTGAAGCGGCGGCGGATGCGCGGTGCGGCGAGCAGGGCGGCGGAGGCGGAATAGAGATGCGCGGGCGTGTCGGCCAGGCGGACGGTCAGTTTTTCGAATCGGCCGGCGTGCTGGTGGGGCTGGTCCGACAGGCGATCCCAGACCACCTTGTCCCGTGCCGCGGCGCCTTCCGGTGCGGGGGGGATGTGGGGATGAGCGCGCCGCGGGCGGAGGGCGGAGAGGGCGCCGTGGAGGGCGGTTCGCACACCGCGGAAGGCGCGTTTCGAGCGATTCTTCGCCTCGAAGGCGTTCTGGTAGAAGGTGAGCAGGCCGCGCTCGGCGGCGGTCGGGGTGCGGCCGAAATAGCCGGTGAGCAGCAGGTCGCGATGCTCCGGCCGGAACAGGGCGAGGCGGGAAAACTCACGCATTCGCGCCGGCAGGCCGAGCGTCACCCCGAGGCGGGCGCGGTTCAGATCGAGCAGCGAAAGGACTGGCGGTTCGCCCTCTGCGCCGGCCCGGACGAGGAGGTTGCCCACCGAAAGATCACGATGGCGAATGCCCGCGTCGTGCAGGCGCCGGGCGAGGCGGCCGATCTCGGCGAGCACTTGGGGCAGGTCGAGATCGGGGAACTCCTCTCGCTCCTTGCCCGCGGCGGCGGCGCGGAACAGGTGGCGGACTTCGATCCCTTCGATGCGGCGGCAGATGTAGAACGACACGCCGCTGTCGCCCTTCGCGTCGAGCCAGAGGATCGGTTCGGGCGTGGGCACTTGGGCGCCGAGAACGGCTCGGGCGACCTGGAAGCTCCGTGCCGCTTTCGAGCCGCGTTGCGCTTTGCGGCGCTGGGCGGCCCAGCCTTCTTCCCGGAACTGCTTGACCACCACTTCACCCAACGTCGAGCCCGGGAAGCGCGTGGCGTAGAGGTAGTTCCGACCCCAGTGGAGCGTCTGCGTGGCGGCACCCGGATCGGTCAGGTGGGCGAGCGCTGCGGGTAGATCGGCGGGGAGAAACTCTTTGGCGATCTCGCCGCGCCAGGCGGGGAGGTCGATCGGCTCCAACGCTCCGAGAGGTGGCAAGGCTTGGCCCGCCACTCTTATACCTCCAGGATGGCGAACCGCTCGTGGTGAAGCTCGGGGTCGCTCTGGATCAGGATCTTCGCTCCGAGCGAGCGTTCGACCTCTTCGTGGATCGACCGCTCCTCCTGCTGGAGCGCGCGCGAGACCTCCGGATGGACGCGCAGCAGGATCTCCGAGGGGTGGGTGCGGTCGCGCAGCCGGAGCAGCTCTTTGCGGATGTTCAGGCAGATCGTGGCGATCGATTTGATCCGGCCGCGGCCGGCGCAATAGGGGCAGGTCTGGGTGAGCAGGCGCTCCAGGTTCGAGCGGCTGCGCTTCCTCGTCACCTCGACCAGGCCGAACTCCGAGATGTTCAGCACCTTGGTCTTTGCCCGGTCCTTGCGGATCTCGGTCTCCAGGCGCGCGAACACCTGCTCGCGGTTCGCCGGCTCGATCATGTCGATCAGGTCGATGACGATGATACCGCCCAAGTCGCGCAGGCGGATCTGGCGGACGATCTCGCCCACCGCTTCGAGGTTGGTCTGAAGGACCGTGTCCTCAAGGTTGCTCTCGCCGACGAACCGGCCGGTGTTGACGTCGATCGCCACCAGCGCCTCGGTCGGGTTGATCACGATATAGCCGCCCGATTTCAGCCAGACCTTGCTCTTGAGCGCGCCCTCGATCTGCTCCTCGATGCCGAACTGCTCGAACAGCGTGTTGTTCTGGCGGAACAGGCGGACCTTGCCCACCAGGTTCGGCTGCACCTGATCGAGAAACTCGACGATCCGGGTGTAGGTCTCCTCGCCGTCCACCCAGAGCACACTGTAGTCCGAGGTCAGCAGGTCGCGCACGATCCGCAGCGCGAGATCGAGATCCTGGTGCAGCAGCGTCGGCGCCGCGACCCGGCCGGAGCGATGGCGGGTCTTTTCCCAGAGCTTGGAGAGATAGGCGAGGTCGATCTCGAACTCCTCGCGCCCGCGGCCTTCGCCCACCGTGCGGACGATCAAGCCGTCGCCCGACGTCGGCAGCTCGGCGAGCACGCCGAGGAGGCGCTCGCGCTCCGGCTCGTCTTCAATGCGGCGTGAGACCCCGAAATGGCGAACCGTCGGGAGCAGCACCAGGTAGCGGCCGGGCAGCGTCACGTGGGTCGAGATCCGCGCGCCTTTGCTCGGCAGGGGATCCTTGACCACCTGGACGATGATCTCCTGCCCGGCTTTGAGCAGATCGTCGATCGAGGGCATCGGGTGCGCTCCGGCGTCCTCGCCGCGCGGCTCGTCCAGCTCCAGCTCGATCGGGTCGGATTCCTCGATCGACTCGACGTCGGGCGCGACGTCGCTGACGTAGAGAAATGCGTCGCGTTCGAGGCCAATATCGACGAAAGCGGCCTGCATGCCCGGCAGCACCCGGGTGACGCGACCCTTGTAGATGTTGCCCACCAGGCCGCGATGGCGGTGGCGCTCGACGAAGATCTCGGTGAGCCGATCGTCTTCGAGGACCGCGATCCGGGTCTGGTGAGGGTCGCTTTCGACCAGCAGCTTGTTCGCCATGGACTGGGAAGTATGACTTACCGGTTGACGTAGCGGCGCAGATCGACGCCGAGGATGATTCCGGTGGCGGTGAAGTTGTAGAGCATGAAGGTGCCGCCGTAGGAGAGGAAGGGGAGCGGAATTCCGGTGATCGGCAGGAATCCGATCACCATGGCGGAGTTGTAGAGGACGTGGAAACAGAACACCGAGAGCAGGCCGACGACCACCAGAATGCCCGACCGGTCGCGGGCGCGCATCGCGATCCGGGCTCCGCTGCGGATGTAGAGGACGAACAGGGCGAGCACGGTGGCGACCCCCAAAAATCCCCACTCCTCGGCGAGCACGGCGAGGATGAAGTCGGTATGGCGCGCGGGAAGGAACCGCAGCTGGCTCTGTGTCCCCTGCATGTACCCTTTGCCCACCAACTGGCCCGAGCCGACCGCGATCTTGCTCTGATGAATGTGGTACCCGGAGCCCAGCGGGTCGCGCTCCGGCTGCAGGAAGGTGATCACCCGCTCGCGCTGGTACTCCTGCATGCCGAAGGTCCAGAGGCCGAAGCCGACGCTGGTCGCAACCACCGCGGCGATCACCAGGTAGCGCAATTTGACTCCGGCGATCAGCAGCATGCCCGCGAGCAGCGGGACGAACATCGCGGCGCCGCCCATGTCGGGCTCGACCACGATCAGGAGCATCGGCGCCGCGACGATGCCGACCACGGTCGCGATCTGGCGCAAGGTGAGCACCGGCTGGTCGATTTCGGACAAGAAGCGGGCCACGAACAGGGTGGTCGCCAATTTCGCCAGCTCCGACGGCTGGAACTGCCAGGGGCCGACCACGAACCAGCTGCGCGCTCCACCGCGCACGTCTCCCAGCACGAGAACCAACGCCAGCAGGATCAGGCTGAAGACGTAAAGCGTGAGCGACAGATCGAGCAGCACCCGGTAGTCGATGCTCATGGCGGCGAGCAGCAGGACCAGGCCGATCCCCACCCAGATCGCCTGCCGCGGCAGATAGTCCACCGCCAGCTCGGAGCTGGCGCTGTGGACGGTGGCGAGGCCCACCGCCGCGAGCAGGAGCGCCGCGAACGCGAGCCCGCCGTCGATCGCCGCGAGCTGGGCGAGCGGCTGCCGCTCGTCGGGGCTAGCGGCGTTGCCGAGCGGTCGAGAAATATTTGGCAAGGACGGCCTTTGCGATCGGCGCCGCCGCCTTCGAACCCGAGCCGCCATGCTCGACGAAGGCGACGACCACGATCTCCGGATGATCGACCGGGGCGAACGAGGTGAACCAACCGTGGTCCCGGAAGCGGAACGGCAGAGAGTTGGGATTGGTCCGCGACGCCTGGCCGATGACCTGCACCGTGCCGGTCTTGCCGGCGACGCGGACGTTGGGGAGGCGGGCAGTACGGGCGGTGCCGCCGGGATCGTTGACCACCGCGTCCATTCCCTCGCGCACCGCTTCGAGGGCGCGCGGCGGCAGCGGCGGCCGGTCGGCGTCGGGCGCTTCGACCTCCTCGCCCTGGATCAGGTGGGGACGGATCGGCCGGCCGCCGTTGGCGATCAAGGCGGTCACCGCGGCGATCTGGAGCGGCGAGGTGAGGACGGGGCCCTGGCCGATCGCGACCGAGATCGTCTCGCCCAGGAACCAGGGGTGCTTGCGCTTCGCGAGGCTCCAGGCCGAATCGGGCACCAAGCCGGCGTTTTCGCCGCGCAGCTCGATGCCGGTCTTCGAACCGAGACCGAACATCCGGGAGTAGCGGGCGATCCGCTCGATCCCCAGCCGCTGGCCCAGGTGGTAGAAGTAGACGTCGCACGAGTGCGCGAGAGCGGAATGGAGGTCCACCCGGCCGTGCCCCCCCTTGCTCCAGCAGCGGAAGCGATGGCCGTAGATGCTCGCCGAGCCGTCGCACCAGACCGAATCGCTCTCGTTCACGATGCCTTCGGCGAGCCCGGCCGCCGCCATCATGATTTTGAACACCGAGCCGGGCGAATAGGTGTTCTGGATCGCCCGATCGCGCATCGGGTCGTGGGGGGCGCCGATCAGCGCGTTCCACTCCTCCTGGCCGAGCCGGCGGGCGAACAGGTTGGGATCGTAGGAGGGGGCCGAGACGAGCGCGAGGATTTCGCCGTTCCTCGGATCCAGGGCCACCACCGAACCGACCGAGTCGGCCCCTTCGAACTGGCGGATCGCCTCCTGCTGAAGGTCCAGGTCGAGCGTCAGATGGAGCGGCCGGCCGGCTTCGACGGGGGTGCGGCCGTACTCGTCGAGCAGCTTGCCTCGGCTGTCCACGACCACCACCCGTTCGCCGTCGCGCCCGCGGAGGACCTGATCGAACACCTGCTCGATGCCGCGCTTGCCGACCAGATCGCCGACCGCGTAGGAGCCGTCGGAGCGATCGACCTCCCCTTGCGTCACCTCGCCCAGGTAGCCGAGGAGGTGGGCGGTCTGCGGGCCGTGGCGATAGAGGCGGAGGTTCTGCACCT
>DATMZU010000722.1:0-3992 GCA_035607435.1 Thermoanaerobaculia bacterium | reverse complement strand
GATCTTGCGGCCGGCGCTCGCGCTCGGCCAGGTCTCCATCTCGTCGCTCGATTGGGCGCTTGCCGGAGCGGTCCTTTACGCCCTCCTCCCCGACTCCTGGCGCCTGTCGTTTCCGGCGTTCCTCGGCATCTACCTGCTCGCCCAGATCGGCGGCCTCGCCTCGCAGGTCCCCGGCGGACTCGGGGTGTTCGAGGGGATTCTGGTGGCGCTCCTGCCGGCGGAGATCCCGCGTTCCGAGGCGCTCGGCGCGTTGGTCGCCTATCGCGGCATCTATTACTTTCTGCCGCTGCTGCTGGCGGCCCTGCTGCTCGCCGGCCACGAGCTCTCCGAACGGCGCGAGCAGGTCGGGCGGATCGCCCGGCGGGTGCGCCGGATCGGCCGTTTCGGGCCGGAGCTGGTGCCCCCGGTGCTCGCCGTGCTCACTTTCGTCGGCGGCATCGTGCTGCTCGCTTCGGGGGCCACCCCCGCGGCTCCCGAGCGCCTCGCCTGGCTCGACAACTTCCTGCCGCTGCCGCTGCTCGAAGTCTCGCATTTCGTCGGCAGCCTGATCGGCGTGGCGCTGCTGTTCCTCGCCCAAGGCCTGCGCCGCCGGGTGGACGCCGCCTATCCGCTCACCGCCGCCCTGCTCGCCGCGGGCATCGTCGCCTCGCTCGCCAAAGGGCTCGATTGGGAAGAGGCACTGGTGCTCGCCGCGATGCTTGCCGCGCTGCTCCCCTGCCGCCGGTTCTTCTCGCGCCGCGCCGCGCTGTTCGGCGCGCCGTTCACGCCGGGCTGGATCGTGGCGATCGCCACCGTCCTTGCCGGCTCGATCTGGCTGGGGATGTTCGCCTACCAACACGTCGATTACTCGCACGAGCTGTGGTGGCGTTTCGCGCTCGACGCCAACGCGCCGCGCTTCCTGCGCGCCTCGGTCGGCGGCCTGGCGCTGGTGGTCGCGTTCTCGTTCGCCCGTCTGCTTCGGCCGGCCGCGCCGCGCCCGACGCTTCCCGCCTCCGCGGACCTCGACCAGGCCGGGCGCATCGCCGCCGCGTCGCCCCGTTCGAGCGCCCACCTCGCCCTGGTGGGAGACAAGGAGCTGCTCTGGAGCGAGGACCGTTCGGCATTTCTGATGTACGCGGTCGAGCACCGGAGCTGGGTCTCGATGGGCGACCCGGTCGGCCCGGAAGCCGCGCAGGCGGAAGTCGCCTGGCGGTTCCGCGAGCTGTCGAGCCGCTTCGGCGGCTGGCCGGTGTTCTATCAGGTGAGCCCGGCGAGTCTGCCGCTCTACGTCGATCTCGGGCTCACCCTGCTCAAGCTCGGCGAAGAGGCGCGCGTGCCGCTCGCCACGTTCGACCTCGAAGGGCGATCGCGCAAGAAACTCCGCCACGCGCACAAGAAAGGAGTCGAAGCCGGCTGCACTTTCGAAATCCGAGCGCCTGGTGGTGGCTCAGAGGGCCTCCTCGCGCCGTCGATCGCCGAGCTGGCCGCCATCTCCGACGACTGGCTGGAGCACAAGGCGGCGCGCGAGAAAGGTTTTTCGCTCGGCTATTTCGATCCCGAGTATCTCTCCCGCACGCCGATCGCCACGGTCTCGTGCGGCGGCCGGATCGTCGCGTTCGCCAACCTCTGGCCCGGCGCGCCGGGCACAGAGATGTCGCTCGACCTGATGCGCTACCACCGCGACGCGCCGGCCGGTGTGATGGATTACCTGTTCCTGGAGCTGCTGCTTATGGCGCGGCAGGAAGGGTATGCCTGGTTCAACCTGGGGATGGCGCCGCTGTCGGGCCTGGCCGGCCGCGCGCTCGCGCCGTTCTGGAGCCGCCTGGGCTCATCGCTCTACCGCCACGGCGAGGCGTTCTACAACTTCCAAGGCTTACGGCAATACAAAGGAAAGTTCGATCCGGTCTGGGAGCCCCGTTACCTCGCCGCCCCCGGCGGGCTGGTGCTGCCGAGGGTTCTGGGGGACCTGGCGACGCTGATCGGCGGGGGGTTGCGGGGGGCGCTGGGGCGTTGAAAGAAAGGACTAAAGGACCTAAAAGACTCCAAGGACTGCAAGGACGTCCCGCTTGGGGGCTTTTTGTCCTTGGAGTCCTTGCAGTCCTTTAGGTCCTTTTCTTGGGAGGGTGGGGGCCTGCAATCACCCATGCCCCAAAATCCACCGCCGGGCCGCCGCGCTGGGCATCGCCGCCGAGGCGAGGTAGCCCTGGTAGAGATCGCAGCCGTGATCGCGGAGGAAGTCCAGCTGCGCCGGAGTTTCGACCCCTTCGGCGACCGTCTGTAGGCCCAGTCCGCGGGCGAGCTGGATGATCGCGGTGACGATCGCCCGGCCCTGCCGCCCTTCGTCGATGGCGCGGACGAATTCGCGATCGATCTTGAGCACGTCGAGCGGCAGCCGCTGGAGATAGGAAAACGACGCGTGCCCGGCGCCGAAGTCGTCGAGCGCGATGCGCACGCCGAGATCGCGGATCGCCGAGAGCAGACGGGCGGTGCGCTCAATCTCGGCGACCGCCGCGTTCTCGGTGATCTCCAGATCGAGGCGATGGGCGGGCAGGCCGGTCTCCGAAAGGATCGCGTGGATCGTCGCGAGCAGATCGCCGCGCACCAGCTGGTGGGGCGAGAGATTGACCGCCAGGCGTGCCGAGGGCGGCCAGGCGCTCGCCTCGCGGCAGCCGGCGGCGAGCGCCCAACGGCCGAGCGCGCCGATCAGGAACGAGCTTTCCGCCGCGGCGATGAACTCCGACGGCGGCACCAGTCCGCGGGTCGGATGGCGCCAGCGCATGAGCGCTTCGAAGCCGACCGTGCGGCCGGTCGAAATCTCGATCTGCGGCTGGTAGAACATGTCGAACTCGCTCTGTTCGAGCCCCAGGCGCAGCTCGCTTTCGAGCGTCATCTGGGCGAAGACCTGCGCCGACAGGTCGGGCGAGCAGAGCTGGTAGCCGTTCCTGCCCCGCTCTTTGGCCCGGTACATCGCGACGTCGGCCCCGGTGAGCAACGCCTCGGCGTCCGCTCCGTCGGTCGGAAACAGGCTGATGCCGATGCTGGTGGTCACGAACAGGCGGCGGCCGTTGATCTCCATGGGCTCTTCGACCGCGCGCAGGATGCGCCGGGCGAGATCCTCGGCGCGGCGCGGATCGTCGAATCGCGGCAACAGCAGGATGAACTCGTCGCCGCCGACCCGGGCCACCGTCTCGTCGCGCCCGGCGACGCGCAGCAGGCGCGAGGCGATCTGCTGCAGCATCCGGTCGCCCGCGCTGTGGCCCAACGTGTCGTTCACCCGCTTGAACTGGTCGAGGTCGAGGAACAGCACGGCGACGTCGCCGTCGCGCTCCGCCGCATCCGCCAGGGCCGCGTTCAGCCGATCGAGCAGCAGCGCGCGGTTCGGTAGGCCGGTGAGGCCGTCGTGGTAGGCGAGATGGAAGATCTGCCGCTCGGCCTCTTTGCGCGCCGTGATATCGACGATAGAACCCTCGAGGAACTCCGGGCCGCCGTCGATTCCCTCGTGCAGGCTGGTGGTGGCGGAAACCCAGACCGGAGAGCCGTCGCGCCGCCGCATGCCCAGCTCGCGGTCGGACAGGCTCGTCCGCTCGCGCAGATCCGCGATCGTCCGCTCCCGATCGCCGATGTCCTGGTACAGCTCGGAAACGTCGCGGCCGATCAGGTCCCAGCGCGACGGGTAGCCGAGAATCCGCGCGTAGGCGTCGTTGCAATCGAGAATCTTGCCCGCCACGCTGTTGCGGAACAGACCGGCGACGTGGCGCTCGAACAGGCTGCGGTAACGCTCTTCGGAAGCGGCGAGCGCCGCCTGCGCCCGCACCCTCTCGGTCGCGTCGCGGAAGCTCCAAACCCGGCCGACCGCCTCGCCGTCCTCGATCTGCGGCATCGAGAAGCGCTCGAACACCCGGCCGTCCTTGAATCGCAGGACGTCGAACGACTCGGAGAACGGCGCGCCGTACAGCTCGCGCACGCGGGCCAGAAACGCCTCCGGATCGACCAGTTGACCGAGCACCGCGGCG
>DATMZU010000719.1:0-2947 GCA_035607435.1 Thermoanaerobaculia bacterium | reverse complement strand
CGAGCGGGTGTAGCGCGAGGCCTTGCCGGCCTGGTGCTCGGCGAGGCGCCGGGCGAGGTCGACCGCCGCTCCCGTGTAGAGCGAGCGGTCGCGGCAGCGGAGGACGTAGACGAACGGCACGGGCGAGGATGTTAACGGTTTGGGGCGACGTGGAAATCGCCCTTGCCCGCCGCCCCTGCGGGGGAGCCTACCGCTCGCGACGCAGCCGGTCGATCAGGCGTGAGAGATTCCCGGCCAGGTCCTCCGCGCCGACGTAGCCGGCGTGGCGCAAGCGGATCCGGCCGGCGCGGTCGAGGACGACGAGGGCGGGGAAGCGGTGCACCTGGAAGGCGGTTTCGAGCTTGCCGTCGCCGCTCCAGGCGAGGGGGAGCCGGTAGCCCTGTTTCGCGAAGAGGGCGCGGGCCTTTTCCGGGGTGTCGCCCGGGTCTCCGGGGTTGTCGGTCAGCCCGCTGTCGACGGCGAAGAAAGCGACCTCGGGCGTGCCCGCGAAGCCCTGGGCGAGCCGGTCGATCTCGGGCAGCTCGCGACGGCAGGGAGCGCACCAGGTCGCCCAGAAGTCGAGCACGACGACCTTGCCGCGCAAATCCGAGTTGGTGAGCGAGCGCCCGTCCAGGACCTCCAGGACGAACGGCGGCGCGGGTTCCAGGACTTCCCGCCCGGCAACGAGCGTGGCCACGAAATGCGGAACAACGAGGGCCAAGGCGAGGTTGCCCGCGAGCAGCCAACCGAGCGCGATGGGTGCCCGGGGCCTCATTGCTCCCAGGCCCGCGAAGACGCCCGTCACCGCGAGAAGGGCGAAGAGCGGGCGATCCCGCGCCGAGGTCCCGGCGACGAGCGCCGCGGCCAGGGGGAGATTGAGGAGAGCGACCGTCAGCCCGGCGGAAAGCGCTCGCGAGCGCTCCCGAGCCGGGCCGCGCCAGAGGCCGATCCCGAGCGCGCCGGCCGAGAGGATCGGGAAGAGAAGGTAGACCAGCACGCGGCTCCCCAACAGCAGCCGGACGGCGGCGAACGCGATGCCCAGGATCGCAAGCCCGCCCGCGACGTCGATAAGAACAGCCCTCAGCTTTGGCACGTGGCCTCCCGATGACGAAAATGACGCCCTCGGGATTACGCCGGAGACGGGGCTTCTCTTACCGGTGCCGCACGGTGGAGCCTCGCCGGCTGCCGGGCCTTTCCGCCGAAGCCCGCCGCGCCGAAACCGGCCGTCAGCGCCCGAGCGTCAGCTCTTTGATCGAGACCTGCTTCGGCTCGGGATAGGGCACGCCGTCGCCGCGGATCGCCGTCCAGAGGATGCGATTGAAGAGGTCCGAGGCGTCGGCGTTGCGCCCAACCGCGAAGCGGAATCTCAAGTAGTTCTCTGATTGGTCGGCCTTCGCGCTTCGCTCCAGTCTGCGATCTCGCAAAATCAGGCGACCTCGACCGGAAGGCGTGAGTCGGCTTGGGCGTCATCCTCGCTCGCGAAGATAAACTAGAGGCGACTTCGGGCGTACGGAGCTCATCGTCAGAACGCAAGCCAGTTTGACAACAAGGTTAGGTCTTGGGCTTCGATCTGCCCCATGATAACGATGTCGGATGCCCCTAGGCCGTTGAGCGACGGCCCGAAGATGCCTCTGCGGTGACCGCTAGAATCGAGAGTCAGGTAAAGGCGATCATGGAATGTACAACAAGTATTGTGGCGGCCCACGTTTGAATATGGGAAAAACTTCAAGACGTAGTTCTTGAAAATAGTGAACGCGTTGGGTAGCGAATTCCGCGGGGCAGGAGTCACATCTAAAGAGAAGATAGTTTCTCGTGACAAACCTACCGCCTGTAAGAATGCGATTGCATCGGCATAGTTGACAACAGCAATGTCGGCACTCCGACCAGCAAACAAATAGCGGTCGGTTAGAAGCACCTTCTTGATTTCTCCGCGACGAGCATGGACTGTGCGGACTAGGTCAAGGAAGGCGCCAAGTGGTTTGCGTTCTGGGCCACCTCCAATTACTCCGACGGGTGCCTGGCCAGGTGTGAGTTGGTAAAGAAATGAGTCAAGCATGAAGAGTGCCGCCGGCCGTAGATTTGTTCGTCGGCTTTCATCTAGGTGCCCCAGCTGCACACCCTGCATATCGTCGTCGAACGTGACTGAGACTTCTCTAAGCAAGCTCTTGTACGCGAGAGCGAACTGAGCTGCCTCCGGAATGCCAACTTGGGCTAGCCCATCTGCCGCGCTAATAACGGTATCGTATGTGGTGATTTCAATAGTGTGAGCCAGTGCGGCGAAATCCTCATTCGGGGGTCTTCGCTGTTCGAGAAGCAGAAAGTTTTCCCGGGCCCGCCGTAGGTCTTCGAGATAATGGCCGAAGATCTCGTTGTTGCTCATAGCAGTGAACCTCAGTAGTTGCGCGCGGTGGCGCCCGAGTTGATTGGAAGTCCGAATGTGGAAGCCAGCTTCCTGTTTGGCGCGGTTCGCAAATCACGAACGGACGCCTAACGCGAATAGTGAGGGAGTCAGCAAATCAATGTCAACATGCCACCCGGAGGCGTTGTTCTCAGATGCTACCGCGGGTGGCACGATCGGTCTTGAAGTGCCAGATGAGGTGAGTCGGTCGGTCCCCTTCAGAGGGCTTAGGTCTCCGGTTGTGACCAAGGGTGGCATCGCCGCGAGAAAAGACCGACCTGAGACATTGTAGAATCATCGATGCGCGGAGCTGTGTGAGGTATCTCAGCAGTGTAAGGTGATCGGCCAGGAGCGGTTCTCGACCACGCGGCAAGGTACCTTCGGCGCATCGAAAGTGTGGCACGGATGCGGGTTGCAGATCGAGCATTGACGCAGAAATCCTTGGCTCGATCTAACGCGTGAGGAAGATCTTGCTACCGCGTAGAATCTTAGACTTCGAACATCTGCGCTCGAGGATTGGCTATCCAGTACCGGGGATATTCAGTCGGCGTAGATCTTGAGCGATCAAGG
>DATMZU010000718.1:0-19447 GCA_035607435.1 Thermoanaerobaculia bacterium | reverse complement strand
GATGTCGGCGACCATCGTCTCCTGAAGCGGCTTTAGATCGACTCCCCAGCCCGTGTTGGTGTCGGGATGCAGCGTGCCGATCCGTTCGGCGATGCCGGTCATCTCCGCTTGCGCCCGTTGAAGCGATACGCCCGGCGCGAGGCGCGCGATCACGCCGAGGTAGTGGCCGCCGCGCTGCTCTTCCTTGACCACCAGCCGCAGCGGCAGCCAAAGCTCGACGCTCCGCGGCAGGTCGAGCGTCGGGGGCATGACGCCGACGATCAGCGTCGGCTCGCCGTTCAGAACCAGCCGCCGGCCGACGACTTCCGGATCGCCGCCGAAGCGGCGTCGCCAGAGCCGGGTGGAGAGAACCGCGACGTTCGGAGCGCCGACCACGTCCTCGGCGGGAAGCAGCGGCCGGCCGAGCACGGGCTTCACCCCCAGCAGGCCGAAGAAATCGCCGGAGACCTGTCCCGCGAACAGGCGCTCGGGCACTCCCTCGCCGGTCAGGTTGACGTTCTCGACGCCCATCGCGGCGAGATGCGAAAACACCCGGTTCTGCGCCCGCCAATCGGCGTAATCGGGCGGCGAGGTGGCACCCCCGCGCACCTTCTTCGGTCCTATGTCGATCAGCCGAAGAACCCGGTCCGGCTCGCGAAACGGCAGAGGCTTGAGCAACACCGCCTGAACCACGCTGAAGATCGCCGTGTTCGCGCCGATCCCGAGCGCCAGAGCGGCGACCGCGATCAAAGTCAGGCTCGAATGCTTCCACAAGCTCCGCCAGGCGAAACGCAAGTCGGTGCCGAAGTTTTCCATGGCCGCAAGCCTCCTTCGAGAATTGGAATACCGCCCCCTGGGGCAGGGGGGCTTCTTGAAGAACGCACGGCGGGGCGCAAGGTTGCAGTTCGTCTACCGGGCTTTTCGACGGGATGCCGACGGGGTGCGGAATTTCGGGCCGGAGCGCCTGGGGCTCCGGCCCTCCTCGGAAACTACCGCCGCCGCAGCCGTCGCGCGGCCATCAGCCCCAGACCGCTCGCGAGGGCGGCGAGGCCGAGCACGTCGAGCGTCGGAATCACGACGGCGAGTGCGTTGCTGTCGGACGCCGAGTTGTTGGCCGGCGTCGGGTCGGGGATCGTCGGGGGGGCGTTGATCGTCGCCGTGTTGACCAGTGGCTCGGGCGTGCCCAGAGCGATCGAGCAGAGCGCGGTGTAGGTGACGTTGGCGCCCGCCGGGAGGTTCACTCCGTCGTTGATGTTGCCCGCCCCGGCCGCCGTGCAGGTCCCGCCGCCGCTTCCCGCGCAGGTCCAATTGCAGGTCAGCCCCGCGGGGAAGGTATCGACCACCATGGCTCCCGGCGCGTCGGACGGGCCGACGTTCGATGCCACGATCGTGTAGGTCGTCGTGCCGCCCGGAGTAAAGGTGCTGGTTCCGTCGGTCTTGGTGATCGTCAGGTCGGCGCTCGGGTTCAATCCGTTCACGTCGGTCGCCGAATTGTTCACGCCGACCGGATCGGTAACGCCCATCGGCTGGGTGATCGTCGCGGTGTTGAAGAACGACAGCGTGGCCGAGGAGGCGATGTCGCACGTCACGGTCACCACCACCTGGCCGCCGACCGGCAGATCGACGTTCTGGTTCGCGCTCGGCATGCCGCCCGCGGGGACCGAGCAGGACCCTCCGAGCTGGCCCGCGCAGGTCCAGGTGCAGTTTTCGAGCGGCGCGGTGAACAGATCCCCGAACGCCGCGGCGGTCACGTTGCTCGGCCCGGAGTTGCTCGCGATGATCGTGTAGGTGATCGTTCCGCCCGGCGTCGAAGTGAGCGCGCCGTCGGTTTTGGTGATCGAAAGATCGGCGACCGGGTTGCCCGCCCAAGCGGCGGATGCCCCGAAGGCGAGAAGGACGGTGAGGGCGGCGAGTGGCTTCTGCATCGTGGATCTCCTCGGCGAAAGGATACAATCGTAGCTTCGGTAAAGCGTCAAGGTCTGCGGCCGATCGTATCGCGAGCGCGGCGGGCCGGTCGAACCGCCCGTCCAGGGACAAAACAACACCCGGAAGGGGATTCGGTGTCTTGACGGCAAGGCGCCGAATCTCGAAGCGCTTCGGAGGAGGTGTCGCCATGCGAAAAACGTCGTGGTCTTGGGTTCCCCTTCTGGTCTTCGGGATGCTGTTCGTCCTCCGGCCCGCCGGGGCGACCGATCTGGAGCTGATCACCCGGGCGAATCCGATCTCGGATACGCCGCACAGTGCCACGAACTTCGGGGCTGCATTTTTCCTTCCGGCCTTCTCGGACGACGAGCGATACGTCGCGTTTCCGAGCATCGCTCCCAACGCGAGCCCGGGACAGATCGACACCCCGCCGCATGGCCAGGATGTGTTTGTTTGGGATCGGTCGAGCGGTGTCGCGACTCTCGTGAGCCATGCGGCCGGGAGCCCCGCGCAGACCGGCAACGGAACCTCCGTGGGGCAGAGCGTGAGCGCCGATGGCCGATTCGTCACCTTCAGGAGCCGTGCGGACGATTTGGTCGCCGGCCAGATCGACAACTCGGACACGACCGATATTTTTCAATGGGATCGGACCACCGGCCTGATTCGGCTGATCAACCGAGCCTTCAACTCCGCGGTCACCGCGTCCGACGCGCCTGTGACCCGCTTTGCCGCAAGCGTCGACGGCCGGTTCGTCGTGTTCATCAGCGCTGCCTCGAACCTTCTTCCGGGCCACGCGGGGCCGGTCGCCGCGATCTACCTTTGGGACCGGGATACGGGGTCGATCACCCTGGTCAGCCATCGGGCCGGCCTGCCGGCCGAACCGGCGGCGGGCGACTTCTCTAGCGTAGCGATGAGCGGCGATGGCGGCGTCGTGGCGTACGACAGCTCGGCGGCCGATCTGGTGGCCGGCCAGGTGGACGGCGGCTTCGGCTACGACGTCTTCCTCTGGACGCGCGCGACGGGTGCGAGCGTGCTCGCCAGCCGGGTAGCGGGGACCGTGGCGACGGCGAGCGACAATTCGAGCGCCCCTTCCCTCAGCCGCGATGGCCGCTTCGTCGTGTACTTGAGCTTTTCTGAAGCTCTGATTCCCGGCGGGGATGGCAATAAGACGACCGATGCCTATCTGTTCGATCGCGTCACGGGGACCAATACCCTCGTGAGTCACGCGAGCGGGCAGGGCGACGTCGGTTCCGACGGGTTCTGCGCCTTGGCGAAGATCTCCGCCGACGGCTCCGCGGTCCTCCACTGGACGACGAGCTCGAATCTCGTGGCGGGCCAGGTCGACACCAACGGGGAGCGCGATCTCTTCCTCTGGCGGCGGGCGCTCGATCAGACGATTCTGGTAAGCCATCGACCGAGCGGCGGCAACGTGGCGACCTTGCACGGGGCAACTCCCGGATCTGTCTCCTCGGACGGGCGGTTCGTCGCGTTTCTTTCCGGCGATCCGGACCTCGCACCCGGCCAGAACGATCCGCCGAGCTCCACCCAGGACGCTTTCGTGTTCGATCGCGACAGCGGCGTCGTCTCCCTCATGAGCCACCGGAGCGGAGCGGTGACCGTCGCGGCAAACGACGAGACGGTCGAGCCGATCATCAGTCCGGGGGGAAACTTCGCCAGTTTCACCTCTTTGGCGACCGACGTCGTGGCCGGGGTCGAGGACTGGAATGTGGCGTCCGACCTCTTCCTCTATGACCGGGCGACGACGGTCAATCGGTTGATCACGGGCCACGCGCCGGGGGAGGCGTCGAGTACCGCGTCGATCTATTTCGACGCTTACCCTAGCCGCGCCGAGATCAGCGCCGATGGCCGCTGGATCGCTTTCGACAGCTTGGCCGAGAACCTGGCGGGGGGCATCCGTAGCGGCTTCTTGGGCAACGTCTTTCTGGCCGACCGGACGACAGGCGCACAGATCGTCGTCAGTCGCTCCGCGGCCCCCCTGGTGTCCTTCGGTGAGGGAGTCTCGTTCGTTTCTTCGATTTCTTCCGACGGGCGGTTCGTCACCTATGTGAGCGACGCGCCCGACCTGGTGGCCGGACAGGTCGATTCGCAGTTCCCTTCGACCGACGTCTTCCTGTTCGACCGCGACGCGAACAGCTCGACGCTGGTGAGCCATCGGGCCGGGCAGCCGAACGTGAGCGACGTGCTGAACCACGTCGCCAACGCGGCGCGGTCCACCCCGGACGGCCGATTCGTCGCCTTCGCCTTCTTTCTCACCCTGACCGATGGCGCGGACGCCTCCGGTTTCTACCTCTTCGATCGCACGACCGGGGCGAATACCCTGGTCACCCATCAGCCCGGCCAGCCGGAGGTTCCGGCCTCGGGCCGGTCGGACGATCTTCCCTCGTTGAGCGCCGACGGCCGCTATGTCGCCTATTCGAGCCTGGCGAATGAATTGGTGACAGGGGTGACCGATGACAACAACTCCCCCGACATTTTTCTGTTCGACCGCACGACTGGAGAAAATCGGCTGATCACCCCCAGCGCGCTGTTTCCGGGGGAGGCGGCCGGCGACTCGTCCGAGCCCGAGATCAGCGCGGATGGGCGTTACGTCGCGTTCGTCGGCAGCAGCCTGGAGCTTCTGCCCGGCCAGGTCACGGGCGATTTCAACGTGTTCCTGTGGGATCGGACCAGCGGCGCCTTGCGCATGGTGAGCCACAACCCGGCGGGAGCTTCCGGCAACGACCGGTCGGCCCATCCGTCGATCAGCGCCGACGGCCGCTGGGTCGCGTTTTCGAGCGAGGCGACCGACCTGGTGGCCAATCAGGTCGATACGCCGGACACCCCGGACGCGTTCCTGTTCGATCGCGACACGGATACGGTCGTCCTCGCGAGCCACGCGCCCGGCCGGCCGGCCACGGCGATCGGAACGCTCGACTTTCCCGGTGTGCCCGCTTTGAGCGCCGATGGCGGCAAGCTCGCTTTTGCAACCCTGGACGGCGTTGCGGTGGCCGGCCAGATCGGCCTCGGCGGACTGTTCGTCTACGATCGTGCGACGGCGACGAACCTGCTCGCGAGCCACCGCCCGGGCGATGCGACGCGCCCCGGCAACGCGCCCGGTTTCTTCGTTTCGTTCAACGCCGACGGTTCGGCGGCCTGCTTTGCCTCGACGGCCAACGACCTGGTGGCTCGCGACTACAACGACGCAACCGACGTGTTCGTCCACGCCACCTCGACCGCCGTTCCGACCGGCGCCTATTTCACCGTTCCCCCCTGCCGCCTGCTCGACACCCGAGCCCCCGGTCAGAGCCCCGCGCTCGCTTCGGCCGCGATCCGCGCGCTCACCGTGGCAGGCCGTTGCGGCATACCGGCAAGCGCCAAATCGATCGCGGTGACGCTGACGGTGACCGGAGGGACCGGCCTAGGCTTCCTCTCGCTGTTCCCCGCGAACCTACCCGTTCCGGGCACCGCGGCGCTCAACTTCTCCGCCGCGCAGACCCGGTCGAGCAACGCCATCGCCTCGCTCGCCACGAACGGCGCGGGCACTCTGGGCTTAACCGCCTTCGTCACGGGAAACGGCACGGTGGAGGCGATCGTGGATGTGTTCGGATATTTTGAGTAGCGTCTCTACCCGCCTGCGGGCTTTTTCGCGAGTGTGAACCCCTGGCGCGGGCCGGCGTCGCGGCATTCCGATTACGGGAACGGGTGATCGGGCGCGGGAAACCGGTGGATCGATCGGGGTCACTGCTGTTCGACGGCGCGAGAGCGCTTCGCGACAACCCGGGACCGGTGGTGATGTGCTCGGTGTGCGGGGCCTGTGGTTTGGGCTTGGAACACAGCGAACACAACGCGAACAGGACACTCAGAATTCTTCGAAGCGATCAGCTAAAACCGAGGGCGTAACGACCGTTAGAAACGGGAAAATCCCCGGGGTGTCCATCACCCCGGGGCTTTACTACCCTCGGCCTTAGCAGATGACTTCGATGGTGCCGGTCGAGGGGTACCACTCCTCGGCGTTCGAGGCGACTCCGGAGCATTGGAGCGTTTCGAGATTCAGGGTCACGGTCAGCGTGTATCCGGAATCCGAAAGGTACGACACCAAATGCACGTCCGGTGCGACCTCGAAGGATGCGTAAGGAACGCCTGAAGGTTTCTTGGCGGATGGGTCGGAGGTTTTCTTTCCGGTCGATTCCGGTTTGGATTTCCCGTCGTCGACCTCACGCCAGGTCACCGTACCGTCGGGGAAGAACGTGTGCTCATAAGTCTTCCCCGCCGTGGGGCCGTCTTGAAAGGTCCAGCGAATCGTTCGACCCGCCAGAGATGGTGTGGTTTGGCTCATGGTCCCTCATCTCCGAGTGTATGTGTGAGGTGTTGCCCTCACGCCCCCTGTAGAGTGCAGGCGCTGTGCCATGCCTATTTAAAGTCAATGGAGTGAATAGCTTGCGGCGGAATCAAGAGATGGAGGCCGAAGCTGCTGGAAGAGCGCGAAAGCCCCCGGGGGCGGAAAGTTTTGCGCGGGTCTGAAATAGGTTCCGGATTTCAAGCCGATCGATTTTTGCCATTTCAGGAGATCGTGCGCCCGCGAGAGCAAAGTGGCCTACTATGCGGAACAGGTACCTTCTCGGCTTCACGCGACAAAGAGCCACCGCGAAACCAGTTCGCGGCGGTGGCGGCCACGGGAGTCGGCGATGACGAATGGGAAAAAAGGTCGGGCCCAAGCTCCAGGGGCGGCTGGGCGGACCCGTGGATCCCCACCGCTCGCCGAGCCGGCCGCGGGGGCCGGTCTTTCCGTCGGCTCGGCCGACGAGATCGATCGCCGTTTCCCGGTGGTCGGCCTCGGTGCCTCGGCCGGAGGGCTCGCGGCGTTCGAGGCCTTCTTCTCGGGCATGCCGGCCGGCGCCGATCCGGGGATGGCGTTCGTGCTGGTGCAGCACCTGGCCCCGGATCACAAGAGCCTGCTGGCCGACTTGATCCGCCGCCAAACCCGCATGAAGGTCTTCGAGGTCGAGGACGGCATGCCGGTGCGGCCCAACTGCGTCTACATCATCCCGCCCAACCACGACCTGGCGTTTTTGCATGGCACGTTGCAATTGCTCGATCCGGCCGAGCCCAGAGGCCAGCGGCTGCCGATCGATTTTCTTTTTCGTTCGCTCGCCCTGGACCTGCGGGAGCGCGCGATCGGCATCGTGCTCTCCGGAACCGGCGGCGACGGCACGCAGGGGGTGCGGGCGATCAAGGCCGAAGGCGGCATGGTGATGGCCCAGACTCTCGCGTCCACCGAGTTCGACGGCATGCCGCGGAGCGCGATCGGCACCGGCCTGGTGGACTACGAGCTGCCTCCGGCCGAGATGCCCGCGCGGTTGATCGACTACGTCGCGCGCTCTTTCGGCAAGCTCCCGCGTTCCGTGATCGTCACGCCGACGCAGGAGTCGCGGGCGCTCGAAAAAGTCTTCGTCCTGCTGCGGGCGCAGACAGGGCACGACTTCTCAGGGTACAAACCGAGCACGATCGAGCGGCGGATCGAGCGACGGATGGCGATCCATCAGGTCGAAACGCTCGACGGCTACGCCAAGTACCTGCAGCGGACGCCGGCCGAGGTGGAGGCGCTGTTTCGCGACCTGCTGATCGGCGTCACCCACTTCTTCCGCGACGCGGAGACCTTCGAGGCGCTGGAGCTGGAGGTCATCCCTTCGCTGTTTTCCGACCGGCCCGCGGGGGCCACGATTCGCGTCTGGTCGGTGGGATGCTCCACCGGCGAAGAGGCCTATTCGCTGGCGATCCTGCTGCAGGAGCGCATCGAGGCGATCAAGGCGAGCTATACGGTGCAGGTGTTCGCCACCGACATCGACAGCGTGGCGATCGCCTCGGCTCGGCTGGGCATCTACCCGGCGGGCATTGAGGCCGATATCTCGCCCGAGCGGCTGGCGCGCTTTTTCTCCCGCGAGCCCGATGGCGGCGCATATCGGATTCACAAACGAATTCGCGACCTGTTGATCTTTTCCGAGCAGGACGTGATCAAAGATCCGCCGTTTTCCAAGCTCGATCTGATCTGCTGCCGCAACCTCTTGATCTATCTGGGGGGGGACCTGCAGAAGAAGGTGATCCCGCTCTTTCACTATGCGTTGAATCCGGGCGGCCGACTGTTCCTCGGGACGTCCGAAGGCGTGGGGGAATTCTCCGATCTGTTCGCGGTCCTCGACCGAAAGTCGAAATTGTATCGGCGCAAGGACGAATCGGGCGGGCGGGATCGCCAGGCGCTCCGCCGGGTTCTGGAGAACCGGACGGCGATCGACGGGGCGCTGCGGATTCCCGGCAAAACGGCGTTTCGCGCGAAACTGCCGCTGCGCGAGCTGACCGAGCAGACGCTCCTGGAGCAGGTCGTGCCGCCTTGCGCGTTGGTCAACGGCCAGGGCGACATCCTCTACCAGCACGGCCGCACCGGCATGTTCCTGGAGCCGGCGCCGGGCGAAGCGGGGATCAACAACGTTTTGAAAATGGCTCGCGAGGGGCTGCGGCCCGGCTTGACCACGAGCCTGCATCGCGCGGTGAGCCGGCAGGAGGTGGTGCGAAACGCCGATCTTCGGGTGAAGACCAACGGCCATTTCATCCGGGTTCACGTGACGATTCGTCCGGTCGCCGTCCGGCCCGAGGGCGAGGCCGATCCGCCCCTTTTCCTGGTCCTTTTCGAGGAAGCTCCGGAGGCCGCCGCGTCCGAACCGCGGCTCGTGGACGCCGCGGCGGCGGACGGCGAAGCCGACGCCCCGGCGCTCGCGCGGATCGCGGCGCTCGAACAGGAATTGCGCGCCAAGGAGGAATACCTCCAGACCACCCACGAAGAGCTGGAGAGCTCGATCGACGAGCTGCGCTCCTCGAATCAGGAGATGCAATCGATCAACGAGGAGCTGCAATCCAGCAACGAGGAGCTGGAGACCTCGAAGGAGGAATTGCAGTCGGTGAACGAAGAGCTGGCGACGGTGAACAACGAGCTGCAAACCAAGGTGGCGGACCTGTCGCAGACCAACAACGACATGAACAACCTGCTCGCCGGCACGGGGATCGCGACCGTCTTCGTCGACCACCAGCTGCGGATCCTGCGCTTCACCCCCACCGCGTCGCAGCTGATCCATCTGATCGCGAGCGACGTCGGGCGGCCGGTGGGGCACCTGGTCTCCAACCTGGTCGGCTACGACAGCCTGGTGGCCGACGTGCAGGCCGTGCTGGACACCCTCGTGCCGAAAGACGCCCAGGTCCGGACTTCGGCGGGCTTGTGGTTCACCATGCGCATCCGCCCCTATCGCACGCTGGACAACGTGATCGAAGGGGCGGTGATCACCTTCGTGGACATCACCGAAACCAAGCTGGCCCAAGAGGCGCTCGCCAAGGCGAACGATCGGGCTCGGCGGGCAGTCGGGCACGACGCCCGAGACGCCGAGAAGGACTGAGCACGAGCCTCGACCCGGGAGAAACGGCATGAATCAGGAAGAGCACCCCACCGGCCCCGCCCCGCCGATCGACGATCGCGAGAGCGTGGGAAAACAGCTGCGCCAGCGAGCCGAAGAGATCGCCAAGGCGCAAGGGATTCGGTCGCGAGAGGAGATCGAAAGCCTTTCGATCGGGGAGACGCGGAGGATCATTCACGAGCTCATCGTGCATCACGTCGAGCTCGAGATGCAGAACGAGGAACTGCGCCGGGTGCAGGCCGAGCTGGATGCGGCGCGCGAACGCTATTTCGATCTCTACGATCTGGCGCCCTTGGGCTATTGCACCGTCAACGAGCAGGGTGTGATCGTGGACGCCAACTCGGCCGCCGCGAATCTGTTGGGCGTGTCCCCGGAGGCCCTGATCGACCGGCCGATCTCGGGCTCGATCTTGCCGGAGGACGGCGACGTCTTCTACCTGTTGCGCCGGCAGGTCGCGAAGACCGGCGAGTCCCAATCGCGCGAGCTGCGGATGGTCCGGGGCGACGGCACCCCCGTTTGGGTGCAGATGGCGGCGACCCTCGGGCGCTCCCCCGAAGGCGGCTCGGAGCTCCGTTGCATGTTGACCGACGTCTCCGGCCGAAGAGAGGGGGAGGACGCGTCACGCCGGAGCGACGAGGAGCTCCGCGTGTCGCGGCGGCGGGCGGAATCCGCCCGCCAATCCAAGTTCGGCCTCCTGGTCGGCATGAGCTCGGAAATCCGTACGCCGATCCAATTCATCGGCGGCCTGAGCCTGCTGGTTCGTAGTGCCGGAGTGACCGCGGAACAGGCGGGTTGGCTGGCCAAGATCGACCGGGCCAGCGATCACCTGCTGCTGATTTTGAACCAAATCCTCGACCTGGCGAAGATCGAAGCGGGGCAGATGCGGTTGAACCACGAACCTTTCCAAATCTCGCGCCTCTTCGAAAGCGTCGCCTCCGCCATCGGGGGCGCGGCGAGCGAGAAGGGGCTCGCGATCGAAAAAATCACCGAAGGCGTTCCCCCGTGGCTGTGCGGCGATTCGCATCGGTTGCTGCAATCCTTGCTCAACTACGCCTGGAACGCGATCCGATTCACCCGGGAGGGCTCGATCGTCTTGCGGGCGAACATTCTGGTGGACGGCGGCGACGATCTGCTCGTTCGCTTTTCGGTCGAAGACACGGGAGAAGGAATCGATCCGGAGCGGGCGGAGCGGCTGTTCGGTGTTTTCGCGGCCGCCACCCCGCTGATCGAGGCCGCGGCGACGCGCGGATTGGGCGGCATGGGACTGGGCCTGGCGATCACCCTGCAACTCGCGCAACGGATGGGCGGAGAGGCGGGCGTCGAGAGCACGCCGGGGGTGGGCAGCACCTTCTGGTTCACCGCGCGCCTGGAGCGGGGCAAGCCGGGCACGCGCCTGTCGGAACGTGAAGGAGAGGCGCCCTCTAAGGACCTTGCCCGTCCCGAGGAACGACAAGGATAGAGTCCGCGCCACAGCAACCGGAGAGGCGGCGGGGAGCCGCAACGAAAAGGACGCGACATGAGCAACCTCGACCCTTCGCGCGGTATGGTCCCGACTCCGATGTTGGAGCGAGAGCAGGTCGGCCGGGAGCTGCGGCAGCGCGCCGAGGCGAGCGCCCGCGAGCAGAGCCTCTTGGCCAAGGCGCAGGTGGAAAACCTATCGGTCGAAAAGGTGGGCAAGATCCTGCACGAGATGTATGTGCATCAGATCGAGCTGGAGATGCAGAACGAAGAGCTGCGACGGCTGCAGGCGGAGCTGGACGTGGCTCGCGCGCGCTATTTCGACCTCTATGAGCTGGCGCCGTCAGGTTATTGCACGATCGACGACGAGGGCGTAATCGTGGGGGCCAACCTCACGCTCGCGAACCTTCTGGGCGTGACCCGGAGCACGCTGATCGGCCAACCGATCTTCCGTTTCGTTGCCCCCGACGACGGCGACCTCTTCTACCTGCTGAAGCGCCGGCTGGTCAGGAGCGGCGAGGTGCAGTCGCGCGAGCTGCGGATGGTAAAAGGGGGCCGTACTCCCCTGCGGGTGTATCTGGTGGCGAGCCTCGGACCGGCCGGCCCGGACGGCACGCCCGAGATTCGCTGCATGGTGACCGCCATTTCCAGCGCCCAGGGGGCGAAGGAAGCTGACGCTTAGCCGGAGCTAAGCCATTGAACCGGCCGGGCGGGGGAGATATCCTCGAAGAATCGTGGGGGAGATGAGCCACTGGGGCGAGACCGCCGGGATTCTCTCCCGGCTTGAGCGTCTGGCCCGGGAGGGCGAGCGCGCGGCGCTTGCCACGGTCGTCCGAATCGCGGGCTCGGCCTACCGTCGGCCCGGCGCGAAGCTGTTGGTCGAAGCGTCGGGTACGACCCTCGGGGGCGTGAGCGGCGGTTGCCTCGAAGCGGACGTGCGCGAGATCGCGGGTTCCGTGTTGGAGACGGGGGTGCCGGTCCTCAGGCGCTACGACATGCGCGGCGATCAGGACGTCCTTTGGGGGCTCGACCTCGGCTGCCGCGGCGAGGTGGACGTGTTCGTCCAGCCGGCGACCGAAGGCGCGTTCGCCGCGTCGGCGTCGGCGGTCCTGGAGCGGCTGGGCCACGACGCGCCGTTCGCCGTCGCGACGGCGATCGAAGGACCCTTGCCGGAGAGGCTGGGAGCCTTGCGGGTGATGGGCGCCGACGGCGGGAACGGCACTTTCGGATCGCCGGAGCTCGACGCGCAAGCGGACGAGGCGGCGCGCGGGCTGCTCGATGCCGGTACCTCGGGCGTTCTCGACTTCGGCGGGCACCGCGTGTTCGTCGAGCTGCTGCGGCCTCCCCCTCATCTGGTCGTCTGCGGCGCCGGGGACGACGCGCAACCGCTGGTCGCCTACGCCGCGGAGGCGGGATTTCGCGTCACTCTGATCGACCATCGGCAGGCGCTGCTCGAACCGTCCCGTTTCCCAGCCGCCGCCACGCGGATCGAAACGCGGCCGGACGACGAGCGGGCGGGGGCCGCGCTGCCGCCCGCCGGCCGCGCGCTCGCGGTGATCAAGACCCATTCCCTCACCCACGATCGAGAATGGACGCGGCGCCTGCTGGCGGCCGGGTTTCCCTACGTCGGGCTGCTCGGCCCGCGCCTGCGCACCGAGACGATCCTCCAGGACATCGGCGCCGAGGGCGACCCGCGGGTGTTCGGTCCGGTCGGGCTCGATTTGGGCGCCGAAGGGGCGGCCCAAATCGCGATCAGCATCGTCGCCGAGCTGCTCGCGTTCACCTCCCGGCGCGAGCCGGACCACCTGCGCCATCGAAGCGAGGGGATCCATGTCGGCTGATCCGGCTCCGGTCGCCGGCATCCTGCTCGCCGCGGGGACCTCGTCCCGCATGGGCACGAACAAGATGCTGCTCGAAATCGACGGCGAGAGCCTGCTCCGTCGCGCCGCGCGGCGGGGTCTCGAAGCGGGCCTCGATCCGCTGTTCGTCGTGCTCGGACATGAGGCGGAGCGCGCGCGCCGGGAGATCGCCGATCTGCCCTGCCGGCCGGTTTTCAACGAGCATTACGAGCTGGGCATTTCCTCGTCGCTCCGCGCCGGAGTGGCGGCGCTACCGCCGGAATGCGGCGCCGCCATCGTGCTGCTCGCCGACATGCCGCACGTTACGCCCGAAATGCTCGCGGCGTTGGTTTCCCACTATCGGAAGACCGGCGCGCGCCTGGTGGCGTCGCAATACGGCGGGGTCTTCGCGCCGCCGGTGCTCTACGACGCGAGCCTGTTCCCCGAGCTGGCCGTCGTGTCCGACGCCCGCTGCGCCCAGCAGGTGGTGAAGCGCCATCTGGATGAAGCGGTGGTGCTCGCCTGGCCGGAAGATCGGCTCGAAGATCTCGACCGGCCGGAGGATGTCGCGCGCTTACGGTCGGGCTTGCCGCGCCAGCCCTCACCCCCGGCCCCTCTCCCAAAGGGAGAGGGGGGAACGGCAAAAACTTCTCCTCTTGTCTCCCCTCTCCCTTTGGGAGAGGGGCCGGGGGTGAGGGCTGCGGAGCCGACCCCTTGGGCCGGAACGGACTAAACGCCCATGCGCATCGACCTCCTGGAGAAAGCGGCGAAGTGGGCGAGGAACGGCACGCCCTACGCACGGGCGGTGGTCGTCCGGCGGCTGCCCGCCAGCTCCAGCCGGGTGGGGGACATGGCCCTGGTGCTGGCCGACGGCACGTTCGAAGGGTGGCTCGGCGGCAGTTGCACCCGGCCGACGGTGGTCCGCGAGGCGCAGGCCGCGCTCGCCGACGGCAAGCCCCGGCTGCTCACCCTGACGCCCGATCCCGAGGACGAGCGACGCTCCGGCGTGGTCGTCGCCCGGATGACCTGTCACAGCGGAGGCACCGTGGACATTTACATCGATCCGATTCTTCCCGCGCCGCGCCTCGCGGTGTTCGGCGACTCGCCGGTGGCCCACGCTCTGACGCGGATCGGCGAGGCGATGGGCTGGCGCGTCGAGGCCGATCCGGCCCCGGGCGCCTCGGCCTCCCCGGGAGGCTTCGCGGTGGTCTGCTCGATGGGCGAAAACGACGAAGAGGGGATCGTCCGCGCGCTGGGCCTGAGCCCGGAGTACTTGGGGGTCGTGGCGAGCGCCAAGCGCTTCGCGCAGATGAGAGAGACGCTGCTGGGGCAAGGGGTGCCTGCCTCGGCGCTCGATTCGATCCATAGCCCGGCGGGGTTGAAGATCGGCGCCAAGACGCCCGAGGAGATCGCGCTCAGCGTGGCGGCCGAAATCATTGAAAAGCGGCAGGCCGCGGCGACCGCCCGAGCGGACGAGGAACCGGTGGTGGTGGCCGCCGCGGTCGATCCGGTTTGCGGCATGACCGTCACCGTGGCGACCGCGAAGCACGTCGCAGAGCACGAGGGGCGCAGCTACTACTTCTGCTGCGCCGGCTGCCGCGCGAAGTTTCTGGCCGATCCTGCGCGCTTTCTTGAGGCCGGAGGTGCGGCCTGAAACCCGCGGTCCAAGAGCTGCTCGCGGCGATGGAGGCCTACGGGTATATCGCCGATCCGGCGACCGCCACGGCCCTCTACCTGTCGCGGGAGATGCGCCGGCCGCTGCTGATCGAAGGGGACGCCGGGGTCGGCAAGACCGAGATCGCCAAGGTGCTCGCGCGGCTGCTCGACACCGAGCTGATCCGTCTCCAATGTTACGAAGGGCTCGACGTCTCGACCGCCCTCTACGAGTGGAACTATCAGCGCCAGATGCTGCGCCTGCGCCTGGCGGAAGGGGAGGGGAAAAGCGGGGCTGAGATCGAAGACCTGATCTTTTCCCGCGACTATCTGCTCGAACGGCCGTTGCTCCGCGCGATCACCCGTCCGACGAAAGCGCCGGTGCTGCTGATCGACGAGATCGACCGAGCCGACGACGGGTTCGAGGCGTTCCTGCTCGAAGTGCTATCGGATTTTCAGGTCACCATCCCCGAGATCGGCACGATCCGCGCCGAGCACGTGCCGCACGTCGTGCTGACCTCGAACCGGACGCGCGAGATCGGCGACGCGCTGCGGCGGCGCTGCCTTTACCTTTATCTCGACCATCCCAGTTTCGAAAAAGAGGTGCGCATCCTGCACCTGCGCGTGCCCGAAGCCGGGGCCCGCCTTTCCGCCGAGGTCGGCCGGTTCGTCCAGGCGTTGCGCGGGCGCCGGCTGCAAAAGACCCCGGGAGTCGCCGAAACGCTCGACTGGGCGCAGGCGCTGGTACGGCTCGGCTCCGATCATCTCGATCGCGAGGCGGTCGAAGAGACGCTCGGCTGCCTGCTCAAGGATCACAACGACCTGCACGACCTCTCCGGCGCCGCGCTGGACGAGACGCTGGCGGTGGCCACCGTGGCGACCTCAGGGGACGCAGGGAGCGAAGCCATCGAAGCCATCGGAGGAGCGGCGTGAACGCCGCGCCGCGATCCGCCGAGAACGGTCGGGCGGGAGCCGGGCCGGGCGACGGGCTGGACTGGGCCGGGCACCTCGCGCAATTCGGCCGGGCGCTGCGCGAACGGGGGGTGCGCGTCGCCTTGAGCGACGAGGCGGACGGGTTGGAGGCGTTGATCTGGATCGATCTATCCGATCGCGACGAGGTCCGCCGCGCGCTCGCCGTGGCGTTCAAGATCCGGCCGCACGATCGCGCGGCGTTCGACGAGCTGTTCGAACGCCTGTGGGCGCCGCCTTCCGCTCCGAAGCAGGTCTCGCAAGCGCTCGGCCAGGTGACGCGCCAGCGCTCCGGAGGGGTGCGTCCGGCGGCCGAGGCGATCGAAGTCGATGCCGCAAGCCCAAGCGGCGAGGAGCTTGGCTACAGCCCGGACGCCGTGCTGCGCAAGAAGCCGTTCGATGAATGCGCGCCGGAGGACCTCGCGGCGATGGAGAACCTGATCGCGCGCTTGGCCCTGAGGCTCGCCACCCGTAAGAGCCGTCGGTTGGTGCCCACCCGAGGCCGCGGCGCGGTCGATCTGCGTCGCAGCTTTCGCCGAGCCCTCGCCCACGGCGGCGAATTTCTCGCCCTCGCGCGGCGTGCCCGGCCGCTCGAACAGCCGCGTTTGTTGGTGCTCGCCGACACCAGCGGCTCGATGGACCCGCATGTCCGCTTTCTGTTGCAATTCGTCGTCGCGCTCGGCCGCGTCGCGCCTAAAGCTGAGATCTTCGCCTTCAACACCTCGCTGGTCCGGATCACCCCGCTGCTGCGGCCGAAAACCCTCGCTCCGGGCCTGATCGAAGCGACTCTCGCCCGGCTCGCCGCGGAGGTGCCCGATTGGTCGGGCGGCACCCGGATCGGCGAATGCCTGCGCGAATTCGTCGATCGCCACCTCGCCACTCGGGTGGATCATCGGACCGTCGTGCTGATCTTTTCCGACGGGCTCGACCGCGGCGACGTGGCGCCGATCGCCGAAGCGATGCGTGCGCTTTCCGATCGGGCCAAGTCGATCCTCTGGCTCAACCCGCTGGCCGGCGACGCGCGCTACGAGCCTTCGGCGCGCGCCATGGCCGCGGCGCTGCCCTACGTCGATCGCCTGTTGCCGGCCCATAACCTAGAGTCGCTCGAACGGCTCGTTCCCCATCTCTCGTTGTGAAAGAGTCCGCCCTATGGGAATGCAAATCGAGAAGAGTTTCGTCGTCCGTGCCGCGGCGCCCGCGGTGTGGAGCTTTTTGATCGACCCGTACCGCGTCGCGAGCTGCCTGCCGGGAGCGGCGATCACCGAGAAGGTGAGCGACGAAGAGTACAAGGGGACGATGACCGTCAAGGTCGGCCCGGTGACCGCGAGCTACCGCGGCAAGCTGCGCTTCGACCGCCTCGACGAGGCGGCCGGCGAGGCCGAGCTGTCGGGCTCGGGCCAGGAGACGAAGGGCAAAGGGGGCGCCGACATGCGGATGAAAAGCCGCGTCGTCGCGCGCTCCCCGCAAGAGACCGAGGTGACCGTCGTCTCGGACGTCAACGTCTTCGGCATCCTGGCGCAGTTCGGCCGCGGCATGATCCAGGACGTGAGCGACCAGATGTTCGGGAAGTTTTCCGACGCCATGCGCCGGCAGCTGGAGACCCCCGCCGCGGAGCCCTCCGAGGTGCCTGTGCCCCCCTCGGAAGAGAGCGGGGAGGAGCACCCGGTGGCGGCGGTTGCGATCGCCGAAGTGATCGCCGGGGCCGAGGCGGTGATCGCCGGAGCCGCTCCCGCGGCGCCCTACCAGGCACCCGACGTCCTGGATGTCGGAGCGATCGGCGCCGCGGCGGCCGGCCGGGCGGCGGTGCGGATGCTCGAACGCCCCGGGTTCTGGATCGTCGTGGTCGCTTTGGCAGCGCTCGTCTACTTCTGGCTTCGCTAGGGAACAACGTCGGTCGCTAAAGAATTCGGAAAGGAGTGTCGATGATCCCCGCGTCTTTCGACTATCACTCGCCACACACTCTGGAGGAGGCGATCGGGCTGCTCCAGAGCCACCCCGACGACGCCAAGGTGCTGTCAGGCGGCCAGAGCCTGCTGCCGCTGCTCAAGTTGCGCCTCGGCTCGGTCGGCCACCTGGTGGACATCGGCCGCATCCCCGGTCTCTCCTATCTGCGCGAGGAGGACGGCTTCCTGTTGATCGGCGGCTGCACCCGGGAGTCGGCGCTCGAACGTTCCGAGCTGATCCGCACGAGGTACCCGCTGCTGTTCGACACCGCCGGGGTGATCGCCGATCCGCTGGTGAGGAACCTCGCGACGGTGGGCGGCAACCTGGCGCACGGCGATCCGGCGAACGACCATCCCGCCACCATGCTGGCGCTGCGCGCCGAGGTCGTCGCGACCGGTCCGGGTGGCCGGAGGGTGATTCCGATCGACGATTTCTTCGACGGGCTGTTCTCGACCGCGTTGGCCCCCGGCGACATCCTCACCGAGATCCGCATTCCGGTGCCGGCGGCGCGAACCGGCGGCGCCTACCAGAAGCTCGAACGGAAGGTCGGCGACTTTGCCACCGCGGCGAGCGCGGTGCAGCTCACGCTCGATCTGGAAGGCAAGGTCTCGAAAGCCGGGATCGGCCTCACCAACGCCGGGCCGACCCCCGTGCGGGCGAAAGACGCCGAGGCTTACCTCACCGGCAAATGGCCGAACGATGAGGCGATCGCCGAAGCGTCGCGCCTCGCGGGAGCCGCCGCCCAGCCCTCCGCCGACCGGCGCGGCACGGTCGAGTACAAACAGCAGATGGCGCGCATCCTTTGTGGACGCGCGATCGAGATCGCGATCGACCGGGCTCTGAACCCGCTCGAACCGAAGGGGAACTGACCATGGCGCAACACGAGATCACGCTCAAGATCAACGGCGCCAAAAAGAGCGCATCGGTCGAATCGCGGCTCCTGCTGGTGCATTTCCTCCGCGAGTCGCTCTCGATGACCGGCACCCACATCGGCTGCGACACGACGCACTGCGGCGCCTGCACCGTGCTGATGGACGGCGAGCCGGTGAAGTCCTGCACGGTGCTCGCGGTCCAGGCCGACGGTCATTCGCTGACCACCGTCGAGGGGCTCGAACAGGGCGGCAAACTCCATCCGATCCAGAACGGTTTCTGGCAGGAGCACGGCCTGCAATGCGGCTACTGCACGCCGGGCATGCTGATGACCACCTCGGCGCTGCTCGAACGCAACCCCGATCCCAGCGAAGAGGAGATCCGCGAAGCGATCTCCGGCAACCTCTGCCGCTGCACGGGCTACGTCAACATCATCAAATCCGTCCAGCACGCCGCGGCCGCGATCGCCGCCCAAGCGCAGCCGAGCCCCGAAGCGTGACCGAGGAGACCGCCATGGAATCGACCTCCGAACTCAAAACCTCGGCCGCGATCTGCGGCATGGGCCACTCCATGAAGCGCAAGGAAGACCCGCGCTTCATCCGCGGCCAGGGCAACTTCGTGGACGACGTGAAACTCCCCGGCATGCTGCACATGGCGATCGTCCGGAGCCCTTTTGCCCACGCGAAAATCCTTGCCATTCACACCGAAAAAGCGATGGCGGTCCCGGGCGTCCTCGCGGTGATCACCGGTGAGACGCTCAAGGGCTTCAACCTGCACTGGATGCCGACGCTCATGTCGGATACCCAGATGGTGCTGCCGGTCGAAAAAGTGATGTATCAGGCGCAGGAGGTGGCCGCGGTGATCGCCACCGACCGCTATGCCGCGGCGGACGGGGTGGACGCGGTGGAGGTCGAATACGACCCGCTGCCGGTGGTGGTCGATCCGAGGAAAGCCCTGGAGCCCGGCGCGCCGGTGCTGCGCACGGATAAAGAAGGCAGGACCGACAACCTGATCTGGCACTGGCAGACCGGCGACGCGGCGGCCACCGACAAGGCGTTCGCCGACGCCGAGATCACGGTCTCGCAAGACATCTACATCCCGCGCATCCACGTCGCCTCGATCGAGACCTGCGGTTGCGTCGCCGACTTCAATCCCGCGATGGGCCACCTCACGGTCCACATGACGACCCAGGCGCCCCACGCGATCCGCACCGTCTTCGCCCTGGTCGCCGGTCACGTCGGTCTTTCCGAAGAGAAAATCCGCATCATCTCGCCGGACATCGGCGGCGGATTCGGCGGCAAGGTGCCAGTGTATCCGGGGTACGTCATCGCCATCGCCGCGTCGGTCGTCGTCGGC
>DATMZU010000717.1:0-5033 GCA_035607435.1 Thermoanaerobaculia bacterium | reverse complement strand
CGAACGCCGGCTGAGCGGCGCGGAGCGCGGGCGCGAGCGCGCCGATGAAAGCCCCGGGTGTGTAGCCGGCGAGATCGGCGTGATCGGCGACGTGGACCGCCGCGAGATCGCGGCCGGCGGCGGAGGTCGCCGCAGCGCCTACGCCGGAACCGAGCACCACGGCTTCGGCTTGGCCGCCGATCGCCGCCGCGAGCTTTTGCGCCGCGGCGATGGTTTCGAGCGCCGCGCGGGACACCTGGCCGTCGCGCAGTTGAAGGACAGCCCAAACGTTGTTCGACATCAGATCACCCTCGCTTCCTGGCGCAGTTTATCGACCAGAGCCTGCGCCGCCGTCGCGGCGTCGCCCGCCAGAATCTGCGCCCCGGTGCCGCTTTCGGGGAAGGCGACCGAGACGATCTCCAGCCGCGAGCCGGCGAGGCCGACGGCGTCGGCGCCGAGACCGAGGGCCGCCGCATCCACCTCTTCGATCGGCTTCTTGTTCGCGCCCATAATGCCCTTGAGCGAGGCATAGCGCGGGTGGTTGATGCCCGCCTGGATCTCGATCACGGCGGGCAGATTCAAGCGGAAGATCTCGTTCATTCCGCTTTCCATCTCGCGCTTGACCTGCGCGGTCTTGCCCCCTTCTTCGATCTCCAGGCCGATCACCAGCCAGGCGTGGGGCCAGCCGAGATGGCCGGCAAGCAGCGATCCGGTGCTGCCGTAGCCGACGTCGTCAGACTGGCTGCCGGTGAGCACGAGATCGAAATTCTCGCGGCGGATCGCCGCGGCGAGCGCGCGGGCGGTGGCGATCGCGTCGCCTCCGGCAAACGCCGGGTCTTTCAAGAACATGGCGCGCGCCGCGCCGACCGCGAGCGCCTTCTTCAAGGCGTCCTTCACGCGATCCGGGCCGAGGCTCACGACCACCACCTCGCCGTCCGTCGCTTCGGCGATCTTCAATCCCTCTTCGAGCGCGTAGCGATCGCTCTCGTTGGTGACGAACGACAGGTCTTCCTCATCGATCCAGCGCCCGTCTTTGGCCACCCGCAGGCGGGCCTCGACGTTGGGCACCTGTTTGATACACACGGCGACTTTCATCGCGAAATTTCTCCTCTGGGGACTACTCTTTAAGGGGCCGAACCGGAAACTTGGAGCAGCCGTCGCAATTGGGGCGGTTGCGGATTGAACGCCCAGATTCGGCCGTCGAAGGCGAGCGTGGGAATCACGCGCCGCCCGCCGCTCCTGGCGATGACGGCCGCTTCGGCCGACGCGTCTTGGTCGATGTCGATCTCGTCGTACTTGGCGCCGGCCTCCGCGAGGACCCGTTTCGCGATCCGGCAGTCGGGGCACCAGGAGGCGCCGTAGACGGTCAGTGCCGAGGTCGGAACCCCCCGGCCGTCGGCGAGCGCGGCGATTTCCTCGGGCGTGAGCCGGGCACCGAGGACGCGCAGCTTGCCGATCGCGTCGGAAACCAGCAGAACCGGCAGGTCGGCGCGCGCCAGACCCAGCCGCGCGAGCAGCGCGGCGCCTGCCGCATCGGTCGCGACATCCACCGGTTCGACGAGGGCCTCCGCCGCCGGAGCGACGGCGACGGTCGAATCCCAAAGCAGCTTCGGACGGAGGCTCATGACAGGGTGGGTCCGGGGACCCGGACCGCCGCGCCGTTGATCGCGCGCGCTTCGGGGGAGGTGAGAAACCAGATCGCCTCGGCCACGTCTTCGGTGCGCGCCCAGGTCGCCGGATCGGCGTCGGGCATGCTCGCGCGGTTGCCGGGGGTGTCCATGGTGCCCGGCAGGACGGCGTTCGCCCGGGCGCCGGAAGGCGCCAGCTCGCGCGCGAGCGACTCGACCATTCGCAGCATCGCGGCTTTGCAGCCGGCGTAGGCGCCCACTCCCGCCGCCCCTTCGTAGGCCGCGGGGGCGGAGACGGCGACCAGCGAGCCCGCCTTCGCCCGCTCGAAACGGCGCGCGGCCTCGCGGAAGACGCGGAACGTGGTCTCCAGGTTGAGCGTGATCAGGTAGCTCCAGTCGCGGTCGGAGAGATCGGCGAAGCGCGCCCAGCGGAAGCCGCCGACCAGATGGACGATCGCGCTCGGAATGCCGGACACCCCCTCCACCTCGTCGAACAGGCGGGTCACCGCCTCGGAGTTGGCGAGATCGATCCGCCGCACGGCGAGCGTCTCGCTCGGGGCGAGCTGCGCCAGCTCGGCCAGGCCGCCCTCGTTGGCATCGACCGCCAGGATGCGCGCACCACCGGCCAGGTACCGGGAGACCACGCTCTTGCCCAGAGCGCCCGCGGCACCCGTAATCACGACTCTCGACATGGTGGGAGATCCTCCTCGTGCGGTTCCGATCCCGCAAACCGGCGCGAAAGAGTACCACGGCGAGGAGGGGCTTCCGCTCCCGGCGCGCACCTTGCTTGCGCGCCGTGGACAGGCCAATCAGGCACGTGTTACGTTGCCGCCACTCGAGTTGCCCGACCTGAACCCGAAACCCTAGAGAAACCAGCCCTCTTGCCGATGATTCTCGCCTTCCTCCAAATGTCTCCCGCAGCGACCGGCGCCAGTCCGGGGCTGTTCGATTTCTTCACCGAATCCGGACCGGTCGCCAAGCTGGTCCTTTTCATCCTTCTCACCTTTTCGCTCATCTCCTGGTCGGTCCTGGTCGGCAAGCTCCGGCAGCTCAACCGCGCGGAGCGGCACAGCCGGGAGTTTCTCGAGCTGTTCCACCAGAGCCAGAAGTTCAGCGAGGTGAACGCCGCCGCGAGCCGGCTTCAGGCGTCGCCGCTGGTCGGCCTGTTCCAGGCGGGTTACGCCGAGATCGACAGCCAGATCAAAGCGGCGAACCCGGAAGGGCCGACGGGCGATCGGCGTGGATTGAAGATCACTTCGCTCCCCTCGCTCGAACGGAGCCTGAAGCGCGCCGCCGGGGTGGAAACCCAGGCCCTCGCGCGCTGGACGCCGTTTCTCGCCACCACCGCGGGCGCGACACCGTTCATCGGTTTGTTCGGCACCGTCTGGGGAATCATGGTCGCCTTCTCCCAGATCGGCGCGACCGGTTCGACCTCGATCGTCACCGTGGCCCCCGGCATCGCGGAGGCGCTGATCAACACGGCCGCGGGCCTGGGCGCCGCGATTCCCGCCCTGATCAGCTACAACTACCTCGCCGGCCGCGTGCGCAACTTGAAGGCCCGGATGGAAGACTTCGCCCTCGAATTGTTGAACCTCGCGGAACGGAACTTCACCTAAAAGCATCTAAGGCTCGCGAGAGGCTTCAACGACGCAATGGCTTTCCAGCTCGGCGAACCGGAAGAAGACGGCCTGCTGGCCGACATCAACGTCACCCCGTTGGTCGACGTGATGCTCGTCCTGTTGATCATCTTCATGGTCGCGGCGCCGATGCTCCACCAGGGCATCGAGGTGAAGCTTCCGCAGGCCGCCGCGCAGAATTTGCCGCTGCGGGTGGAAGATCCGCTGGTTTTGTCGATCCGCAAGGATGGCTTGCTCTATCTGCGCGAGACCCCCGTGGGCAAGGACGCGGTGGTCGGCGCGGTGCAGGCCGAGATCGCCGCCAAGGGGGATGCCTCGGTGTTCCTGAAAGGCGATCGAGACGTTCCCTACGGCCAGGTAATCGAGGTGCTCGACCTGCTCTACCGGGGAGGCATTCAGAACGTCGGGCTGGTGACCGAACCGAACGGGCGCGCCCCGCGCGACGCCCGCGACCCGAAGACGCGCGGCGGCGCGGGCTGAGAAGGAACGAGACCGTGGCCAGGGACGCCGTCGACCGAGTCCTCGCCGAACGCGGCCACGCCGCCGAGCGGTCGCGTCGCGCCGAGATGGCCGCGCTCGGCGTCGCCGCCGTGCTCCATCTCGGAGTGGTCGCCGTGGCGTTCGGCCTCGCCCACTTCAAACCGCATCAGGAGCCGATCGAGTTCATCTCCGCCCAGATCGTCCCGGCCCAGGCGCTGGGAGTGGAAAAGCCGCGAAAGCGCGCCGAGGCACCCCCGGCGCCGACGCCGGAGCCGCCCGAGCCGGCGGCAGAACCCGCCCCGGAGCCTGAGCCGGAGCCGCCGGCCCCCGAGCCGGTAAAACCCGCCGCGAAACCCGTACCGCCGCCGGTTCCGACCGGGCCGCTCCCTCGTCCGAAGGGCTGGAACGATCCGCTCCCGACGGCGCCCGCGGCGGTCCCGGCCAAGCCGACCGCGCCGGCCCCGGCGAAGCCCACCCCTCCGACCCCGCCCGCGGCGAAGCCGCCGACGCCCGCCAAGCCCGGCAACTCCGGCGGCGCGCCCGGACCGGGCGCGGAAGCGGCCAAAGGCACCGAGGCCGGACCGCGCGGTTCCGCCGCCGGCACCGCGGCCGGAACGTCGCCGTTCGGCGATCGGATCGCGTCGATCGATCCGGATTTCACCTACGGCTACTACATCGAGCAGCTGCTGCGGCAGATCGACGCCAAATGGACTCCGCCCCAGGCGGGAACCAACATCCGGACCATCGTTCGATTCCGCATCCTGCGCCGCGGCGACATCGATCAGCTCGACGTCGCCGAGTCGTCCGGCCTCAACGCGTTCGACCTGGCCGCTTTGCGCGCGGTCCAGAACGCCTCGCCGTTTCCGCCGCTGCCCGCGAGCTATCGCAATCCAACGCTCAACGTCACTCTGATCGTCCGCTGATTCGAGGTGCCATGACCACCCGCCGATTTGCCGCTCTCTCTCTGCCGCTGCTGGCCCTCCTCGGTTCGGCGCTGATTCGGGCCCAGAGCCCCACCTCTCCGCCGCCCTCCCAGCCAACGGCCGCAACGCCCGCCCCGCCCAGCCAGCCGAGCGAGGTGACGCTGGAGCTGTCCCGCAACCAGAAGGCCAAGATCCGCCTGGCGATCCCGAAGTACGCCGCCACCGGATTCACCGGGGCGGAGGGCTCCGCGGCCGGAGCCGAGCTCGAATCGACGGTGCGCCGCGATCTCGATTTCTCCGGTTATTTCGAGATCCAAGGCCCGGAGCAGCTCTCCGGGCTTACCCTCACCGGCGATCTGCTGCGCGACCGCGACGTCTACCGCTCG
>DATMZU010000714.1:0-11223 GCA_035607435.1 Thermoanaerobaculia bacterium | reverse complement strand
GACTTGCCTGCTAAATCGATATCCCTGAGAGCTGATTTGACCGGTAGCAACGCAGGAAGATATTTCTCGGAGTACCACCTGCGCATATAGGCTTCGCGCTTGTCGTAGATTGGGTCTCGCAATGGGCGGTTGGCGATCTTGCCTGGGGTCTCGCTGGATGTCTTGCTTGGCTGCCTCCCCGCGGGCGAACCGGACAGAGAATCTGGTGCGAGACTAGTTGTCGGCAGAAACTCCGGAAAGGTGAACAGCGTTTGACCTGCAAGATCGCCCTCCAGGATTCGAATTCTCACGATTATCCAGCTTGGGTACTCGACATACTCCAAGACTTCGGCGCGTGTGCAATCTGGGAGCACCGTCGCTTGGTTGGCCCTGACCAGGAATAGAAAGTCCGCAATTTTTCGGGAGCCGACGTGTTGCGCCAGAGTAAGTGCCCAAAGGTCGTTCGTGGCGATTGGAACTACGGGAGGAGTTTGAGAGCCATCGGGCATGTAGAACACTCGCCCCTGGAGGAGGATCGAGCGATTCGGCGTTGGCTGAACCGAATGGGTGCTGGCGGCAGGGGCCACGCTAGTCTGAGGTGCCTCCTCGGGTTTCGTGCCCGTGACTTCTTTCGCTGGCTGACTGCAGGCTAAAAAAAGCAAGGCACCGAAATAGAGGATCGAAGGCTTTGGCTTCAGCATGTTTCGCTTTCAAGAAGGCCCGGGGAGTAAGGCGCATCAGATCACTCCTGCAGCGGATCACCAAGAATCCCGCTGGCTACGGGAGATGCCCAACTCCGCAGCTATCGCCTCAGCGGATTCGAAGATGGGTCCGGTAGCGAAACAACAGTTTTCACGGCAGACCAAACGGGCCGGGTCTCCGACTTACGCGGCGCGCCTTGGCGACCTGGCCAACTGCGGCGAGGAAAACTTCGGGATTCTCGTCTTCGAGCGCCGCCGCGAGGTACTCGGCAATCACCTCTTCGTTGTCGAGGTAGACGCTGGGGTCGAACTCCGCGATTCGAATAGCCATGCGCAGGCGGGGAACCTCCGTCGGACGATTCAGGTGTCAGTCGCGACAGCGATGGGCTATGACGGCACTCCTACCCCTGCCAGCGACCATCTCTTAGCCATATCGCGCATCGCGGGCTCGTACTTGGACCAGTCGTGCAAAATCGCCGGATCAAAATCTGCTCCGCCAGGCCAGACGAGCGTGTGTACCTCGGGATCGATTGCGACGGCTGCGAACCTTGCAGGGTCGCGCAGAGGGCCGTAGATCTCACCCTCCAGCACCGGCTCCAGGTCGATTTCCCTGCTGCACTGGTCATCGAAGCTGACCCGCAGGCGATAGTCGCCGAGAAGCTGCACGGAGGTTACTCGGTAAATCTCGTGCTCCATGATCGCTCCTTACCTCAAGGGTTCAATCGTACTCGGCAAGCGGCCTTCCTGCAATCGCTCCCAACCTGTCAGTAACTCCTGTCGGTGCAACTCAGCCCAAGCCTCGACAAATCGTTGTTGTGGTCGGGGTAACGATCCCGCGATTAGGTCGAGCGAATCAATCGCGTAGATCGCGACTTCCTGTTGGTAGTAAGCGTGAAAGTGGGGGCGATGATGAGGGCCACCGGCCTCGGCAAACATGCGAATGACGATTCCAAAAAATCTTGCGATCTCGGGCACCTGAATGGATCTCCTCTGGAAAGAAGCGCTTCTTGTTCGGGTCGAAACCGTCCATGCCCTTAGAAGTGCCGCAGCGCCTCACACGGATCCACCCGGCTCGCCCGCCGCGCGGGCAGCCAGCAGGCCAACGCGGCGACCGCGAGCAGAAAGCCGCCGGTCCCGAGCAGCATCCCTAAATCGCTCCCTCCGACACCCACCCACAACGTCTGCAGGCTCGCGATCCCGCGGCTTCCCGCGACCGCCAGGGCCGCGCCGATCACAATCCCTAGGAGGGAGAGCGCCAGGCCGCGGCGGAGGACCAGGCCGAGCAGCTCCTGGCGATCGGCTCCGAGGGCCGCTCGGACTCCGATTTCCCGGGTTCGGAGGCGCACGGAAAACGAGAGCACGCCGTAGATGCCGACCGCGGCGAGGAGGAGGGCGAGCGTTCCGAAGGATGCCGAGAGCAGGGCGTTGAAGCGCGATTTGGCGAGGGGGGTGGCTTCGGCGAGGCGCTGTTCGAAGGTCAGGAGGCGGGAGACGGGGAGATTGCGATCGAGGGTGCGGACGGCATCGCGGATCGGTGCGGCGAGGGCGAGCGGATCTCCTGAGGTTCTTACGACGATCGACAGGCCGCGGAGGTAGCCGATCGGCACCGGCTCTTGGTCGAAGGCGAGATAGACCGTGGGCGTGGCGTCCTCGCCCGGCCGGTGGAGATCGGGAGCGATTCCTACGATGTCGAACCCCTCGCCGTTGAATCGGACGCGGCGTCCGATGGCGGGTTTTGTGCCCAGTAGCTCGTGCGCGGCGGTCGCGTCGAGCAGCGCCACGCGGCGCCCTCCCGCGCGGTCGGTTTTGCCGATCGTATCTCCCGATCCTCTGGCCGCTCCGAGCGCTTCGAAGTATCCCGGCGTCACCAGTTGCCAGCCCGCGCTCGCCCCTTCTTTCGCCGTTTCTCCTTCGATCTCGGGCGTGAAGCCCCAGGGCTCGGCGGGGGGGATCTCCTTGGCTCCTCCCGCGGCGACCACGCCGGGCATCGCGGCGATCCGGTCGAACAGATCGCGGTAGAAGCCGCGGACTTGCGGCGCGTCCGGATAGCGCGATTCCGGCAGCGAGAGATCGAACGTCAGCGCGTGTTCCGGCCGGAAGCCGAGATCCTGGTCCATCAAATGGCGGAAGTTGCGCACCAGGAGCCCGCCGCCCGCGAGGAGCACGAACGCGAGGGCTACCTCGGCGATCACCAGCGCGCCATGCAGCCGCTCGCGGCCCGGATCGGCGCCTACGGTCGCCGCGCGATCGATCACCGAGGCGCCGTTCTTCCGTCCAGCTCTCCAGAGGGCCGGCAGGACGGCGAGGAGCGCGCTGCCCAGGGCGATCGCCGCGGCGAAACCCAGGCCTGACGCCCCGAGCGCTAAAGGCAGGCTCTTCGGCAGATAGACGCCGCGCGGATCGGGCAGCATCCGGAGTGCGATCTCGGCGAGCCCCAGCGCGAGCGCGCCGGCCGCCGCCGCGTGAATCAGGCTCTCGACCACGAGTTGGCGGGCGATCCGCGCGGTCGAGGCTCCGAGGGCACGGCGCACGGCCAGCTCCCGCTCGCGCGAGACGGCCCGGACCAGATGAAGGCTCGCGACGTTGACCGAGGCGAGCAGAAGCACCAGGCCGACCGCGCCGAAGATGGCCCAGAGTCCCGTCCTGGCGCTCGACGCGTAGTGCTCGCCGAGCGGCTCGACCCGGACCGCGAGGTCGTTTGTGGGGGAGGTACCGGTTTCGGCGGGGGCTGGACCGAGCCGGCGCGCGAGGCCCGACAGCTCGGCCTCCGCCAGTTCGGGAGTCACCCCCGCGCGCAACCGGCCGAGGCCGCCGAGATAGGCCGATTCGCGATCCGTGGCCGCGTCGGCGGGAAAGATCAGCGGCAGGACGAGGTCGGGATCGCCGCCGGGCAGGCGGAAGGTGCGAGGAAGGACGCCCGCCACTTCGTACGGTTCCCCGTCGAGCGAGATCGTGCGACCGACGATCGAGGGCTCGCCGCCGAACCGAGATTGCCAGAGGCGATGGCTGATCGCGACCACCCGCGCCTCGCCCGGTCGGTAGTCGGCGGGCGCGAAGAGCCGTCCCGCCGCGGGGGAGAGGGCGAGCGATTCGAGGGCGCCTTCCGAAACCAGGAACCGCGGCAGCCGGACGGGATCTCCCTCTCCGGTGAGATCGAGGGTGCCGAACGGCACGTAGGCGCCGAGGGTGGAAAACGACCGATTCCCCGCGCGCAGGGCGAGAAAATCGGCGGGCGAGAGCGAGGTCGGTTCCGGCCCGCGCGACGGATGGAGCGCGAGGACGCTCGCGATCCGCTCCGCTTGCGGGTAAGGAGCCGGCCGCAGCACGGCCGCGTCGAGCACGGCGAAGATCGCGACGCAGGCGCCGATTCCTAAGGCGAGCGTCCCGATCAGAGCGGCGGAAAACGCCGGCCGGTGCAGCATCGAGCGCAACGCCCCGCGTAGGTCTCCACGAAGATCCGTCATGGCGCTGGTCCTCCGGTACGGTTTCGAACGGTGTCATTCTATGAGCGAATCTGAGCGAATCATGCCCGAACCCTTCCACCTCACCGCCGCCGGCCACCGCCTGGAGGCCGTTTGGCACGGCCCGCCGCCGGACGCCGCGCCGACGATCGTGATGCTGCACGAGGGACTCGGCTGCGTCGCCGCTTGGCGCGATGGGCCGGCTCGGCTTGCGCGGGAGACGGGGCTCGGGGTGCTCGTCTACAGCCGCTGGGGATATGGGAAATCCGATCCGGTCGAACCGCCGCGCCCGCTGCGCTACATGCACGACGAGGCGCTCGATTCGCTTCCCGAGGTTCTCGCCGCAGCGGGGGTGGGCGATGCGATCCTGCTGGGCCATAGCGACGGCGCCTCGATCGCTTTGATTTACGCCGGCAGCCCCCTCTCGAAGCTACCCGGCGCGCCGCGGATTCGGGGGTTGGTGCTTCTTGCGCCGCACGTTTTCTGCGAGGACCTCTCGGTCGAGGCGATTGCGCGCGCCCGCGAGGCGTATCTTCAGGGCGACTTGCGCGATCGGCTGGCGAAACATCACGGCGAGAACGTCGAGGGCGCGTTCTGGGGCTGGAATCGCGCCTGGCTCGATCCCGGCTTCCGCGACTGGAACCTCGAAGAGTTTCTGCCCGGCATCGAGATCCCCGTGCTGGTCATTCAAAGCGAGTCCGATCCCTACGGCACGCTCGCCCAGGTCGATGCGATCGAGCGTGGCGTGCGCGGGCCGTTCTCGCGCTTGATCCTTTCCGAGTGCGGCCACGCTCCCCAGAAGGACCGACCGGAGGAGACGACGGCGGCAGTGGTCGATTTCGTGCGGAGGGTCGTCGGCTAAGCCCCCGGTGGCACGGACCCTGCTCTATACCCTCATCGTGGGCGGCTTTCTCCGACGAACACTCCATTTCGCCGCCACCGAAGGAGGACACGATGAAAATCCAAAGATGGACCTCGATGGCGGTGATCCTGGGGGTCATCGTCCTGTCGGCTGGAATGACCGCCTCCCCCGCGCGGGCCGATCACGGGTCGCTGCGGGCTGAGGTCGGGATCTACTACGACGAGCTGTCCCCGTATGGGGACTGGGTGGACGATTCACAGTACGGCGCGGCCTGGTGCCCGCGGCACACGGGATCCGATTGGCGCCCGTATTCCGACGGCCGTTGGGTTGACAGCGACTACGGCTGGACCTGGGCGTCGGATGAGCCGTTCGGCTGGGCGACCTATCACTATGGCCGCTGGGCCTTCGATTCGCGCTACGGCTGGATCTGGGTTCCCGGCACGGTCTGGGCTCCGGCCTGGGTCTCGTGGCAGTACGGAAGCGGCTACGTCGGTTGGGCTCCCTTGCCGCCGTCGGTCGGGTTCGACTACAACGTCGGTATCCGCCTCGGTGGGCTCTCCCTGAGCGCCGTGATTCAGCCGCGTGACTACATCTTCGTCTCCGAGCGCGGGTTCCTGGAGCCGCGGGTCGGGCGCCACGCCTTTGCCCGGACGCGGAATCAAGATCTCTGGCGTAGGGCGCGCAACGTGACGAACTACACCGTGGTCAACAACCGGGTGATCAACCGCGGTATCGCGATCAACAACATCGAGCGGGCGACCGGACGCAGGGTCCCGCGCTTCCGGGTTGCGGAAGTGAACAGCCGCGGATCGGCGGGGGTCTCCAGAGATCAGCTCCGGGTCTTCCGTCCGCCCTCGGCGCAGCTTCGCTCGATCGACGTCGCGGTTCGTAACGACGCCGGAGTTCGGCCGGGAATCGGCCGGGATCGACGCAACGATCAGCGGGCCGACGACCGAGGCCGCCCGGACGTGAAGCCGGTACCCCGCGGTCAGCAACGCCGCGACCAGGTCGGAATCGGAGCGAAGCCGGTACCCCCGGGCCAGGTGCGCCGGAACCAGATCGAGCCGCGACCGAACAACCGGCCGAACAATCGACCGAATGAGCGGCCCAACTACCGGCCGAACGAGCGGCCGATCACCCGGCCCGCGGAGCGTCCCAATTCGCGGCCTCCGGTGGTCCAGAACCGGCCCCACCGTCCGGAGCCCCGGGAAGTGAACGCGCCCCGGCCGCACGGTAATCAGCGGCCCGAGGTGAATCGCCCGCAGCCGCGAAACGATCGGCCCAACGCCCGTCCGCAGCAGCCGCGGCAGAACGATCGGCCCAACGCGCGTCCGCGGCAGCCGAGGGAGCAGCACCCCGCGGGCAAGCCGAACCGGCCGCATGGCGGGGGAGGCGGAGGCGGTAACTCGGCCAAGCCGAAGCAGCACGGTCACGGCGGCTAGGTCGCCTGACCGCTTCGCCCAACCCTGAAGTCCAGTTGCCGACGGCGGCGCGATCTGCACCGCCGTCGGCAATTTTTGCTGCCGGCCACAGGTTCGGACCGCAGCCTCCTTCCGGAAACCTCGCCCTCTCCGCCGCGTAGTGTCCTCCCAGCGTTCGCTTTCTTCGGCTCGACCGTGGAGGATTTCCGGATGAATCTCCTGCTCGATACCCGCCTTGCGTTCCGTTCCCTGGCCAAGCGGCCCGGGGCGGCCCTGGTGATGATTCTGACCCTCGCCGTCGGCCTGGGCGTGAACGCTGCAATCTTCGGCGTGCTCGACCGGCTGGTTTTGCGGCCGTTCGTCTTCCCCGACGTGGAACGGATGGTTCTCCTGTCGGAGACTTCGAAGAGCGAGGAGCTGGATTCCGCGAACGTCGCGCCCGCGAACTACTTCGAATTCCGTCGCCAGTCCCAAGGGGTCTTCGAAAGTCTCGCCGCGTTCGCGGGGTGGAACGCCAACTTGATCGGCGCGGACGGACCCGAAAGGATCCTGGGGACCCGCGTTTCGGCGGAGTTCTTTCGCTCGTTGCGCGTCGAGCCCGCGATGGGCCGATTCTTCCTTCCGGAAACGGCGACTTCCCCGAACGCCCTGGATCTCGACGCGGTGGTGATCGGCGATGCGCTCTGGCGCCGTCTGGGCGCCGATCCGGGAATCGTCGGCAAGCCGCTTTCGATCAACGGCCGCGGCTATCAAGTGATCGGCGTCGCCCGGCCCGGTTTCAATTTCCCGGAAGGAAGCGAGGTCTGGTCGACGCTCGTCCTCAGCCCGGAGGAAGCCGCGAGCCGGGTGGATCATTACCTGAGCGTGCTCGGCCGCTTGGCGCCCGGAGTTTCGCTGTCGGCCGCCGCCGCCCGGTTCGACGTGCTCGCGGCGGGCCTGCGGACCCGTTACCCGGACACCAACGCCGGCCGGGGCCTCAGGGTCCGGACGCTCACCGAAGGGTTGCAGGACGAAGGGACGCCCTCGATCCTCGGCCTTTGGCAGGCCGCGGCGGCGTTCGTGCTGCTGATCGCCTGGGTCAACCTCGCCAACCTGATGCTGGCGCGGGGTTCCGAACGGCGGCGCGACCTGGCGGTGCTCGAAGCGCTCGGGGCCAGCCGCGCCCGACGGATGATCACGCTGCTCACCGAAGGCGCGGTCGTGGCGGTCGCCGGGGCGCTTCTGTCCCTTCCGATCGCCGGCCTCGCGATCCGCCTGATGCGCGACGCGATGCCGGTCACGATCCGCAAATTCATTTACGGTTGGGACCGGCTCGGGCTGAACGGCTGGACCTTCGCGTTCACCCTGGGTCTGGCCGTGGTTTCAGTCCTGGCGTTCAGCGTCTGGCCGGCGCTGCGCTCCTCCGGCTCGGGGATCGGCGGCGCGCTCCGCCAAGACCGGCGCGGGGGATTGGGGATCGGCGCCCAGCGGGGCCGGAGCGCGTTGGTGATCGTCGAGGTCGCCGCGGGTCTGTTGCTGCTGGTCTCGGCCGGGCTCTGCGTGCGCGGCGCCACCCGGCTGCTCGACGGGCCGCAAGGGTACGACCCCGACCACCTGTTGACGCTGCGGGTGACGCTCGACGAGACCCGCTATCCCGACGAGGCCGCCCGGCGCGCCTTCGCCCGGGCCGCGATCGCCCGCCTGGCCGCCCAGCCGGGTGTCGCATCCGTCGCCGAGGCGAACGTGATGCCCGCGACGGGCAACAACAGCGTCTTTCCGCTGGCGATCGAAGGGGAAGCCCCGCCCGACAAGAGCGACCCGCCGCAGGTGGACGGCCGGATGGTCTCGGCCCGCTATTTCGAGACGCTCGGCCTGCCGATCCTTTCCGGCCGGGGGATCGGCGCCTCCGACGGTCCGGATTCGCTTCCCGTCGCGGTGATCAGCCGCTCGATGGCCGAACGATATTGGCCCGGGCGCGATCCTCTGGGGAAAAGGTTCCGGGCGGGTGAAGAGGGGGAGCCCTGGCTGACCGTGGTCGGGGTGTCGGGAGACCACATCCACCATTGGTTCAACCGGCGCCATTACCCGACGTTCTTCGAGCCCCTGGAGCAGCACCCGCGCCCGCGTCTCACCCTCGCGATCAGGACGCTCGGCGAGCCCGAAGCGTTCGGCCGCGAGGCGCGGAAGGCGCTGCGCGAGCTCGATCCCTACCAGCCGGTCTACGACGTCGGCAGCATGCGCCGCTCGATCTCCGAATCGACGATCGGCCTCCAGTACGTGGCGGCGGTAATGGCGGCCTTCGCCTTCTTCGGCGTGATCCTCGCGATCTCCGGCGTCTACGCCGTGATGGCCTATCGCGTGAGCCTGCGCCGCCAGGAGATCGGCGTGCGAGTAGCGCTGGGTGCCACGAAGCGCGACGTGCTCGGCCTCACCCTCGGCCAGGCGCTGCGCCTGACCGCGATTGGCCTCGCCGCCGGAGCGGTCCTTTCCGCCTTCGCCGGCCGGGCAATCGCGGGGCTCCTCCGCGGCGTGACCGAGATCGACCCGAAACTGATCGTCGGCGGAGTGGCCCTCCTCGGCGCCGCGATGCTGCTCGCCGCCTTCATCCCCACCCGCCGTGCCCTGGCGCTCGATCCGGCGGAGGTGCTGCGGAACGAGTGAGCCCGACTACTGCCCGCCGGGCTTCTTCTCGGCGTCGAGCTCCTTCTGCTTGGCGCGCACCATCTCCGCCAGCTCGGCTTGGTGCGCCTTGCCGATCTCGGCGCCGACCGCGGCTCCTTTCTGGAACAGCTCGGGCAGCTTGGTGAGCGCCTTCCGGCCCGTCGGCGTGCGATAAAACGCGATCATCTCGCGCGTTTCCGCTTCGGTGAAAGCGTCCATATAGATCTTGATCAGCTGCGGCGCCATGCTGTCCCAGGTCAAATACTTGCTCGACCATTCGATCATGACGCCGCGAAAGGGTGCGATCTCCGGGTGGGAGTTGATCTGCGCATCGATCATCACGGTGGCGCCGCCCACCATGGCCTTCTCCAGATCCATCAGCTGAAACAACTCGGTCACCGCCTGCTCGTGCGAGCTGACCGCCGGCCTGGGGGCCGCGCCGGTGGGCTGCGCATGGGCGGACACCGTCCAAAGGACCAGCAGGGCAACGGTCAGGAGCTTGCGCATGGTTCTTCCTTTTCGGGGTATCGAAGTCTGAAGGGACAAGCATAACCGGCGGAGGCGGCCGACGCCCGGCCGCCTCAGGGCTTCGCCAGGCGCTCCTTCAATCGATCGAGATTCTCGCGCGCCTCGTCGTTGGTCGAGCTGGCCTCTTCGTAGAGGTGAAGCGCCTTCAGGGCATCGCGCTCCACGCCGGTGCCCTCTTCGTAGAGGCGGCCCAGCTCGAGCTTCGCCGCGGCGGCGACTTTCGCTTGAAGCGGGTCTTCGCTGGCGGCGGCCTTTTCGAGCCATTGGGCGGCGGTCGCCGGGTTGGGTTCGACGCCGCTGCCGTCCAGGTAGCGCATGCCGAGGTTGTAGGCTCCCGCCGGATCGCCGGCCTGGGCCGCCTTGCGGAACAGGCGGACGGCTTCCTGCGGGTTCGCGGCGACGCCGAGGCCCTGAAAGTAGAGGGCACCCAGGCTGTTGGCGGACAGGGCGTTGCCCTGCGCCTCCGCGGCCTGATACCAGTGGAGCGCCTGGGCGGGGTCCACCTTCGTGCCGCGTCCGTTCAAATACATCCCGGCGACCTCATGTTGCGCCCAAGCGCTGCCCTGTTCCGCGGCGCGCAGAGCCCAGCGAAAGGCCTCGGCCTTCTCCTCCGGATTCTGGCTCGGCGCGAGGAGTTGGACGAGCGCCTCCTGCGAGGGCACGTCGTCCTCCGCCGCCTCCTCCCGGAGCCGCGCATAGGCCGAGGGATCGTTCCGCCCCGCCCGCTCCAACAGATCCGGAATGTTGCGCGGCGGTTTGCTGAACGTGGCGAAAAGCACCCCGAGCAGGACCAACCCGACGATGCCGCCTAAGGCTCCCAGACAGCCGAACCGATCGAGAAACGGAATCCGGCTCTTGCCCACCGCCGCCTCGACGACGGCTGTATCCAGGGCGAAACCCCGCCCGCAGACGTCGCACAGCCGGTAGGCCTGCTTGTTCGAGACGAAGCCCAAAATGTAATAGAGGTGGTTCAGCTGGTATTGGAGGACCGTCCGAAACGTCCGGTCCTGTTCGCACACCGTGCAGGGCGCGACCTCCGAGAGTCCGAGATCGATCCTCTTCGTCCGCTGGCCCCAGATCAGAATCGACATGCTTTCCCCTCGTCGCGCAAAAGTGCGGCTCTAGCGAAGTAGACGTTCGAATCGGGGAGGCGACTTAGCCCGATCTCCCAGAATCACGCCTCGAACATCGCGCTGATTTCGCGATAGGGCACGGCGTCTTCCGCGAAGTTGAAACTCACGGCTTGGCCTCGGTCTCCAACTGCTGCTTGCGGATGCGCATTGCCTCTTGAAGCTCGGCTTGATGAGATTTGCCGAGCTGGATTCCGATCGCTTCGCCCTCCGCCAACAGCCCAGGAAGCTGGGTCAGGGCTCTCCGGCCCGTCGGAGTGCTGTAGAACGCGATCATCTCGCGTAGCTCCGGCTCACTGAACGTTTCGATATACCTCTGGATCAACGGAGGTCCGATACTCTCCCAGGTCATGACCCGCGCCGCCCACTCTTCCCAAACTCCTCGATAAGTGGCCATCGTTGGGTCGCGTTTGACAAGAGCATTGAACCCGGCAGCCATGCCGCTTAACAGCGCCCGTTTCAGGCCCATGAGTTGGAACAGCTCTTCCACCGCCTGTTCAT
>DATMZU010000713.1:0-2904 GCA_035607435.1 Thermoanaerobaculia bacterium | reverse complement strand
GCTGCTCTGCGGTACACTGTGTCATGGAAGGGCTGCCCTCCTGTTGTGAGCTAAGTGTTTCTGAGCAAACCACTTATATCACTGGAAGGCAGCCCTTCGTCTATTTCGGTGAGAAATCCGGGCTAGCGCCCCGCTGGTTGCGCGGCCTCGTTCTGAAGACCTGCGCGGCGATCCGCTGAAGGGATGAGCCTGCCGATTTTATACCGGCTCGAGAACGCGATGGCGAGGGCCACGACGATCAGAGCCGTGGCAACGGCGAACGTCATCCGCATGCCGGCCGCGACAGTCTCGGGGCGCGCTGTCGTCACGTGGGCCGTCGCCGATCCGAGAGCGAACACGGTGCCCATCACGGAGGCGCCGGTGACGAGCCCGAGATTGCGCGACAGGTTGAGCAGGCCGGAGATGACGCCCCGCTGGTCCGGCCGACCGGTGGTCATGACCGCCGTGTTGTTGGCCGCCTGAAACAGCGCATAGCCGGCCGTGACCACGATGAGCGGGGCGATGTAACCCGGTACGCCGAACCTCGCCGACAGCACGGGCAGGATGGAGGAGCCGACCGCCATGGCGAGGAGCCCGACGATGCCCGTGCGGTGCGCGCCGAACCGGTCCACGATGCGGCCGGCCGGCACGCCCGCCAGCGCGGCGACGATCGGACCGGACGACATGACGAGCCCGATGCGGGCCGGGTCGAGCGCGAGAGCGCCGGAGAGATAGAACGGGCCGACCACGAGCGTCGCCATCACCACGGTCGTGACGAGTGTGCTCATCGCGAAGCCCGCGCTCAGGACCGGATTTCGGAACATCGCCAAGCGGATCAAGGGGAGCGCCGCTCTCGTCTCGGCGAGCACGAACAGGCCGACCCCGAGTCCGGCAACCGACAGCAAGCCCCAGTTGAGCGGACCGAAATGGCCGCGCCCCATCGTCATGGCGAGCGCGTACGCCCCGAGCGTCAGAGCGAGCAACAGCGTGCCCATCGCGTCGAACCGGGTCCGATCCGTCTTCGGCACCCGGCGGTCGATGGGCAGGTAGCGGTACGCGAGAAGCAGGGCCAGGATGCCCAACGGCACGTTGACGAGGAAGAGGGCCGGCCAACCGAACCCGGCGATCAGAAGGCCACCGAGCGACGGACCGAGCGCGGTACCCGTCGCGGACATGGTTCCGAGCAGCCCCATGGCGCTACCGGTCTTTTCTTTCGGCACCGTCTCGCCGACGAACGCCATGGTGAGGGCCATCATGATGGCCGCGCCGAGCCCCTGCGCCGCCCGGGCGGCGATCAGCAGCCAGAGCGTGGGGGCGACGCCGCACAGGACCGAGGCGACAGTGAACAGGAAGATTCCGGCCAGGAGCAGCGGCCGGCGGCCCATGAGGTCACCGAGCCGTCCGACGCTCACGATCAGGGTGGTGATGGCGAGGAGATACGCGAGGACGACCCACTGGACTGCCTGGAAGGAGGCGGTGAATTCCCGGGCCAACGTCGGCAATCCGACATTGGCGATGCTAGTACCGAGCGAGGACAGCAGCATGGAGAGCGAAAGACCGGCGAGCGCCCACCGGACCGAAGGCGTCCGTTCCGCGCTTCCAGCACTTCCAGCGATTGCCTCCACCCGTTCTGCAAGGATCGACGTCAACGTGATCTCCTTCTTCTGACGACTCCCGAATCGGAGCCGTCGGAACCCTAGTCCCTTGCCTGGCATAGCGGAAGGCGCACCGTTTGCACTGTATTCGTGCGTTTGACGCCACATCGCGATCGAACGGTGCTACGGTCGATGCATGTCGACGCCCGATCTCAACTTGCTCGTCACCCTCGATGCGGTGCTCGCGGAAGGCAGCGTTGCGCGCGCCGCCCGGCGGTTGCGGCTCAGCCCGTCTGCGATGAGCAGGGCGCTCGCGCGATTGCGTGAGACGACGGGCGATCCGCTGTTGGTCAGGGCCGGACGCGGTCTCGTCCCCACGCCCCGAGCGCTCGAGCTCCGCGAGCGGGTCGGCCAGCTCGTTCAGGATGCGGAAGCGGTTCTCCGCCCGGCCGAGAAGCTCGATCTCGAACGGCTCGTCCGGACGTTCACGCTCCGTACCCGCGAAGGCTTCGTCGAGAACTTCGGACCGGATCTCATCGCGCGCGCCGCCGAGGAGGCTCCCGGCGTGCGGCTCTGCTTCGTGCAGAAACCCGACAAGGAGAGCACGTCGCTTCGCGACGGGACCGTCGATCTGGAAACCGGCGTGGTCGGGAAGGCGACGGGTCCGGAGGTTCGCGCCCACGCATTGTTCAGGGATCGTTTCATCGGCGTCGTGCGAACGGGGCACGCGTTGAGCGAAGGCGAGATCACTCCTGCCCGTTATGCGAACGGCAGGCACATCTCCGTCTCGCGGCGGGGTCTCGACAGGGGACCGATCGACGAAGCCTTGAAGCCGTTCGGGCTGGAGCGGGAGATCGTCGCGATCGTCGGAGGCTTTTCGGCCGCCTTGGCTCTAGCTCGAGCCTCCGACCTGATCGCCATCGTTCCCGAACGACAAACCGGAAACCTGCGCGCCGGAATGCACAGCTTTCCCCTTCCGTTCCCAGCGCCGGAGGTCACGATTTCACTGCTCTGGCACCCGCGGCTGGATGCCGATCCAGCGCATCGCTGGTTGCGCGGCCTCGTTCTGGAGATCTGCTCGGCGACGATGAGTGAAGGGCCGCGATTGCAGAGCGTTCCGATCGAGAGCCTTCATGGCGAGGCGGACCCTGGTGCGGAGGCCGCCTGGGATCGTGAGATCGAACGAAGGGTTCGGCAGATCGACGACGGTTCCGTCGAGATGACGCCCTGGTCGGAGGTTCGGAAGCGCTTGTTCGACGGCTTCGAATGAATCCCTTTCATTTGATCTACCGCCTCGGCGCCGATCTCGGAATCCAGATCGTCGCCGTTG
>DATMZU010000712.1:0-2336 GCA_035607435.1 Thermoanaerobaculia bacterium | reverse complement strand
CCACGTTCAAAGAGTTGGCGCCTTCTGCTCCGGCGGCGCAGGCTCGATCGGGAGGGCAGCCCTGAAGGGCTGCGCTACCGGGTTCTGGCCGATGGGGAGGCACCCTGAAGGGCTGCGCTACCGGGTTCTGCCCGATGGGAGGCAACCCTGAAGGGCTGCGCTACTGAAGTGTTGCGAGCCGCGCTTGCACGATGTCTTCGAGCATCGCGATGAAGGTCGGCGACGTGTTCAACGACTCGGTCCGCCTGAGCGTCGTCGAGAACTCGCGCGCGACCTGCGCCGCCTGGATGTCGATGTCGAAGAGGACCTCGGTGTGATCGCAGACGAACCCGACGGGGACGACGAGGAATTTGCGCACCGTCGCGGACTTGTCGTCGATCAGCTGGTCGAGCGACGGACCGATCCATGGCTCGGGCGTGCGGCCGGCGCTCTGATAGGCACGCTCGTAGCTCCGGATGCCGACGCGCTCCGCGACGCCGCGCGCCGTCGCGGCGACCTCATCGGCGTAGCGGTCGCCGGCCGCGATGACGCGTTCCGGCAGGCTGTGCGCGGTGAAGATGACGAGCTCGTCGGGCTTCGGCTGCGCCGACCAGACGCGCTCGGCGAACGCGTCCAGCAGCAGCGGGTGGGTGTGGAACGACTCGACCGACTCGAACTCGATGCCCGCCGGCAGCGCGCTCCTCGCGGCGTCGATGTACTTCTGCACGCTGAGCGTCGAGAACTGCGGCGCCATCGGGATACCGATCACCCGCGTCACCCCGGTCGCCGCCAGCTCCGCGAGCGCGTCCTTGATGAACGGATGCCAGTTCCGCATCCCGACGACGACCGGAATGTCCGGCCCCAGCCGCGCCCGCAGCGCCGCCGCCTGCGCGTTGGTGATGTCGGTGAGCGGCGAGCGCCCGCCGATGGCGGCGTAGTTCTCGCGCATCTCGTGAATCAGTTCGTCGGACGGCGGCCGCCCGCCGCGCACGAGCCGCAAATACTCCGGCATCTCGTCGAGCGACGACGGGGTGCCGTGGGCCATCAGGAGAACACCTACACGTGGCATCTCGTTGGGTTCAGGGTTCAGCGTTCAGGGTTCACGGTTCTAGTTCTAGTTCTGGTTCTTGTTCTAGTTCTGGTTCTGGTTCTAGTTCTGGTTCTAGTTCCCGTCTGGTTCTCGTTCCCGTGATGGTCCGTTCTTGTTGGTTTCGCAATCGTGCGATCGGTCAGGCGAATTAGAACATGAACCCGAATCTGAACCGAACCTAACCCGAAGGCGAACCGAACCCGAACCCGAACCCGAACAAGAACGCGAAGACGAACTCGAACGGGAATGAAAACGCTGAACTGTGAGCGCTGAACCCTGAACGCGCGAGCGTTCAGTGACGCGTCTTTTGATGGACGTACCGCGCGAGCGCCTGGACGTGTTCGACTGGCGTCGTCGGCAGGATGCCGTGACCGAAGTTGAAGATGTGGCCGGGACGGCCGGCGGCGCGCGCGAGGACCTCGTCGGTCGCGGCGAACACGCGATCGAGCGGGCCGAGCAGCAGCGTCGGATCGAGATTGCCCTGGATCGCGCGGTCGGTGCCGATCCGCTCCCACGCTTCGTCGAGCGGCGTCCGCCAGTCGGCGCCGATGACGTCGCCGCCCGCCTCGCGCAGCAGATGCAGGATCGATCCGGTGCCGACGCCGAAGTGAATCGTCGGCACGCCGGCGCCCGCGATCCGATCGAAGATCTTCTTCGTGTGGGGCAGGATGAACTCGCGATAGTCGGCCGCGTTGAGCGCGCCGACCCACGAGTCGAAGACCTGTACCGCGTCCACACCTGCTTCGATTTGCGCGAGCAGGTAGTCGCCGATCACCTCGGCGATGGTGTCGCAGAACTGGTGCCACGCCAGCGGCGCTCCGTACATCAGCGCCTTGGTGTGAGCGAAGTTGTTGGAGTGGCCGCCCTCGATGGCGTACGAGGCCAGCGTGAATGGCGCGCCGGCGAAGCCGATGAGCGGGACCCGTCCGTTGAGCGCGCGCTGAATCTGCTGGATCGCTGCGATCACATAGCCGAGTTCCGCGCGCGGTTCGAACCGGCGGATGCGCTTCAGGTCGGCTTCGCTCCGCAGCGGGTTCTCGATCGCGGGGCCTTCGCCGCGGATGAAGTCGAACGGCACGCCCATCGGCTCGAGCGGGAGGAGGAGATCCGAGAAAAGAATCGCCGCGTCCACTTCGATCCGGCGCACCGGCTGCAGCGTGACTTCAGTGGCGAGATCGGGCGTGCGACAGAGATCGAGCAGCGAATAGCGCTCGCGCAGGCTGCGGTATTCGCTCATGTACCGGCCGGCCTGTCGCATGAACCAGAC
>DATMZU010000702.1:0-5228 GCA_035607435.1 Thermoanaerobaculia bacterium | reverse complement strand
CCGCCGGGGGAGCCGGGCTCGCCGGGAAGGAGGGCGAGCCGGGAGATCTTGTCGCCGGGAGCGGCCTGGTCGGTCGAGGTCGCCAGCGGGGGCGACCAGGTCGCGCCGTCGGCCGAGGTGTAGATCCCAAGCTCGGTCGCGGCATAGATCTTCCCCGAGGAAGCGAGGGCGAAATCGGAGGCGGAAAGAGCCGGCAGGTGCGCGGCCAGGCTCCAGGTCGCGGCGCCGTCGGTCGAACGGTAGAGCACGCCTCCCCACTGCGCATACAGGGCGCCGGCGTGGAAGAACAGCCGCTCCGGCTGGTAGAGGTCGGGTCCCCCGGCGCTGGCGGCGAGGTTCCAGGTCCTGCCCCCATCGTCGCTCCGGAAGACCCCATGGTTCGGGCTGTCGATCGACTGGGAGCCGGAGGCGTACCAGGTCGCCGGAGCCGCCGGGTCGTGGGCGATGGCGTTCACGAACACTTTGGGCAGCCCCCAGGAGTCCCAGGTCGCGCCGCCGTCCAGGCTGCGCCAGATGCCTCGTTCGGTCCCGGCGTAGATCCTGCGAGCGCCGCTCGTGGCGAACAGCAGATGGAAGGTCTGGACGCCCCCGCCGTCTTCGGTCCGGGGCGGCCGGGCGGCCGGGTTCCAGGTGGCGCCGCCGTCCCGGCTGTGCCAGATCCGGTAGGAGCCCGTCGAAGCGACGAGGAAATCGGGATCGCGCGGAGCGACCGCGACCGTGATGACGCCCGCGCCGTCGAGCCCTTGCCGGATCGACTGCCACGAGCGCCCGGCGTCGCGGCTGCGGAAGAGCCCGAGACCCGCCTCGGAGGTGATCGCCACCACGCGCTGCCGATCGGAAGGTGCCGGGATGAGGTCACGGACGATGCCGCCGGAGGGTCCCAAGGGAACCCAACGCTCGACGGCCGCGCCCGGTGCGGCAAGGCCCGCGGCGAGTGCCAGCGCGAGGAGCGTGCCGCGGAGCGGTCGAAGGACGGAGGTCGGCTGCGAAACGGTCATGGCGGTTCTCCTCAACGGTTTTCCAGCCGCAGCACGCTCGAACCCATCGAGCCGGCGTAGAGCAGGCCCGGCCGTCCCGGATCGGCGACCAGCAAGCCGGCGAACGTCTCGAGGGGCAGACCGGCGTTGACCGCCTGCCATCCTTGCCCGGGCGCGAGGCGGAAGACGCCGGCCGAGACGAGCCCGGCGTAGAGGTCTCCCGCGGCGTCTTGGAGCAGGGTCGCGACGTCCGGCTGCCTGCCTCCGGGCAGGCGCGGCAGTCCGCCGACGATCCGCCGGAACGTGCGACCTCCGTTGGCGCTGCGAAAGACGCCGCTCTGTTCCGTCCCGACGTAGAGCGCGTGGGACCGGGAGTCGATCAGGATCGAGGAGGGGAACGAGCCGAGCTGATCGCCAAGGCCCGGCAGTGACGCCCAGGTGGCGCCGCCATCCGTGGTCTTGTAGACGCTGATCTGGGTCAGGAAAAATCCGAGGTTCGGTCGGGCCGAATCGAAGACCACGTCGAGCAGTTCCTCGAATCCCAGGATTTGGGTCCAGGTGACCCCGCCGTCCACGCTGCGGTAGCCGAAAGGGTTTTCGGACGAGGCCTGGCCGTGGGTGACCCCCGCGTAGAGGACTCCCGGGTGAACCGGGTCCACTTTGAGCATCGTGACGTTGTTGTGCGGGAGCTCGCCCGCCGTGCGCCAGCTGTTGCCGCGATCCTCGCTGACGTAGAGGGACTCTCCCAAGGCGTAGATTCGTCCGGGATGGTGCGGATCGACGGCCAAAGCCGGAGAGTCGTATTCGACGACGGGCGTGGCCAGCCGCTGCCACGTGGTGCCCGCGCGATCGATCCGATAGAGGGCGTCCTCGAACCTGCCGATCACCGTGCCCTGGGGGTTCGGAATTACGATCAGGCTCCCGACGTCGTGCGCGGCGATGCCGCGGTTCGCGGCGTGCCAACTCTCGCCCTGGTCGGTCGAGCGCCAGAACCCGCGCCGGCCGGCCGCGATCACCGTCTCGGTGCCCGCGCCGGGATCGCCGGGCAGGAAGGCGAGATGACGGATCGCATCCTTCGGCGACGCCTGGTCGGTCGAGAACACCTCCGGCGGCGACCAGTGGGTGCCGTCGGTCGAAGAGTAGACCCCGTAGTCGGTCGCGGCGTAGATCGAGCCCGAAGGAGCGAACGCGAATTCGACGCCGTACAGGCCCTGGAGCTGCGCGGCCGTGCTCCAGGTGGCGGCGCCGTCGGTCGAGCGGTAGAGCGCGCCGCTCCACTGAGCGTAGAGGGCTCCCGCGCGGAAAAACAGCAGCCCGGGCAGATCGTCGAAACTGGGGCGGCCGACGCTCGGCGTCTCCCGCCAGGTGGCGCCCGCGTCGTCGCTCCGATAGATTGAGCTGTGTAGATCCGCGCGGCTTATGCCGGCGACGAACCAGGTCGCGGGCGCCTGGGGATCGCGGGCCAGGGCGACCGCGAGCACGCCCGACAACGTCCAGAAGTCCCAGCTCGAACCGCCGTCCGGACTGCGGAAGAGGCCGTTCTCGGTCGCGGCGTAAACCGTCTGCGGGGCGTCCGAAGCGAACACGAGATCGTAGGGAAGCAGCAAGGCGCGTTCGCGCCGGGGAGGCTTGACGGCCGGAAGCCAATGGGCACCGCCATCCGAGCTGCGCCAGATCCGATGGGCTGAACCGGGGCCCTGGGTGACCGCGAGAACGACCTCGGGATCGTCGGGAGCGACCACGAGCCTCTGGACGCTCGATCCGACGAGGCCGCTTTGCGCCGGCTGCCACGACAGGCCGCCGTCGCGGCTGCGATAGACGCCGAACCGCTCGGTGGCCGCGTACAGGCGCTGCGGGTCCGTGGGAGCCTGGGCGAGCGGGCCGATCGCTCCGCCGACCGGTCCCCGGGGGACCCAACGTTCCACGGCTCCGGCGGCGGAGGAGAGCCCCGCGCCGAGCGCGAGGACGAGGAGCGTCGCTCCGAACGGCCGGAGACTGAGATTCGATCGCGGCTTGAACACGTGCAGCCTCCTCAAGGGTTTTCCAATCGGTGCACGCTCGATCCGTAGGAGCCGGCGTAGAGCAGGCCGGCGCGCGCCGGATCGGCGATCAATTGGCCGTAGAACGTGTCAAGCGGCAAGCCGGCGTTGACCGCCGTCCAACCGTGCCCCGGACGGAGCCGGAATACGCCGGCTTGCGAAAGGCCGGCGTAGATCTCTCCCGCGGCGTCCTGGACCAGCGATCCGACGAACGGGTTCAAGCCTCCCGTCATGCGCGGCAGGCCGCCGACGATCCGGCGGAAGGTCCGGCCGCCGTCGGTGCTGCGGAAAATGCCGCGCAGGTCGGTCCCGACGTATAGGGCGCGGCTCCGCGGGTCGAACAGCAGCGAGGTCGGATAGGCCCCCAGGAGCTGCGAGCGCACGTCCGGCAGCGGCGTCCAGGTGCGGCCGTCGTCGGTCGATTTGTCGATGCCGGAATACGTGGCGCGATAGACGACCTCCCGATGAGCCGGATCGAAGGCCAGGTCGAACAGATAGTCGAACCCCAGGATCTGGGTCCAGGTCGCGCCGCCGTCGGCGCTGCGATAGGCGAAACCGTTGGCGGAAGAGCCTTGGCCCAGCTCGATGCCCGCGAACAGGACGTTTTCGTGGAACGGATCGACGCGTAGGAATTGCGCGTCGGAGAGGAGCAGGTCGCCGACCGGCCGCCAGCTCTTGCCCAGGTCGTCGCTCACGCCGACGTTCTCTTCGGAACTCTCGCTCAGGGCGTAGACCCGTCCGGGGTGGTGCGGATCGGGAGCCAGGGCCGAAGGCTCGAAGCCGAACTGGCGCGGCAGCCGTTGCCACGCTCTGCCGTCGCGCTCGGTCCGGAACAGCCCTTCCTCGAAGCCGCCGAGCACGGTCCCTTGCGGGTTGGGAACCACGATCAGGCTGCCGACGCCGCGCACGGCGAGCCCGCGGCTCGCGGCGCGCCAGACCCTGCCGCCGTCGGTCGTCCGCCAGACTCCGCGCTGGCCCGCGGCGACCACCGTATCGCCCGGCATCGGGGCGACGCCGACGATCGAGTCGCGCGGGGAGGACTGCTCGGTCGAAGTCGTCTCGGCGGGCGACCAGTGGACGCCGTCGGTGGAGGAATAAACCCCCAGGTAGGTCGCGGCGTAGATCTTGCCCGAGGGGGAGAATCTGAAATCGTTGGCTGAAATCGTCGGCAGGCGCGCGGCGAGGCTCCAAGTGCTCGCGCCGTCGGTCGAGCGGTAGAGCGCGCCGCTCCACACCGCGTAGAGCGCGCCGGCGCGAAAGAACAACCGGTCAGGCAACGTGCTCTCGGGGGCCCCGGTTCTCGGGGTGGCGTGCCACGTGATGCCGCCGTCGTCGCTCCGATAGAGCCCGTACTCCGATCCGCTGGTCGCTTGGCCGGACGCGAACCAGACCGCGGGAGCCGCCGGATCGCGGGCGATCGCGATCGTGACCAGCTCCGGCAGCGCCCAGGAGTCCCAGCTCGACCCGCCGTCCAGGCTACGGTAGATCCCGAACGCGGTCGCCGCGTAGACCGTGCGCGGAGCGAGCGAATCGAACAAGGTGTCGTACGTCTCGAGATAGAAACCGTCGCCCTGGGGCGGCTTCGCGCTCGGAACCCAGGTCGCGCCGCCGTTCTCGCTGCGCCAGACCTGAAAATAGGGATCGCCGCCCTGGGTGTTGGCCAGGACGACGTCGGGATTCGCGGGGTCGATGGCCAGGTGACGGACCTCCCGGCCTTCGAGCCCGCGGTTGATCGATTGCCAAGAGATTCCGCCGTCGCGGCTGCCGAAAAGGCCGGCGGGAAAGGTCACGGCGTACAGACGCAGCGGATCGGAGGGGGCCTGGGCCAGCCGATTGACGGCGCCGCCGACCGGGCCGATCGAAACCCAATGGGGAGCGGCCTGGGCGGAGGACGAAAGCCCCGCGGCGACGAGGAGCGTGAGAAGGGCACGCCCGAGCGTGCGGACTTTGGGATTTGGATTCGGTGCAGTCATCGCGAGCCTCCTTACGGGTTGTCCAACCGATGCACGCTCGATCCGGAGGAACCGGCGTAGAGCAGACCGGCGCGCGCCGGATCGGCGACCAGACGGCCGTTGAACGTAACGATCGGCAGGCCGGCGTTCTCCGCCGTCCAGCCGTGACCGGGAACGAGTCGGAACACGCCGGCTCGCGCAAGGCCGGCGTAGATTTCTCCCGCGGCGTCCCGGACCAGCGATCCGACGAACGGGTTCAA
>DATMZU010000696.1:0-13821 GCA_035607435.1 Thermoanaerobaculia bacterium | reverse complement strand
CGAGCTCCCGGACTTTGTCCCTGGGACGCCGCCTCGGACTTCCGGCGATGCGCCCGAGCCTATACTCGCCTCCGGGAAGAATTGGAATCGGGCGGAGGCGCTCATGAGCGACGTACACCAAGCGGTCGAGCTGTTCGCCGGTCTCCAATTCCTGGTCATCGGCCTGTCGCACTTCTTCCAACCGATGGCATGGGTCGAATACTTCGCCCTCCTCCGCTCTAAGGGGCAAGCCGGCGTCTTCTTCGAGGGCTTCCTGCTACTGGGTTTTGGCGGCCTGATCGCGGCGTTTCACAACGTTTGGTCCGGGCTCCCCGCCGTCCTCACCGTGATCGGCTGGCTCCAGGTCCTCAAAGGTCTCGTCCGATTCACGCTCCCCCAGCTTGGCCTGCGGATCTACGGGCGCGTTCAACCTGAACGCGCCTGGGAATTTCGCTGGGCCGGCGTGTTGAGCCTCGGGCTCGGCGCCTTTTTCATCTACCTGGCGCTCACGCCTGCCGGCCGCTAGTTGCAGGGGCAATAACTGATCCGAGTAATCCCGCAGATCGGCACGCCGCTGCCGCAAACGACGTCCCTGAAGGTCGCCCCACCGGCTACTTCTCGAATCTCGCGACTTGCCAACGCCTGAAGGGTTTCTCGGTGAAGATTCAACTTCTTGCGTCGCTTTTCCATGATCGCTCCTCGTCGACCGGCGGTGAGACCCTATGTCATTCGCCGGAGGCTCTCTATCTCCTGGTGTTTGAGAAGCTGTTGTTCGAGACAAGGGAGGCTCCATCACCGTCGGGCGCCCCAAGCTTTATACTTGCCTCACTTGCCTCGACGAGGCATGGACCGGACCACCGAAAGGGGAACTCGACGATGAAAATGACCGAGCTGTTTTCGGCGCAACTAGAGAGAGAAGCCGTCATCACGCGCCGGGCGTTGGAGCGCGTGCCCGAGGGACGCCCGGACTGGAAACCGCACGAGAAATCGATGCCGCTCGGCTACCTCTCGACGCTGGTGGGGACGATGCCCGGATGGGTCGCCATGATGATCACGCAGGACGAGCTGGACCTCAACCCGCCGGGTGGCGCCAAGAGGCCGGATGCGCCCGATACGAACCAACAGCTGCTCGCGGCATTCGACGATTCTGTCGCCAAGGCACGGGAGGCGTTGAGCGGCACCACCGACGAGCACCTGCTGACGCCCTGGAAACTGCTCGTGGCCGGTCAAGTGGTCATGGAGCAGCCGCGCCACGTGGCGATCGCCGACACGTTCATGCACCTCTCGCACCACCGAGGTCAGCTGACCGTCTACCTCCGGCTCAACGACATACCGGTGCCGTCGATCTACGGGCCAACGGCGGACGATCGCAGCTTCGGATAGACCGCGGTCCGAGCCGCTCGGACCTCGTTCACAACGGCCGGGATTCAGGTCCGAGTCGTTCGGATTCAGGTCGCAGGGGTCGAGATCCAGGTCTGCTGCAGCCGCCATTCCCCTCAGTAATCGGGACGGGGCTGGGTCAACCCAAGCCCCCCCTGATGCGGCGTCTGGACGTAGCCTTTGGGGGGAGTCCGAATCTTCGACAAGCACTCCTGGGAACATGCATGAACAAGCAATGGGAGAACATCCGTGGCGACGCCCAATGACACCCAAAATTGCAGCGGCGCGGAATCTCCAAAGGGTGTGTCGCAGACGCTACATGTCTTTGGAGTGTACGAGTCGTGTGGCTGGGGCAGCCTCGGAAAAGGCGGGCGATACTTGTAATTACCATAAAGCGCACGAGTGCTTACGGTGCTACGCTTCAGGTTCGCGCACCGCGTGATCTCATAGGGGAACCAATGCAGGCGATACGAAGTGTAGGGCGTAAACTGCTCCAGGCTCGTCATGTCGCCGATTTCAGGAGGAATACTGACTAGGCTGCTCCCGTACAGAATAAAGTGATTTACAGATTTGAGTTTTGCGATACTGGGGGGCAGCACCGTTATTTGCGTCCATTGTTCCGGGGTCATTTCTCTTCCGGGGGAGAATTCCTGACGCTTGTCACTTGCTGCCTCTTCAATTAGCTCCAAGAGCCGCATCCAACCGGAGGACGCGGTGTCTTGCTGCTCTGTGTGCAGCTTCAATTCCGACCATCTCAGTTTGCGATCTTGTGCATCGAGGCAACCACAAACTGGGTGAGAGACCGTGTTCGCAGCGGCCTCCTTGGCCCAACGGTTCGGCAGCAACAGATAATTCGGGTCAGGTGACATCGCACGGACCTCCGGCCACCGCGGTTAGACATAGAGCTGTTTCAGGAGTGCACGCTGTGGGTGGTTCTGATCGACGACGACTTCGATGGTGTCGCCCTTCTTGAGGTGGCGATTGTCGGCCGAGACGCTGATGGCAGTCCAAGATCGATAAGTTCTGCCTTGGAATGTGTATTCGTATTCGATTCGCCCACGGTCTCTGTCATGCCAGACCTTATCGATGCACCCACTGACGGTCGATCCGCTCTCAAGGATGCCATTTATCCAAACGACTCGAGAGATAAGTACCACAACGGAGACTCCGGCGATGACCGCTATCCAGAACGGCCAGCCACGAAGCTCTGTGGCGGAGACTTCCACGACGCCGTGTCGGCCAAACATGAAGCCGAATGTTGAGCCAAGAAGATAGAGCAGGCATGGAACCGTCGAACAGATGACCGCGAGGATTACCAGATAGTCGTTCTTGAAGAGTTTCTTTACGGAGAGGACTGTCACGAGGTTCTCCTCGATACTATCTCCTTGAACGTCAATTCAATGCGGATGCTAAACAAGAAGCCCCTAGGTGTCAAAGGCGGCCCCGGAACCCTGTATTACCGACCCAACAGATAGTGTCCCAGCGAGGACACACCGCGCGTTATATTCATTCGCATGGCGACCGGCGGAAGAATCATGCGGTTGATGCCTTAAGATCGTATTCTTGGCCATCGTTCTTCCGCTTATCGTATTCGCCGGTCTCGCGTTTTGGGGGCTTCGCCACAAGTTGCCGACCGAGCCACAATTGCCCGGCAAGGTCGAGCGCGGCTCGCCAGATTTCCAGCGATCTAACCGGGCGATCGCAGCCCTAGGACAACAACCCAGGGATGATTGGTGAAATCCACGAAGCTCATGTAGAAGTTCGTGATAATCACCGGGCGTGGCCCCATCCCGCTACCCAAGGCATGCGCCTGTCCGGCAGCTCCAACCGCGACTTCCACGCCGCGAACGAGATTTGGGACTTCTTCCAGCAGGCACGGTACGCCATTCCTCAATGCGAGGCCGGTTCGAACAACTCGATCGGATTGCCGTCAGGATCTTCTATCTGGACTTGCTTGCCGCCAGGACCGACTTCCATCTCGTTGCGAAATGGCACCCCTTGGTTCGCGAGCTCAGTCATGGTTGCGGGCAAATCCTTCACTCGCAAGATCACCCGGTTCCATCCTCCCGGTTCCTGCTGGCGGCCATCGTGAATCGGTCGAGAGCCCGACGCCCCCGGGCCACTGAGGATCAGTTTTAGATCGCCGAGCGAGACCTGTCCGAAAGCGGGCAAGTTTTGCAGGTCCACCTTGAAACCGAGCCTCTGCGTATAGAAGAGAATCGAGCGCTGAACGTCGCTGACCTGATACCTAACTCCCCAAAATCCCAGTTCGAATGGCTGTTCCTTCGTTGATGTCTCCGTCTGATTCTCTTTGGTTTGCATCGTTACGATTCTCCTTTCTGGCGTACTTGCGTCGTGCCGACTCTGATCGCGTGGTCGCGGTCCTTGCGGATGACGCGCTCGGCGGCTCCACCTATCCGGCCCGCCCTCACTCCAAGTCGACGGTGAAGAGCGCGTCGCTGCCGCTCGGCGGCTCGGGCAGGATCTGGCCGATCACCGTACCGCGCGCCTTGCGGTAGGCCCCCGTCCCACCGGTCACGGCAAATTCGAACGGTTGCCCGGCAAAGAACACGGTCACGTCCACGAGAGCCTGGAAGCTGATCTGCCCTCCGTTGTAGGTGAAGCTCGATGTGCAGAGCATCTCGATGTCGCTGATGGTTGTGCACTGTCCGGACAACCGCCCGATCGGCGTGCCGCCCTGTTGCTTGGACACATCGCCACCGAAGACGTACTGGTCGCCAACGCTGGGACCGGGATCGCCGAGGTCGAGAAAGGCCTGGTGGGTGTCGTGGTTATAGAGCGTGAAATGGTTCGGGTTGCCGTTCGCAGCGTCGGCGTTTGCGCCGATGCAAACGGCGAAGGCAACTCCGAGGGCGAGGGTTGTCACGACGGTGCGACGGTGTGCGATGGCCATAGGTAGCTCCTTTGTGCGGGAATGTCCGGTCATCCGGAGGACCGAATACAGGTACCAATTGGATCGGAGGCGTCGCCCGCTGTCCGAAGGGAATTCCCGATCGTCCGGAGAAGCTCACGGTCGTTCCGAAGTCCGCTACGGACGGACGGAAGAGGATTCCGGGACACCCGTGACCCTTCCGGACGGTCCGGAGCTCTCTTCGGTCGGCCGGAAGACGTCATCGGTCGGTCCGAAGAAGACTTCGGAACCGGCGGAGATGGCTTCGGTCGGATGCGCCGGGCAACCAACCGGCTCTCACACCGCGGCGGATCGCGTGATCAGTTCTTCCAGCACCTCGACATCGACGTCGGCGAGGCGTTTGATGTAGAGACACATGCCGGGGCTCCGCTTGTGCTTGCCGAGTCGGGCGAGGAGGTCGTCTTCCATGCCGCCCAGGTAGAGGGTCAGGTCCGATTTCCGCGGCGAGAAGCCCGCGATCGGCCAGTCGGCCTCTTTGCCGTTGGCGTATTTCATCCGGTAGGAACCGAAGCCGACGATGGCCGGTCCCCACATCGTCGCCGGCTTGCCGGTTACTTTTTCAAAGAGTTGCACGAGCGTGCGGCAGTCGTCGCGGCGTGCCTCCGGTTCGAGGCGATCGATGAAGGCGGCGACGCTTTCGCCGGTCGGCCTGGTCTTGGGTTCGGCCATGGTCTTCTCCTCGAAACTTGCTCGTTCGTCATGGGAAGGCTATCAGAGGCTGTAACCGCTTCGCCTTCTCCGGCATAGCTTTACTTCCAAGGGCAGAGTGCTCGATCACAGGCGGGTGAAAGAGCCCGGCGATGCCTATAGTCTCGTGCCTCACCGAACGGAGAGACCATGACCCCATTGACCAAGAACCAGAACCGTGTGAGCTGGCTGTTGCAGATCGTGGTGGCGGCGATCCTGATCCAGACGCTCTACTTCAAATTCACGGCCGCGCCGGAATCGGTCTATATCTTCTCGAAACTGGGGCTTGAGCCCGTCGGCCGGATCGGCTCCGGCATCGCGGAGCTGATCGCCGCCGTCTTGCTGCTCATCCCCGGCACCGCCGCGCTCGGCGGCCTGATCACGATGGGCGTCCTCGCCGGGGCGATCCTTTCCCATCTGACGAAGCTCGGCATCGAGGTCCAGGGAGACGGCGGCCTGCTGTTCGGGCTCGCCCTCACCTGCTTCGTCAGCGGCGCGATCATCACCTGGCTCCACCGCCGCGAGCTGCCGATCGTCGGCGGGCGGCTCTAGGTTTCATCCCACCGCCCGCGCGTTTCGTTTCAACCCTTCGAGCTTCGCCCGTTTGAGCGGGCTGCCGCGAAAACGGGCGACATAGGTTTCCCGGTCGAGCCCGAGCAGGCCGGCGAGGTCGAGCTCGGCGCGTTCGGGCGGTAGTTGAAACTCCGGATGATCGGCGGGCGGCGGCGCCGCGTTCCACGGGCAGGCTTCTTGGCAGGCGTCGCAGCCGAACAGCCAGCCGTCGAGACCTTCCGCGATCCCCGGCGGAAACTCCCCGCGGTGCTCGATTGTCCAGTAGCTGATGCAGCGGTTCGCGTCCAACCGGTAGGGTGCCACGAGCGCCCCCGTCGGGCAGGCTTCCAGGCAACGGGTGCAGCTGCCGCAGAGATCCGCGAGCGGCTGATCGGGCGCGAGGTCCAGCGTCGTAAAGATCTCGCCGAGCAGAAACCAGGAGCCTGCCTCCGGGTGGAGCAGGAGGGTGTTCTTCCCTACCGCCCCTAAGCCGGCTCGCGCCGCCAGCTCGCGTTCGAGCACCGGGCCGGTATCCATCGTGTAGCGCGCCTTCGAGCCCGGAAACTCCGCCTCGATTCGGTCGCACAGCGGCTTCATCCAGCGCGTCATCAGGTCGTGGTAGTCGACGCCGCGCGCGTAGCGGGCGACCCGCGGCCAAAGATCGCCCTCCGGATCGCCTTGACCGGCGAGCGGCCAATAGTGGAGGGCGACGCACAGGGCGCTCTTCGCCCCGGGAAAGAAGCGCGACGGATCGAGCCGCGCCTCCAGGCGGTTGCCCATCCAGGTCATCCCCGCCTGCTCTCCCCGTTCGAGCCAACGGACCAGCGCCGGCCCATGTTCGAGCGGTTCGAGAGTTGCCACCCCCGCGCGGTCGAACCCGGCTTCGAGCGCCCAAGTTTTCAACCGTTCGGCGATCTCGCGCGGCGTCATCCGATTTCGACCCCCAAGGCGCGCCACTCCTCGACCGCGGCCGGGTCGAGTCCTTGCGGGTCGGTCGAGAACACCGTATGCAATCGGTCGAACGGCAGGCCCTGGCGGGAAGACGGCACCCGCTGCGCACTCCGCGCCCGGCCGGCCAGCTCGGCCAGCTCCGAGTGGGTCCCCGCATAGACGGTGACCCGCCCCCAGGCGGCGCTCGCCGCACGGGCCTGGAGCTGAGGCTCGAACAGGCAGGCGGCGCCGGACCGAAGCGCCCAATCCGAGAATGCCCGATCGATCTGTCGCCGAGATGGAGGGCCGATCACGACGATTTCGCGCGGGGGCCGCCGTCGAGTCTCTCCGAGCGCGCGCTCGAACCGCTCGCCGGCCGTCGCGATCTCTTGCGCGGAGGCGATCCGCGTCGCGCCGTCGTCCTCGATCAGAAGGCCCCCTTCGCCTGCCGGCAACACTCCGGAGAGGGGGGAGGGGTCGGGGATTTCGACAGTCGGGAGGGTCAAACTCGGAGCGAAACCGGGCAGCGCGAGGAACGCCTCCGCTCCGAGCCGCGCCAGCTCGGGATCGCGCTCGGATTCGGCGTCGAGCGGCCCGATCGGCACCGCGATTCGGTCCGTCGAGCGGATGGCCAGGTCGAGTAACAGAGAGGAAAGTCCCGCGGTCGCGGGAAAACCGGTACGCGCCTTCAAAGGCAGGGATTCGAGCCGCGCGGCGAGGCCGCCGGTCCGCTCCGCCGCTTCCTTATAGGAGAGCCAGCGCCAATCGAGCCCGCGGACGAAGAAGAGGAACGGCCGCTCCGGCGTTTCGACCGCCCGGCGCGCGAGCGCGCCGAGCGGCCCGGGTGGCGGCAGCATGCGGCTCAGGCCCGCTTACCCGGCGGCCTTCTTCATGGCGGCCGTGATTTTCGTTTCGATCACGCCGCGCATCATGCTCGCGGGAGGCCCGAGATGGGCGCGGCCGACCAGCTTGCCGTCTTCCAGCACGATCGTGCCCTTCGCCCCGGGGCCGGTGAGGTTGCAGACGTCCCCGTCCCAGCTCCATTTGAGCATCCCGCCGGGAAACTGTGCTTTGAGCGCCGCGTCGAGTGCCGGGCGCACTTCCGAAATGGACGCCTTGCCGGTCGGCGTCTCCAAGGTCAAATCGCTCATGGCGGCGAAAGTTACCACAGGGGTCACCTCCCGGCCCTTGCCGTCCTTGGGTCCTTTCCTTTGGGGCCAACCTCGTTGACGGAAACCCGGGCGCCCCATAGGATCGCGTCTCCATGCTCCAGCCCCAGACGCTCCGTGTCTTTTGCCTCCTCGCGGCCTGTGCCGTGACCGCGTCCGCCGCGCCGACCCTGGTTGCCGGCCGCGACGGTTTGCGGCTGGAGCTCGATTCCGGGGCGATCGTCGATCCGGGGCTTCCGGCCGACGCCGCGCTTGAATCGGTCGCGGGCACCGACGCCTCCTGGATCGCGCTCGGCACCCGCCCGCGCGGCGACCGGCGAGAGCTGTTCGTCCTGCTCGGCCAGGGTGTTTCGGGACCCCGGCGCTTTCTTCCCACGCTTCCCGCTTCCGCGCCGCTCCAGGAGCATGCGATCGCCTTGACCGTCGGCGCGCGGTTCGCCGGGCTCGTTTGGCTCGAAGGAACGGACGAACGTTCGCTCGCGGTCAAAGCTTCCCGCTTCCGGAACGGCCAATGGTCGGCGCCGCGGACGATTTCTCCCCCCGGCCCGGGCAGCCAGCTCGCGCCCGCCGCGGCGCTCCTCGCGGACGGTTCCTACGTCCTCGCCTGGAGCGCGTTCGACGGCGAGGACGACGAGATCCTCTGGAGCCGCGGACGGCCGGGCGGCGCATGGACGGCTCCGCGCGCCGTCGCCCCCGGCAACCAGGTGCCCGACATCACGCCCGCGCTGGTTTCGACCGTCTCCGGCGCTTTGCTTTCCTGGGCGCGCTTCGACGGCAACGACTACCGGGTGATGACCGCCGCGTTCGCCACGGATCGCGGCAGCCGCTGGTCCGCGCCGCGCACGGTCGGCCCGCCGGGATCCGTCTTCCCGACGCTCGAAAAGACGGTTGACGGCCTTCGCCTGCTCGCCCGCACCGCCGCGCCGCGCGGCTGGGAGGCGATCGAAATGGACGACGCGGGCAAACCGCTGCGCCGGGCCGCGATCTCGACCGCCGACTCCCCCGCCGCCGACCGCGCCGACCGGCCGCGCCTGCTGCCCGCCGCCTCGGGCGCCGTCACGTTCCGCTGGCCGGCCGACGGAAAAAGCGCGCAGGCCAACCTGGCCGTACGCTGGAGCCAAGAGCCATGACGCGCGCCCGCGAGTTTCTCCTCGGCGTGATCGCCGCCGCGCTGTCCCTCCTGCCGGCCGCGGCGCAGGCGCAGAACCGCTATATCGCGTTCGGCGACAGCATCACCTTCGGCGTCGGCGACGCTTCGACCCGGCCGCTGTCCCAAATGGGCTATCCCGGCCGCCTGGACGATCTGCTGATCGCGCGCGGCCAGACCGGCGCCACGGTCTTCAACGCCGGCTTGGGCAACGAGGCGACCACCGAAGCCGTCACCCGCATCGACCAGGTGCTGCGCGACCACCCGGCCGACAAGCTGCTATTGATGGAAGGAACGAACGACATCAACGCCCAGGTGTCGATCGAGACCATCACGTCCAACCTGCAGCGCATCGCCAGGAAGGCCGAGGCTCGGGGGCTCAAAGTGATTCACGCCTCCGTCATCCCGCGTCTGCCGAGCGCGAACCGGGACGCCGACAACAAGGTCGCCGCCCAGCTCGCCGCCTCGGTGCGAAACCTCGCCTGGAGCGAGAAGCGGGCGCTCGCCGATCCGTTCGAAGTCTTCTTCTGGGAGACGCCGAACGCCTTCACGACGCTGTACACCGGCGGCGTCGACAAACTGCATCCGAACGCCGCGGGCTACGACAAACTGGCGGAAATCTGGGCCGATCAGCTGACCCTCACGGACAAGGTTCCCCCGGTGGTCGGTTCGATCTCACCGGCCGACGGTTCGAGGGATGTCCCGGCGGACGTGACGATCCGACTCGCCCTGCTCGATTTCGTCCAGGGGATCGACCTCGCTTCGACCCGCCTGGTGGTGAACGGCGTAGAGGTCGGCGCGCTCGTCTCGGGCGACGCGCAGCGGGCGGAGATCAGCTATCGGCCCACCCAGCCCCTCGCGGGGGTGGTCACGGTCGCCTTCCGTTCGCGCGACCTCGCGATGCCGGCCAACAGCGTCGATCGCGAGGTCTCCCGCTTCATCATCGCCGGCACCCGATTCCTGGTCGGCGATCTCGACGAGGACGGCCGAGTGGATGGCAAGGATCTGATCGCCCTGGCCCTCGCCTTCGGTTCCCGCCGCGGCGAGATTCGCTTCCTGCGCACCGCCGACCTCGACCCCAACGACGTCATCGACGGCCAGGACCTCGCGGCCTTGGCGGCGAACTTCGGCCAGAAGTCGTTCTAGACCGGTTCTTCGCCGGAGTGCGAAGAAACGCCGCCTCCTGCTCTCGTAGCCGGGCATGACCCCTCGCATCGTCCTCCGACCGCCGACCCTCGACGACGAGTCGGAGCTCATCGCGTCGGCCCAGGCCAGCGCCGAGCTGCACCGGCCGTGGATCACCCCACCGTCCACGCCCGAAGCGTTTCGGCGTTATCTCGATGCGATGGCACGCCCCGAGAATCACGGGATCCTGGTTTGCGCCAAAGAGACCGGCCGGATCGCGGGGGTGGTCAACCTCACCAACGTCGTCCTCGGAATCTTCCGCAGCGGCTATCTCGGCTACTACGCGTTCGCCGGTTTCGAGCGCCGGGGTCTGATGCGCGAAGGGCTGCGGGCCGTCGTGCGCTACGCGTTTCACGATCTCGCCCTGCATCGCCTGGAAGCCAACATTCAGCCGGGCAACGCAGCGTCGATCGCCCTGGTCCGGTCGATCGGTTTCCAGAAAGAAGGCTACTCGCCGCGCTATCTGAAGATCGGCGGGCGCTGGCGCGATCATGAGCGCTGGGCGATTCTTGCGTCGTAGAATCCCGACCCCATGCCCGGATATTCAGGCACGCCGCTCGTCGCGAAGCTCGGAATCCAAGAAGGAGTCGAGGCCCACCTCGCGGGCGCTCCCGAGAACTACCTCGACCTGGTCGCTCCGCTTCCCGAGGGGGTGACGTTCGCGAAGAGCCCTTCGGCAAAGACCGGCTTCGTCCACCACTTCACGACCCAGGCCACGGAGCTGGGCCAGGCGCTCGCCGCCTACCGCAAGAAGCTCGGGCCGGAAGCGATCGTCTGGGTCTCCTGGCCCAAGAAATCGGCGAAGGTGCCGACCGACATCACCGAGGACACGATCCGCGAGCTCGCGCTGCCGCTCGGCTGGGTGGACGTGAAGGTCTGCGCCGTCACCGAAGTCTGGTCGGGCTTGAAGCTGGTGGTGCGCAAGGCGCTGCGCTGAACGCCTCGCCTCAGCCGTTGTACCGAATGGCGTAGAACATCACGCCCTGCGGCGAGAAAATGCCGGAGAACCGGCCGACCTCGGGAATGTCCTGCGGCGGTATGAAGACTTTGGCGCCCAGCTCCTCCGCCAGCCGAGCCGTTTCGTCCACATCTTCGACGGTGAAATACACGCCCCAGTGCGAAGGGATCTCCCCCATCCGCGGCAGGATCGGCATCATCCCCGCGACATATTCGCCGTCGAGCTTGAAGCTGGTATAGGTGAACTCCGGTCTCACGTTGTCTTCGGCGGTCCACCCGAACAGATCGCAGTAGAACTTCTTCGCCCGGGCCGGATCCGACGTGATGGTCTCGAACCAGCTCGGCGCGCCGTGCAGGGTGGCATCGACGTCGGTGCCTTGCCCTTTCTTCGGCTCCCATAGGTCGAATTCGGCGCCGTTCGGATCGAAACATTCCGCCATCCGCCCCTGCTCGGCGATGTCGAACCCCGGCTTCGCCTTGCCGCCGAGCGCGACGACCTTTTCGCAGATCGCGTCGGCGCTCTCGACCTTCACCATCACGCCGATCCCCGGCGGAGTCCCCGGAGGGGTCTGCGGCGACGCCAGATCGAACAGCCCGCCGATCGGCCGGCCGCCGACCTTGACCAGATGGCCCATCCCCGGGATCTCGCCATACTCCCAGCGAAGCAACTTGCCGAAAAACTCCCGCGCCGCCTCGGGCTCCGGAGTCAACAGATTGATCCAACAGAATTCGCCTGGCTTCCGAGTGCCCGTTGCCATGGGAGTGCCTTTCCTTGAGAAGTCCGGCGAATATCGTGGCCGCTGCGGATGGTGGGCGTCAAGGGTCCTAAAGGCGGCCGGCCCAGTAGTCCGGGCGCCTTTTCTGGTGGGCCACAGCCAGAACGTAGAGCCCGTCGTCGAAGCGATAGAAGATGCTGTAGGGAAAACGGCGGACGAGCTTCCGGCGGGTTTCACCCAAGACCTTCGGGCCTAATGAAGGATTCTCGGTCACCGCCCGAAGAGCAACGTCCATTTCGCGCAGGAGGTCCGCACCCAATCCCGGGGATTCGCTCTCGTAGAAATCTACCGCGTCGAGGAATTCGAGCCGCGCCGCGATATGCCACCGAACTCGGCTCACCGAAGGCGCAACCTGGCATCCCGAAAAACGTCCTCCGACGGAATTGCCTCGACCTCGCCCGATTTCAGCTGCTGGAATCGACGTTCCGCCTCTTCCGCCCAGAGCGCTTCCGTATCCTCATCGAGATCCGGTTCAAGACTCAAAAGAATTTGCCGGGCGAGCTCGGCCCTCTCTTTAGGTTCAAGTTGGAGCACCTGGGCCTGAATCTCTTCGAGCGACATTTCCGCCTCCACTGTTCAAAGAATATCACCGTGCAGCCAGGGTTAGATCCCTCCATCGTCCGACAATCTAGGACCGCTTTCGACCTAATCGCCGGCTACAGTTCTTCAGCCCCCGGCGCTTCCTCCAAGGAGAATTGGAAATGACCCTACTCGCGACCGCACCCTCCGAGTCCCCCACCACGCAAACGGACTCTTCCTGCTGCCCCATCGTGGAGCTTCGCCAGTACACCCTCCACCCGGGACAGCGCGACGTCCTGATCGACCTCTTCGACCGAGAATTCATCGAGACTCAGGAAGCCCTCGGCATTCGAGTCATCGGCCAGTTCCGAGACCTCGACCGTCCGGACTATTTCGTCTGGCTCCGAGGCTTCTCGGACATGGAGTCCCGCCTCCAGGCGCTCACCACCTTCTATTCCGGCCCGGTCTGGAAAACGCACCGCGAAGCCGCGAACGCCACGATGATCGACTCCGACGACGTACTGCTCCTCCACCCCGTGCGGCCGGAGTCCGGATTCCCCGCCGAGACGCGCGAACGCATGCCGATCGATTCCCCCGAGGTTGCCAAGGGCCTGCTGGTGGCAACGATCTATCATCTGAACGCGCCGGCCGGTCCGGAGCTGCTCGACTACTTCGAGCAGACGGTGGCGCCGGTGGCGGCGGAATGCGGCCTTCGGATATTGGCCTCGTTCGTGACGGAAGGGAGCCCGAACACCTATCCGCGATTGCCGATTCGGGAGGGCGAGGAGGTGTTCGTTTGGTTCGCGATGGTTCGCGACGCAGCGGAGTATGAGGAGTCCGTTGCGGCGCTGGGGCGGTCGGAACGGTGGAAGGGGGTGATTGAGGGTGAGGGTGGGTTGGGGCGGTGGGTGAAGGGGGCACCGGAGATCTTGCGGTTGACGCCCACCGGGCGGTCTCGGTTGCGGGGGTGAGAATGGCTGTGGACGGAACCGACCGGACTGTCCATAAAGTCGGGATGGGTCGCCAACTCCCGAGATGAACGTTCGGCGGGTGAATTTAAGCCGGCGCCGGACGATTCTTCACCCAGACGGGCGGATCTTCCTTAGAACCCGCTGGTCACCACCACCTACTCCTGCTCGTCCTCTGGCCAGTCTTCCGGATCTAGAGGCGCCATGGGGTCCTCGTTGAAGCGGATCTCGGAAATCTCTGGGTGGATCTGCAGCGGATCGGCGGCCGGAGGCAGCGGGGGCCGCACTCCCACCGGCTTCACGTCGTGGTCGGTCAAACGGAGGTCTCCTTCTACCATCGGCCAGGTCCGGTAAGCGTGTCTAGCGCCTGTTGACTTCAGGCACCCGGGCGGGTTCTAGTGAGTGATGCTCTCAATCATGCCCCTCACGAACTGGTCGGCCACTCTGATGGAGTCGGCAGGGTTGTGTCTGGATACGGCTCCGACTATTTCTATGGCGTCGCGCAGACGCTTCAGTGTATCCGTTTTAAAGCTCTGCCCCGCCGTTTCCTTCCCTAGGTTCTACAGGGCTGGCGCGCGCACTGCGCCCTTTAGGGAATTACCTCGCATTTCTTGCACTTGTAGAGCGCTGAAGCGCTTTC
>DATMZU010000692.1:0-3727 GCA_035607435.1 Thermoanaerobaculia bacterium | reverse complement strand
GCTCTGCCCCGCCGCGGTCGGGATCTCGAGCGCGCAGGTGCCGAGGGGCGAGTCCTCGATCAGGGTCAGGCCACCGCCCGCAGCGCCTCCCGGCGGGGTCTGCAGAGTGATCTTGAGCACCTGGATCTGGTGGAGGACCGGCACGCCGACCTCGTCGATCCGTACGCAGGACCCCAAGCTCCCTCCCGGGTCGGTGTGGAGCGCGGTGATCAGCTGGCTGCCGGACAGGCCGGGCGCGCGAAACAGCAGCCGCGGCCGCCGCGGGAACTCGTCTTCCGACGCTCCGGCGTGGCCGGGGTCGAGCTCGGCCTGGACGCCGTTCGCCGCGCAGGTCGGGCTCGCGGCCACGGCGTCCCGGGCGCGCGCGAGAACCGCCTCGTCCGGCTCGCCCGGCACGTAAGGCACGGCGACCGCGCATAGCGATTCCGTGCCCACGGCCCGCTGGACGCTCGCGGTCAGATGAAGCACTCCTCCCTCCCGCGATCGGTCGCCGGGCAACTCGGCCACGGCGGAGCCGCCGCGGAGGGCCGGGAAGCCGGCGAGCCCGAGCTCGACGACGCTGCTCGGCGGGTTGTCGAGCGGCGGGCAGCCGGTCACGGTGGCGGTCGCGATCTGGCCGCCGCAGGCGACGACGATCGTCGACAGAGGGTCGAGGTCGCCGTCGCCGTCCGCGTCGTCGGTGCACTCCTCGATTCGCGTGCGGGTCGGCGTTTCACTCAGGCAGTCGCCGTTGAAGCAGGCCCATGCGACTTTCCTGCCGCTCCACATGTCGATCCTGCTGGTCTCGAGCACGCCGTTCGAATCGGTGCGGATCGTCCCGCCCATCGCGTCGACCGTGCCGGTCGCGCAGACCGAGCGGTTGGCCTGGAGGACCGAGATCGTGCAGCTCGGCTGGTTGGGCAGGAAGTTCTGGCCGTAGACCGGGATGTCCCAGACGCTGCCGTCGACGCAGCCCTCGAAGTTGCTGATGAACGGCTTGCCGAGGACGAAGGCGCCCCGGCCATGGGTCGCCGCGTACATCCGCCCGCGAGTCTCGTCGATCGAGATCTCGTAGACCGGGGCGTTGGGCAGGCCGTTTGCGAACGCCGCCCAGGAGCGTCCGTCGTTCGTGCTGCGGTAGAGGCTCGCGCCGTCCGGGCCGCTGTCGAGCCCGACGTAGACCCGCTCCGGCGCGCTCGGCTCGATGCTCACCGTCGTCGCCGGCACTCCGGCCGGAATCCCCGCGACCCTCGGGTTCCAGGTCCCTCCGCCATCGATCGTCTTCCACACCCGCGGGAGGCTGCCGAAGCCCGAAAAGGTGATGTAGGCGATATTGGGCTGGGTCGGATGAACGGCGATGCGGCTGACCGGCGCGGCGGGCAGGTCGGTCGAGATCGGAATCCAGCAGCGGTCCTCTTCGCAGGGCGCTTCGTTCGAGCGGAAGACCTGGCCCAGATAATAGCCGACGTAGACCCGGTTGTGGTCGCTCGGCGCCGCCGCAATCGCGGTGATCACGTTCTGACCGGTGCCCGCCGCGATGTGCTCCCGGAACGAATTCGCGGTCAAGATCTCGCACGCCTCGCCGCACGCGAGAACCGGGCTCACCGGAAACCATGATTCGCCGTCGTCGGTGCTGCGGAACAGCCGGTTGGTGCCGAAGTAGAGGGAGTGCCCGCCCGAAAGATCCTGGGAAGGACCCTGGACGAAGGGAGCGTATTGCAACCGCGGATCCGACGGAACCGACGGATCAGGGGATGACGGGATACCGCGGTTGATTACGGTCCAGGTGACGCCGCCGTCGTCCGATCGTTGGGGGGTGCCGAAGTTGCTGCCGGCGTACATCTTGAGACGGTCGTCCCAGTCCCAGTCGAGGAACGAGTAGCCGCCGTCACCCCTGAGGGGACAGTACTTCCAGCGCCGGCTGCCGGTCCAGAGCTGGCCCCCGTTGTCTTGGCTCGCGCCGATCACCGTGGAGGTCCAGGGCGACCAGCCGAGGCTCTGGAAGCCGGTGATCTGGAGGTCGTCGTTGCGTGGCGTCCAGGTCGCGCCGCCGTCGATCGAGATCGCGAACCCGCCGTCGCTGGTGCTGTAGGCCCGGTGGGTCGAGGTTGGATGGAACACAACTTCGTGGTGATCATCGTGGATGCTGGGCCAGCCCGGGCCGGGTGCGAAGGTGAAATCCGACGGCGCTAACCCGGCGCCGCCATCGATCGAGCGCCAAAGATTGACACCGCCGAGGATCAGCGTGTTCGCATTCGCGTCGTTCGGATCGACCGCCAGGGCGTGGGTGAACCGGCTGTAGAAGACGGCTGGGTTCCCGCCGTCATGGTTCGGGTTTCCGGCCAGCTTCGCGACCCAGGTGGTGCCGCCGTCGCTCGAGCGAAAGATCGCGGGCTGGCAGTTCTGGGCCAGCGGGTCCGCGCACCGGCCGAACGTGGCGTAGACGACCCGTGGATCGCCCGGCGCGATCGCGATCTCGACGTGGTCGAAGGTGGTGGTGCCGACATCCGGCAAGGTCTGGGCGGGACAGTCCGAAGGCGGCGCGATTCCCTGATTCAGCGGGCACCAGCTGTTGCCGCGGTCGGTGGAACGGAACACCCCCCGCCCGAGGAACCCGGCGAACAGGGTCTTGTGATCCATCGGGTCCATCTCGAGGTCGGTCGGTTTGGCGCCGTTCGAGCCGAGCACCAAGACCGGCGCCCAGGTCGCTCCATTGTCCTCGGACCGGAAGATGCCGTAGCCGCTCCTGGGAGCCGGAGCGGTGACCGTCGACTCGGGCGCGGCGACGGTGACGCCGCTCGAGAGGGTGACGAAGATCCGCTTGCTCGCGCCCGAGGTGTCCGGATCGAGCACGACGTCGTTGATCGACCCGAGCCGGAAGTCGAACGGCGTGCCGGTCCGCAGGGTCCAGGCGATGGTCGAGAACTCGCTGCGCACGCCGATCAGGAGCCCCACGCCGTAGTAGGTGTCGCGCCGGATCGCGTTTTCGCCGGTGCCGGCGTAGATCGTGGCGCAGCCCGAAGGGGTGCAGCCGTCGAGCGCGATCGCGCCGATCGCGAGCGCGTCCTCGCGGTCCGACTCGGGCTCCCAATTGGCGCCGGAGTCGAGCGTGTGCCAGACGCCGCCGGCCGCGGTGCCGAGCCAGATCTCGTCCGGATTCGCGGGATTGACCGCGATCGCCGAGGCGCGGCCGGAGACCCCCCCGGCGAAGGCGCCGTCGATGGGAGCCGGCCCGATCGGGAACCAGGTCGTACCTTCGATGGCGGCCGCGGCGGGGCGGGAGGGGGCGGAGAGAACGGCGACGATCGCGCTCGCGGCGACGAACGCCGCCGGTGAGAGACCTCCAGGGAGACGGTTCATGACCCTCCTCGACGAGAGAGCTGTCCGTCGGGCGGTGGCTCGCGCCTCCCCCCTCCTTGGGGATCCTCGAGGTCTCCTCACCGGGCGACGAGCTGGCCAACGACGAACCTGACGATCAGGCAACGAGCTCCGGCGTTTCGTTACATGATGTCAGATGGTGAGCCGCGCCGCTACTGACCGCCCGCCTCAGAACAACACCCCCAGCTGCAGCGTCACGAACTCCGCGCGGCTCGACGCCCGGTGGTAGTCGGCTCCCAACTCGAGGCGATAGCGGGCCGTGACCGGCAGCTGGACGCCGAAGCCGAGGTTGAAGCCGAGGTGCGACGAGCCGGTCTTCGGCTTGTAGACGCCGGGACCGCCTTCCAAGTAGAAGACGTTGCCGCTCGGC
>DATMZU010000690.1:0-10733 GCA_035607435.1 Thermoanaerobaculia bacterium | reverse complement strand
AGCTGGTTATAGTAAAGAAAGAAGAATTTTTCGTACTCCATCTCATTGTCGAACTTCAGGCGTCGCTCGATGGCGGCCACCAGGTCGTCGCGGCGCCGGCACTGCGCCACGAACGCCATCCGCGTATCGCTCAGATGCCTTTGAATGGCCAGCACCCTGTCGTAGAGGCCGCGGCCGTCCGACGCCTTCGAGGCGTGAGGCTTTTCGGCTCGAAGGGATTCGGCGATGGCGATCGCCAGGGCGTTGAGAATGCGATTCTGTTCAGAACGCTGGAGGCTTTCCAGAGGTTCCTCGGGAGAGTTGAACGCCTGATACTCATTGAGCTCCGTCGCGTGGTAACCGCTGAATCCGACCAGGAGCAGGAACAGCGCGAGGCCGCGGTCGTGGGCCGACCGGAGCAACCGCGGCACCTCGCGCTCCATGACGAAGTCCGACGCCAGAAATCCCGGCCCGATGAGCAGAACGGCCGCGGCGGCATCGTCGAGGGCCCGGGCGATCTCGTCCCGCCAGAGCATTCCGGGAGCGATTCTCTGGTCGTCCCAAGCATCGATGATCCCTTGCCGGCCGAAGGGGGCCAGGTACATCTTGAGCCGCCCGAGCCAGTCGGTCTCCTGCATGTCGGCGCGGCTGTAGCTGATGAAGAGAGCTGATCCCATGTCTCCTCCCCTCCGGATTCACGTCTTGCGACAATAGCGTCCCGGCTGCGCGCGGGCCAAGCGGCGATTAGGGCCTTTTCGTCCTTTTCCCTTTACACGGCCCGTCGGACCCGCGTTAAACTCCGCCCGCCATGCTCAGGAAGGATCGCGATCCGCGGCAAATGCCGCTGTTCGACGCCTCGACGCCAAGCCTTCCGTCGAGGGCGGCAACCCGTGCCGCGCGCCCGGCGAGTTCGGTTCCCCCCGAGGATTCCGCCGGCCGGCAGCTCACCGACCTGCGGGAGCGCGACCTGTTTCGCCACCTTTCCCGGCTCCTCGACCGCCGCCTATCGACCCTCAAGCTGACCGACAACCAGCGGACGATCCTGTCGTTCCGGCCGGAAGGCCCCGCGCCGGCCCGGTTTCAGATCCGCCTTCACCGATCGTTCCTCTGGGCGCCGGAAGAGGTCCTCAAAGCGGTCTCGATCTTCGTCCAGAGCCGCAAGAAGAGCCCGCGCGCCCAAGAGGCGCTCCTCCGCATCCGGGAGCATTTCGCCCAGAACCGCGGCGGAGCGGAGCGCAAGCGGCGGATCGTCCTGCGCCCCTACGGCGACGCCTACGACCTCGAAAAGCTCCGCGAACGGCTGGTCGCGCTCTATTTTGCCGCCCAAAACGCCACGGGCCGCCTCGACGTGCCGATCACCTGGGGCCGCCAAGGCCGTTGGCGCAAGCCCACCCGGCGCCGCACCTCGACGATCCAGCTCGGCAGCTACAACTTCGAGGATCACGTGATCCGCATCCACCCGCTGCTTGACGACCCGGAAGTCCCCCGCTACGTGGTCGAATCGGTCATCTACCACGAGCTGCTACACGCGGCGATGCCCCCGGTCTCCGACGGCCACCGCCGCTGCATCCACTCCCCCGAATTCCGCCGCCGGGAAGAGCTGTTCCCCGAACACCGCCGCGCCGAACGCTGGATCGCCGAGAAGCTGCCGGAGTTCCTGATCTCGCGCAGCCCGCGGCGGAGCGCGCGGTAGGGGTCCGACCCAGGTTCCTTACTCCAAAGGCATGAGCCCGGGTCAACCCGACTCGGTCAACATAAGGAGAGACTCGTGAAGAAGTCCAAGAGACTGAAGCTTTCCCGAGAGACCCTGTCCCCGCTGGAGCTGCGCCCCGTCGCGGGCGGCTATTCCTCCCAAACGGCGGTGAACTGCTCGCTCACCCAGAACTGCACGGCGACCTGCTGTCACTGCCTGACCGCTGCCCCCACCTGCACCGAAACGCTCCACTGCACGGATTGAGGTTCTCCCGGCCTCGGGGATTTCTCGAACCCCGAGGCCGGTTTTCGCAGACTGCCCTATACGTGCTGCAGCTCGGGGTCGTCGTCGATGTAGGCGAGCCGCTGCCCCAAGTAGAGACGATCTTCCAGGCGATGCCAGGAGCGCAGGAGATGGTAGACCGGTGAGGTCAGGAGATTCGTCTCCTCCACGGCCTCCCGCCAGTCGGATCGCCGGATCACCTCGACGGTCTCCCAATCCGGAAGGATTCCGAAATCCCACGCGCCGCACAGCCGCACCAGGAAGTCGACCCGGTCGGCCAGGCTAGGAAGATCCTCAGGGATCTCGGTGTCGGGGTAGAGGGAGCCGTCAATCCAGGAATTCGGCATGGAGAAAATCCTCCGCGAACCAGGATCGTACACGCATTGCTTCGTCGCGTTGATCTGCGTCCGAGATCGCCTCTAGGGGCCGGTGCTTTGCAACGCGTGCCAAGTGCGTTTGAGCGGCCAACATGGCGCGCCGTCGATCCGCTTCGCTCCCGGCCTTCTGTTGGCGCTCCGCCCAAAGATCCCAACATTCGCGGGCGGAGGTAAGGCCGCGATCACAGAGTGTGTAGATATCCCGGAAATCGCGGGGAGCCCCTCGCTCGACCAACGCGGTCATCTTGCTGGCGATCAGGTCCGCGAGACTGTCCAGGGCAACGTCAGTCCAAGGAAGCTGCTCCAGAGACTCAAGCTGAGCTGACCGAGAAGCCACCTGGAAGCTAAAGACCGTCTTGCCACTAACTTTGAGCTCAATGCTGACGACCTCTCCCCAGGTACGTCGCCTGACATCGCCGAAAGGTCGCAGCGTCTCCTCGATCGTCTGAAGCACTCGGTCCCGGTCCTCCTGCGTTGCGGACGGGATCCACCATGCGTCGACGTCGTGAGTTGTCCGGTAGTCGAGATAGTGAAGGAGACCCAGAGCCCCGCCGAGGGAGAGCTTGTGGCCGAGACCCTGGTCTGCCAGGGCCTGAAGGGTTCTCTCGGCATTGTCGGAAAGGTGGCTGGGGCGTTTCGGGTCTGGCATTTGAGGCTGAAGGATACCCTGGATAGTGCCGAGAGGCCTCCAGACTCTCCGCTACGCCGTCTTCATCACTACCCCGTAAACGGCAACCCCGCCCCCAGCTTCCGCACAATCCGATCGCGGATCCAGTGAGGGTCCCACCATTCGACCGGGTTGACGGGGAGACCTTGGAGGAGGAGGGTGAAATGGAGGTGATCGCCACCGGCGAGGCCGGTTTTTCCGGAGCGGCCGATCTCTTGGTTGCGCTCGACCATCTGGCCTTCTTTCACCTCGATTTGGGAGAGGTGGCCGTAGAGGCTCATCAGACCGTAGCCGTGGTCGATAACCACCGCGTTGCCGTAGATCCCGAAGTAGCGGGCGAGCGCCACTTTGCCTCGGTTGGAGGCGCGGATCGAGTCGTGCTCGGTGGAGGCCATGTCGAAGCCTAGGTGATCTTGGCTGTCGACCGGATTGTTTTGATACATGTAGGTGCGGCGGTCGGCGAAGGCGGCGGTGATTTTGGCGTTCGCCATCGGGATAAAGGGCTCGCTCCAGAGGAATTTCGGCTCGCTCTTGGCGGCCAGTTCCTTCAAGGTGGCCGCGTTCTTCTTCCGCAGGTTGCGGTTGATCTCCAGATAGCTCTTCAATAGATCGCCTTGATCGCTCACCTCGGGCGATTCCGCGAGGATCGCCGGCACCACGCGCGAGAGGAAGGCGTCGTCCAAGGGGATCGTGTCGGTGTGGATCGGCTTCGGCTTGAACTGATCGACGAAACTTTGGGTCGATTCGTTGCCCACCTCATCGGTCGCGACCAAGCGGACTTCGCCGGCGGTCGAGTGGTCGTAGGGCACGGCGAATAGGGCAAAATGGGTGCGGGGGTCCGGCGCCCCGGGGAGCGGAAAACCCGGGAACCACCAGGAGCCGACGCTCACTCCGTCGCGCTCGCTCGCCCCCACTTGGTAGACGACGACCTCGCAGCCCCCCTGGGCCGTGTAGTGCTGGGTGGAGAGAAGCGAAAGCACGGGGGGCGAGAGGCGGACCGGCAGCTTCACCTCGGCGATCGTGGGGCTCGGAGTGCGGACCATGTTGCCCGCCCGGTCGGCCGTCGCGCGAATGGTCGCTTCGCCCGCCCGCAGACCTTTGACGGTGTCGCGACCGATATCGACCGTGAACGTCTCGGGCCTGCGGCCGCGCCAGAAAGCCCAGTTCGGAGAGGGGGTGTACTCCTTCTCGGAGACCGCGATCTTGTCCGCTCCCTGGACCACTTCGATCCGCACGCGCTGGACCCGGGAGACGTCGTCGATCTTCACCTCGATCGGCGTGCGCTTGCCGATCCCTTTGAGCTTCGGCACCAGCTCCACCCCGGGCGCGCGGCCCGACCAGAACGACAACCCGCCGAAGAGCACGAGCGCCACCACCAGCAATAACAAGATCCGGCGGGGCCACCGCGCCGCTTTCGACTGTCCGTACGCCATTCGAGAGACTCCTTGGGTTGGTAATTGGGGCGTCGGTCAGCCCTCACCCCCGGCCCCTCTCCCAAAGGGAGAGGGGAGACCAGAAAGAGTGTTCTTGCTTTCTCCCCTCTCCCTTTGGGAGAGGGGCCGGGGGTGAGGGCTGAGAGGCCGACGACCTACACGCAAAGCATACCGCGCTCCCGCCTACTCCACCGTCTTCCTAAACGCCCGGGCGCTCGCGGCAACCAGAACGACCGCGATCGCGAGCAGGGCGGCGACGTGCTCCCAGAGGTCGGAGAACGAGGCGCCGCGGATGATGATTCCGCGCGAAATCGCGATGAAGTGGGTGGCGGGGAGGATCTGGGCGACGTAGCGCAGGACGGTCGGAAGCGAGGAGAGCGGGAAGATGTAGCCCGAGAGCATGATCGAGGGAAGCAGCAGCATCTGGGCGAGCTGCACCGCCTCCATCTGGGTTTTGGCGCGCGACGAGACGAGCAGGCCGAGCGAGAGCAGGGCGAACAGGTAGATCGTCGCGAGCCCCAGCAGCAGCGGGATGCTGCCGTGGATCGGCACGCCGAACACCGTGGTCATGAGCACCAGGATCAGGAGCAGCTGGATGAACGCGAGCAGCAGATAGGGCAGGAGCTTGCCGAGCACTACGGCGACGGGAGTGGCGGGGGTCACCATCAGCTGTTCGAGCGTGCCGCGCTCTCGCTCTCGGACGATCGCGAACGACGAGAGCAGCGTGCCCGAGAAGGTCAGCAGGATCGCCACCAGGCCGGGGATCAGCAGGTTCGCGCTGCGCGAATCCGGATTGAACAGGAGCGTCGGCCGCACTTCGACCGGCAGGCCGATGACCCCCGCCCGCTTGCGGATCTCTTGGAGCGAACGGGAGAGGGCGACGCCGTTTGCCGCGCCGAGCGCTTGGGCCGAGATGCTCGAATCCGACCCGTCGATCAGGACCAGCACGTCCGCGGATTTGCCCGCGAGCCTTTTCCGGGCGTAGTCGGGCGGGATCTCGATCCCCACCTGGGCGTGCGCCGCGACGATCTCCTCGCGCAGGTCGGCGCGGGATTCGACGAAGCGGGTGACCAGGAAATAGCTGGTATTGGTGAACTCGTCGAGCAGCGCGCGGCTCTCCTGCGAGCGGCTCTGATCGAAAACCACGGTCGGCACCCGGCGGACGTTGGTGTCGATCAGGCCGAACAGGACGAGCTGGAAGACCGGCACCATGATCGCGAAGCGGAGGGTGCCCACGTCGCGCACCATCTGCAGGAACTCCTTCTTGAGGATCGCGCCGAACCCCCTCAACGCCCCGCCCTCCGCTTGCCGGTCTTGGCCTTCTCCGCCTCCTGCGCCGCCAGCTTCTGCTCCCCTAGCCCCACCTGCAGGCGCGTCAGGCGGACGAACACGTCTTCGAGCGACGCCGCGATCGGCCGGATTTTCACTCCCGCTCCGGCGCGCTCCGACAGATCCGCGGCGATCTCCTCGTCGGTTACGTCGCCTTTGACCAGAAGGTGGAGCGCGTTGCCGAAGATGGTCACCTCGTCCACGTACGGCCGCTCGCGGGCCAGGCCCATGACCGCCGCCGCTCCGTGGACGCACTCGACCTCGACCCGGCGCATGCCCTGCGGCGTCACCTCGGGCAGATCGACCAGGTCGTCGGGCTTGCCCTCGACCAGCATGTGCGACAGGTAGAGGTAGCCGACCGTGCCGCAGCGCTCCGCCTCGTCCATGTAATGGGTGGTGACCAGCAGGGTGACGCCCGAGGCGGCGAGGTCGAACAGCAGGTTCCACAGCTCGCGCCGGGCGACCGGATCGATGCCCGCGGTCGGCTCGTCGAGGAAAAGGACGCGCGGCCCGTGCATCACCGCGGCGGCGAGCGACAGGCGCTGCTTCCAGCCGCCAGAAAGCTCACCGGCGAGGCGACCGAGGTAGGGTCCGATGCCGGTCAGCCCCACCGCCCAGTCGCGCCGCTCGCGCTTTTCCGCCCCCTTGAGACCGTAGACCGAGCCGAAGAAATCGAGGTTCTCGGCGACCGACAAGTCGGTGTAGAGCGAAAACTTCTGCGGCACGTAGCCGATCCGGCGACGGATCTCCTCGCCGTGGCCGACGACGTCGAGGCCGTCCACCGCGGCTTTGCCCTGAGACGGCGCGAGCAGGCCGCAGAGAATGCGGATCAGCGTCGATTTGCCCGAGCCGTTGGGACCGAGCAGGCCGTAGATCTCGCCGCGCTTGACCCGCAGGGAGACATCGTCGAGCGCGCGCACCGCGCCGAAATCGCGCGTCACGTGATCGGCCTCGATGCCGAACTCCGAGACCGGAGCGTCCGTGCCCGCCTCCGTCTCAGGCGCAGTGGAAGTCGCCGAGGTCACCGCTTGGCTTTCTTGGGGCTTGGGGGCAGCGGCAGCTTGGCGATCGCGGTCATTCCGGCTTTCAGCTCGGGGGCGCGATCGACCTCGATCTTGGTGCCGAACACCAGGTCGCTGCGCTGATCGAGCGTCTGGAGGTTCCTCGGCGTGTATTCGCCCTGATCGCGGATTTCGACCACCCGGCCGCGGAACGTCCGATCGGGGAAGCTGTCGATCGAGATCCCGATCTCCTGCCCCACGTGCACCAGGCCCAGAGCGGGCTCGGGCACGTAGACCCGCACCCAGAGCTGGCCGTCTTCGAGCAGGGTCAACGCGGCCTGGTTCGGGTTGATCAGATCGCCCGGGCGCAGGTCGAGCGCTTCGACCACGCCGGCCGCGGGCGCCACGATCGCCAGTTCCTGCTTCTGCCGTTCGAGATAGCCGAGTTGCTTTTCCAGCCGCTCGACCACGGCGCGACCCGCCGAGCGGTCTTCGCTCCGGCCGCCGCGCTGCGCCTGGCGCAGGGTCTCCAAGCTGTTCGCTTCGCGCACCGCCGCGGTGTCGAACTCGCGTTTCGCGATCACGCCGGATTTCCACAACGATTCGAAGCGTTCGCGGTCGGTCTTCGCCGCCTGCCAATCGATCTCGGCGCGGCGGACCTCTTCGTTCCTGGGACCCTTGGTGGCCTTGGCCAGGTTCGCCTGCGCCTCGGCGATCGCCGCCTGCTGTTCGCCGATCTGGAGCTCCAGCAGATCGCCTTCGAGCTCGATCAACACCTGGCCTGTCTGGACCCTGGCGCCTTCGTCCACCAGCACCCGCGAAATCCGGCCGCCGACCAGCGAGCCCACTTCGACCGTGCGCGCTTCGAGAGATCCGGCGAGCACCAGGTCGGTCGGCTGCGGCCGTCGTTGCCAATAAAAATAACCCGCGGTGGCCGCACCGGCCACCAGCAGAAGAATGATCACCTTGCGCATCAGGATTCCTTTCGCGCCGCGGCGCCCGGCGAGGAGTCCCCCGAGGCTACCGCGCCGCGGGTCTACAGCTCGCCCGGCGTGTCGAGGCGGCGGTCGAGCGGAGAGGGAGGATACGCGGTGAAGAAAAAGAATGGCATTCGCCGAGGAACTCTATTGCCGCCGCCCGCAGATCGCGCGGGCGGGATCCGCCCGGCGCGGATCTTCCTCGCCGGTCCTGTCTCCTGTCAAGGAGCCGGAGGCGGTTCGAGCGAAGAGTCCAGAGAGGAATCCAGGGACGAGTCGACTCCGGGAGCTGGCGCGGAAGCTTCGGGAGGAGCAGGCGGGGCCGCGGGATCCGCCTCCGCGGCAGTCGGCTCAGGCGCGGCGGCAGGAGCCGGAGGGGCGAAATCCGACTCGGCGGAAACCGGCGCGGGCTCGGCGGCGGCAGCGGGAGCCTGAGGAGCACGAGCCGAAAGAACCCAGCCGCGCCTCTCGTGGCGCCGAATCACGATCGCGGGCTTTTCTTCCACAGGAGCGTCCAATGGAGCGCCCGCAGCGTCGTTACCTTCGATCGAAATGGGTTGCCCTCCGTCATATCCGATCAACATCGAACCCGGCGGGAGGGGAGGATCTTCCCGGACGAGCGACCCCTCGGGCAGCGGCACAATCTGCAGAGACTGCGGTGGAGGATTTGCCGCCTGGACCGGTGGATAGGCCGCGAAATCCGGCGGACGAATCTTTCCGGCCTCCGATCTCCGCCCGGCGAGAAACCCGAAAATGCCGATCCCCGCGCCGAGCACCAAGGCGACCGAGAACAGAATGACGACCAAGCGCCGCGAGTCGTCGTTTTCCACCATGACCACTCGAGGGCCGGCGGCGAGCGGGCGATCCGGCAGGAAGGGACGGATGGGATTGTCGGACATTGGATTCGCTCCTGGCTCGCCTTACCAAGGCTGAGCACGGAAGAGTCCGATTGCGAATCGCGGGCCAGCGCCCGGAGGCGACTTTAGTTGCAGCTTGGCTCGAACGTGATCTCGCCGTAGTAGTACCCCGATCCCTTGTCCGAGGTGTCGTTCAAACCGGGGCAGGACGCGCCCCGCGGGCAGCCGACGGCAACGCGCACGGTCAGGAAACCCGAGACCTCGGTGGGGGTGACGCAGCCCTCGATCCGCACTTGGGTCTCCCCTTCCGCCCCTCCCGGCTCCACCACTTCGAAAACCGTAAAAGGACCGTCGGTCAAGGCTTTGACTTCGGCCAGAGGCGAGGGCATCACGGCGGTGGTGACGTTCACCGGCGCCACCTGGCGCTGGCTGCCCTGAAGGTTCGTGGTCCGCGTGTGGCGCAGGCAGGCCTTCAGAGGTGTTGAAGAGCGCGGGAAGCGGAACGGAAAGCGGAAGGTGAGATCGCGCGGCGCCTGCGACCAGGTGTTGCCGTTGTTGTCCCCGCAGTGGGTGAAACTGTAGCGGTTCGAGTCGTCCTGGAAGACGCCGAAGATCCAGCCGGGCTGTCCGTCCGGATGGCGGAACCAGACGGCGTCGAAGGGGTGGATCTCGGGACGGTCGTGGGACGCGTCTTTCGAGCAGCAGAGCTTCTGATGGCTGCTCATCCGGTGATCCGGACCATGGTCTACGGAGTAGACGCCGTAAACGCAGACCTCGCGCCCCTCCTGGCCCGCGACGCCGCCGGGCGGCGGGGCGCCGCTCCACTCGCTCGCCGGCTCCAGGGCCGACTTGCACTCCCAGACGCCGCCGAGTTGCTGCCCATGGCTGACCGTCACCTTGCCGTTGCACTTGCTCGGCAAGGTGTCGCTGATCGGAAGGAAGCGAAAATCCTTGCCGTAGAACTGGTTCGCCGGAGTCACCTCGGCATGGATGCACTTGCCGGCTTTGTTCTCGCTGGCGATCAGGCAGGCACCGAGAAGGCAGTCCTGGTCGTCCTTGGCGAATTGGTCTTCCTCATCGTCGGTGAGCCCCCCGCACTCCGTATTCAAGAACCCCTTGACGAAGTGCTCGAAACCGGGACTCGGCACGATGTTCAGCATGATGTCGCGAGGATCGGCCAGCTCGTCGTTGATCCCGTAGCGGACCACCGTGCCGCAGTATTTCGTGCGGAAAGGCCGAAATCCGTCCGGTTCGATGCGCTCGGGACCGTTCAACGTCGGCCGGAGCGCCTCGATCGACTGCTCCTGGCAGAACCAGCAGCAGTCGGTGAAGGCCTCGCTCTGGTCCACCCGGGCCGGCCGGGCCTCCACCACCACCGCGGAAAGATCGTTCATCGCCGGGACCGGAGGGAACGGGACGCCCTGGTTGCAGATCCCGTTCTGGCAGGAAGCCTTCGAGCAGGGGCTGCCGTCCGTGTCCGGACAGGGCGTACCGAGAGGAGCGGGCGCGGTTTGGCCGCAAATGGCCGACCCCGGAAGGCAGAGCGCCACGGTGCAGGGATTGCCGTCGGTGTCGGTGCAAGGCTTCCCGCCGGGGGCGGGATAGGTGGTTTCGCACCGTCCTTCGATGCACTGCGGCTCCTTGCAATCGTTCGGATTGTGATCCTGGGTGACCTTGCAACGCCCGCCCGGGGGAACTCCGGCGCAATCCTGCGGGATTACCGAGGCCACCGGCGGATCGTCGGAGAACCCGGGCGCGGCGAGGAGGGCCAGCAGGGAACAAGACAAAAACATCCGCCGGAAGGGGCGCAGGAGCATGGGGCCTCCTCACTCTTCAGTGATCCGCAGAGGTTCGCTTTACTTCCTCGATTCCTCTTCCGATCCTACCGACGGGCGGGTCGAAGGGGCAAGACTTGCGTGACCACTGGCAGCGGCTTGCCGCCGATTGCCGCTTGACAGGGGCCTTCCGTCCCTCCGATACTCCCGGTCCCATGAGCACGTTCCGTCGGCACTACTTCTTTACGTACCGTTACGCGGGGTCTTCCGCGTTCGGCTCTGGGTAGTAGCGCCCGCGAGACTCGAACCCGAAAGCGCCCCGCCGGAAACGGCGGGGCGCTTTTGTTTTTGGCGAGGAGAGAC
>DATMZU010000681.1:0-8274 GCA_035607435.1 Thermoanaerobaculia bacterium | reverse complement strand
CGCCGACGTGCTGGAATTCACCTCCAGATTTCCGCCCGATTTCGGCACCCCGGCGATCTACCGCAGCACGGATGCCGGGGCGACCTGGACGAAACTGCCGGCCGTCTACGGCGACGTCGAATTCATCCCCGAAACGGCCGCGGGCGTCTATCTGCTATTCGCCACCGGGGCGGGCACGGAGCTGCGCCGGAGCGACGACTTCGGCACCACCTCGACGCTGATCCACACGTTTCCGCTCTCCGACGGCGTGAGCGACGTGGCGACGGACCCGAGCGGCTCCGGCGATCTGTACGCCGCCACCCGTCTCGGCGTCCGCAGAAGCCGCGACGGCGGCGCCACCTGGGAGCCGACGGCGGGAGGATTCAACCCGTTCGGACCCTATCGGCGTCGGATCGAGAGCGTCCAGGTGGCTCCCGACGGCCGGCTGATCGCCGCTCCGATCGACGGCGGACTGTTCGAGAATCGGTTGTCGAATTGAGCGGCGGAGGCAAGAATTTCGTTGGCCTCCTCGCTCCTTCGGGCGCCTTCGGCAGCAGCCAGTCGCTGCGGGACCAACGAAACACTTGCCGGCACTCAGCCGAGCGCCGCGAGCATTTTTTCGAGCACCTGATCGACGTCTAAACCGGTGGCGTCGATCCGCACGTAACTTTCGTCGCAGGTGAGCGGCGAATCGGCGCGGCTGCGGTCGCGCCGGTCGCGCTCCGCGAGATCGGCTTCGACCTCCTCGCGCGGCACGGCGCGGCCGGTCTCGGCGAGCTGGGCATGACGGCGCTCGGCGCGAATCCCCGGATCGGCATCGAGGAAGAACTTGTGGCGCGCGTCGGGGAAGACCCGGGTGCCGATGTCGCGTCCCTCCAACACGCCCCCCAGCCGCTCGGCGGTCTCCCGCTGGAGCGCCACCATCCGCGCCCGGACGCCCGGGTGGGCGGAGACCGCGGAGGAGGCGCGCCCGACCTCCGGCGTGCGGATGCGCGATTCGACCGCCACGCCGTCGAGCAGAACCTGATAACCGCCGTCCCCCGCGGGTTCGAGCCGGATGTCCGCCCGCTCCGCGAGCGCTTCGACCGCCGCGCGATCTTCCGGATCGAGACCTGCATCGAGCGCGGCGAGCGCCAGCGCCCGATACATCGCGCCGGTATCCAGATACGGCACGCCAAGGCGCGCGGCGAGCCGGCGCGCGATGGTGGACTTGCCCGCGCCGGAAGGACCGTCGATCGCGATGACGAGCGGAGCCTCTCCCCCGCTCACCGGCCGCTCCGGCCTCCGGGTTTACCGCCCGGACGACCACCGCCACCCGGTCGGCCCGGAGGGCGGCCGGTGGGACGACCCGCAGTCGGACGGCCGGCGGGACGACCGGACGAAGGACGCCCGGACGCGGGACGGCCTGAAGCGGGGCGCCCCGAGGGACGACCCGAAGCCGGACGACCTGGAGGGCCCGAAGGCGGACGGCCCGAAGGGCGACCCGAGGTCGGACGGCCCGACGGTTTGGCGCCGGGGCGATCCGACGAAGGACGAACCGGCCGGTCCGTGGCGCGGCCGGCGGGGCGCGCTCCCGGTCCGGCGCTACGACCGGCGGGGCCGGCGGATCGACCGGCGGGACGTCCGGTCGGCCTCCCGGCCGGTCGAGAGGTCGGACGCCCCGCGGGCCGGCCGCGTTCCTCGAAATCGGTTCCGGGCGGCGGATACGGCGCGCTCCGCGGCCGGGGCGCGCCGGGAATGCCGCCCGCGGCCCGCGGCGAGCGCGCGGCCAAGGGAGAACGCACCGGCCGTCCGGAGGGAGGGCCGCTCCGCTCGCGCTCGAACCCGGAACGGGGCGCGGATTCGCTCGGCGCGCCCTGAGCGCGCGAAACGCTCCGCGGCGGGCGCGGCGCCGGCCGACCGCCGCGCTCTTCGTCCGCTCCACGAGTCGCCGTCCCCGCCCGCCGCGGCGCCGCCGGCCGAATCTCCTCCAACCGCGGCAGCAGCAAGGTCTTGGAAATTCTCTCTGGTCTTGCCGGCGTCTCCGGTTTCTCAGGCTTTTCCGTCCTTGCCGTCCTTTGGGTCCCTTCCGGCTTTTCGGGCCGCTCGGGCCGCGCCGGCCTTGCCGCTCGCGGCAAATCCGCCGCCTTCTCCTCCCCCTTCGCGCGCCAACGCCGGATCTCGGGGAACCGCTCGGAAGTGCCGGCCATCTGGCGCACCCGGCCGCTCGTGGCGCTAGGCAGCGGATCGCTCGTGCGGCTCCCCTGGCGGAGCATCTCGACCTCTCGCGGCGTCAATTCGCGGATCGAGCCGAGCGGCAGGTTCGGATCGGTGAGGCCGCCGATCGCCACACGCCGGAGCTTGCCCACCGGATGACCGATGCGCTGGAACATCTCGCGGATCTGCCGCGTCCGCCCTTGGGACAGCTCGACGTTCCACCAGGTGTTGTCGCTGTCCACCCCTTTCGGCCGCGACACCGTCCGCGGCTCGATCCGGCACGGAGCGGTGCGCTCGCCGTCGAGCACGATGCCTTCGCGCAAGCGGTCGAGATCGCGTTCCGCCGGCCGGCCCGAGACCTTCACCTCGTAGGTCTTGCGGCAGCCGTAGCGCGGATGGGCGACCCGGTTGGCGAAATCGCCGTCGTCGGTAAGCAGGATCAGCCCCTCGGTCAGGAAGTCGAGCCGGCCGACCGGTACCAAAGCCTTGCGCAGCGCCGGTGGGACGAGGTCGATCACGGTCGGCCGGCCGGCCGGATCGGCGACCGTCGTCATTACGCCGCGCGGCTTGTTGAGCAGCAGGTAGCGGTGCTCCTTGGGCAGCAGGATCCGCTTGCCATCGAGCTTGATCGAATCGTGCTCCGGATCGGCTTTCTGGCCCAGCTCGGCGGGCTGGCCGTTGACCGTCACCCGGCCCTCCGTGATCAGCGTCTCGGCCTCGCGGCGCGAGCTGACTCCGGCGCGGGCGAGGATCTTCTGGATACGGTCGCCGCCGCGCGGTTTTTCTTCGTTCATCGCCTGCTCCCGGCCTCGACCGACTCGGAGGCCTCCTGGCGCGCTTCGATCTCCTCGGATTGCTCCAGAAGCTCGCGCTCGCGCGATTCGTCGTCGGCCGAGAGGGCGGCGACGTGGAATGCGGATTCGTGCTCGGCGGATGTAAGGTCGGCCGATTCGGCGCCGACGGAGGGTTCGGCATCCGGCGCCACCAACGCCGCCAATGACGCGTCCGCCTCGGCAGCCGCGTCGAGCGAACGGTCGACCAAGTTCGAGTCGCTGCCGAACGTTTCCTCGAACTCTTCGAGCGGCGGCAGGTCGGCCAGGCTCTTGAGCCCGAAATGGACCAGGAACTCGCGGGTCGTCCCGTAGAGGAACGGCTTGCCCACCACTTCTTTGCGCCCGGTGATCCGCACCAGCCGCCGTTCGAGCAGGGTCTTGAGCGTGCCCGAGGCGCTGACGTTCCGCAGCTCTTGGATCTCCGGTCCGGTGATCGGCTGGCGGTAGGCGACGATCGCCAGCGTTTCGAGCGCGGCCATCGACAGCTTGGTGCCCGAGGCCACCTCGAAGAACCGACGCAGCCAGCCGACCAGCTCCGGCCGGGTCGCCAAACGCACGCCGCCCGCCACCTCTTCGGCCATGAAACCGCGGCCGACCTCGGGGCCGAAGCGTTCGAGCACCGCATCGATCGCGATCTCCGCCTCCGCGCGGTCCTCCTCGTCGAACAGCTCGGCGAGCTTGCCCCGCGGCACCGGCTCGGACGAGACGAACAGGATCGCCTCGATCGCGATCTCCATCTCCGAGCGCTCGGTCGGCCGCCGCTCGCGCGCCCGGCGCCGGGCCGGAGTTTCGGGCGCGGCGGGCTCGCTCTCCGCGCTCTCGGACGCCTCGACAGACTCGGCGGGCTCGGCGGTCACATCGGTCCGATCGGTCGGATCCGTCGGATCGGTCGGATCGATCTCGGTCGGATCGGTCGCTTCGGTCGTATCGGCGTCCGCGGGCGCTTCCGGCGCTTCTGGCTCCGCCTGCGGCTCGTCGATCGGTTCTTCTCGTTCTTCATTCATCCGAGAAACATCTCCAATTCGTGATGTCCCACTTCCCGGGTCGTGCGATACAACAGCAGCTCGCCGTCGCCGGTTTGATGAATGCGCACCAGGTTCAACCGCGCCAGCTCCAGGACCGCTAGAAAGCAGGCGATCGCCTCGGAGCGGCAGGACAGGTGCCGAAGATCTTCCAGCAGGTCGTACGGCCGCGCGGCGGACAGCACGCCGAGGAGCCGGTCGAACTGGCTGCGCACCGAGTAGGTCTCGCCGGAGAGATGGAGCGCGGGCGGATGCTCCTTGTCGTACCGCTCCATCGCTTTTTTGAACGCGCCGAGCAGATCGAACAGCGAAACTTCGCCGAGATCGATCGTCGCCTCTTCGTCCTCGGGCTCGGGGCCGAGATCGACTTTCTGCGCCCGCCGCGGCCAGACTCCGGCGCGCATGCGGTCCACTTCGGCGAGCGACTGCGCGGCGTCTTTGAGTCGGCGGTATTCGAGCAGGCGGGCGACGAGATCCTGGCGCGGGTCTTCGTCGATCACGGCGCCTTCGAGCGTCTTCGGCCGTGGCAGCAGCAGGCGCGATTTCAGATGGATCAAGAGCGCCGCTTCGTAGATGTACTCGGCCGCGATGTCGAGATTCAAGATCTCCATCAGCGCCAGATATTCATGGAACTGATCGCAGATCGTCGCCACGGGGATGTCCGAGATCTCGACCTTGTTGACCTTGATCAGCTGCAGCAGCAGATCGAGCGGCCCGTCGAACACCGGCAGGTGCACCCGCCACGAGGCCGGCAGCAGCCCCGGGGTGGGAATGTCGGAACGGATTTCCCGGCTCACGCCGAACCTTTCGCCGACCCGAGCACCGTCGAGTAATCCAGCTTCATCGCGGCGCGCGCGAACTCCATCGTCTCCCGCGCGATCTCCCGCGCCCGGGCCGACCCCTCGATCAGAATGTCCATCAGCGCGCCGCGGTCGCCGACGAGCTCGGCCCGCCGTTTCTGCATCGGCTCCAAAAATCCGATGATCTGCTCGGCGAGCAGCTTCTTGTCGTCCACGCAGCCGATCTCGGCGGCCAGGCACCGCCGTTCGACGTCCGCGCACAGCTCGGGCGAGGAGATCAGCTTGTGAAACTGGAAAAGGTTGCAGACGCTCGGCCGGCCCGGATCTTTTCTGAACAGGCGCTCGGGGTCGGTGAACATCTCTTTGCATTTCCGGCGGATCTCGTCGGGCGTGTCGGAGAGATGGATCGCATTGCCGTACGATTTCGACATCTTGCGGCCGTCGATTCCCGGCACCTTCGGCGTCGGCGTAAACAGCGCGCGCGGCTCGGGGAAGACTTCGCCGTAGAGATAGTTGAACCGCCGGCCGATTTCGCGGCTGATCTCGATATGGCTCGCTTGATCCTCGCCCACCGGTACGAAATGGGCGCGGTAGATCAAGATGTCCACGGTCTGGAGCACCGGATAGCCGAGAAAGCCGTAGGTCAATAGGTCTTTGTTCTCAATCTGAGCGATCTGCTCTTTATAGGTCGGCACCCGTTCGAGCCAGCCGAGCGGCGTGATCATCGAAAACAGCAGGTGCAGCTCGGCGTGCTCGGGCACCATCGACTGAATGAAGATCACCGACTTGTTCGGATCGAGCCCGGCGGCGATCCAATCGGCCACCATCTCCAGCGTGTTGTCGCAGATCTCGCCGGTCTCGGCATAATCGCTGGTGAGCGCATGCCAGTCGGCCGCCATGTACATGCAGCGATAGGTATCCTGCAGCTCGACCCAATTCTTGAGCGCGCCGAAGTAGTTCCCGAGATGGATACGGCCGGTCGGGCGCATGCCCGAGAGGACGATTTGCGTGGGCGTCACGGTGCCTCCGGTCAGGTTCGAGAGAATGTTCCGGTTCGAGATCAAGGGGACTAAAGCCTAGATGGAGATGACCACGTTCAAGAGGACCAGAAACGGGATCAGCGTCACTTGAAAAAACGGCGTGACCGCAAACGCCGAGCAGAGTAGGTAGCCGAACGGCCGGATCGCCGAAAGACGCGCGGCCCAGCTCGGCGGCGCGAGCTGAAGCAGGATCATGCCGCCGTCGAGCGGCGGGATCGGCAGCAGGTGAAACAGCGTGAGGAACGCGCTGATCACCGACGCCTGCACCAGCGTGAAGACGACCGGAAACCCGCGCAGCCCGAACGCGGGCGACGTCGGATCGGCGAGCGAACCGCCGAGCAGCGACAGTCGCGCCGCCTGCTGGGCCTCCGGCCCCAGGATATGCACGACAATTCCGACCGCGAGCATCGCCACCAAGGCGAACGCGGCGTTGGCGGCGGGTCCCGCGGCGCTCACCAACAGCGAGTGCCAGCCGGGCCGGCGCAGATTGCGTGCGACGATCGGCACCGGCCGCGACCACCCGAACGCGATCGGCAACGAGAGCGCCACCAGCGCGGCGGGCAAGATCACGGTGCCGAACAAATCGAGATGGGCAAGCGGATTCAACGACACCCGGCCGAGCGCCCGCGGCGTCGGATCGCCGAACCACTCGGCCGCCCGCGCATGGGCCGCTTCGTGAAGCGTCGCCAGGAACAGGACCAACAGCAGCTGGATGGTCCCCAAGAACAACTGGTTCGCGGTCAACGCCCTCCCCCCCCTTCGACACCGCTCTCGACCGCGAAACGCGGAGGAGGCGGCAGCGGATCGAACAGCCCGCGCCATAGACCCTTGGCCTTCGCCCGGACGGCGCGCGCGTTGCCCCGCGCCCCTTCGCGCACGAAGGCCACGGGCAGCGCCGCGAGGTTTGCCGCGACGAAGATCAGCCGCGCGAGCGGACCGCCGTAGCGCCGGACGAAGATCGCGTTGCCACGCCCGGTATGAAACGTCTTGGTCGGCGTGTAGCCGCCGCCGGTCGAAGCGGCCACCTTGTGCCAGATCCGGCTCTCCGGCACATAGCGCAGCCGGTAGCCCGCGGCCGCGGCGCGCCGGCACCAGTCCGCGTCATCGACGTTGATGAAGTAGACCGGGTCGAGAGGCCCCACGTCGAGCATCGCGTCGCGCGGCACCAGCAGGCAGCAGGTGGTCAAATAGGTCACGTCGGCGGCCTCGGCGAAACGCGGCCCCACGGGCTCGCGGTTGCCCCACTCTTCGGTCACCGTCTCGCGCCAACGGAGCCGGCCGCCCGCGGCCCAGATCAGATCGCGCCGCTCGAAATAGAAGATCAAAGGCCCGGCCGCCCCCACTTGTCGGTCGGCGCACGCCGCGAGCAGAGGCGCCAGGAACCCGGGATCGACCTCGACGTCCGTGTTGAGCAACAGAATCCAAGCCACCTCAGGGTCTTCGAGCGCCCGGCGGATGCCCACGACGTTGCCGCCGGCAAACCCGAGATTCGCCCCGGTCTCGATCAGCTCGATCCCTGGGCGCGCCGCGCGCAGGCGGGCGACCGAGTCGTCGCTCGACCCGTTGTCGATCACCAAGCAGCGCAGCCGATCCGCCTCATCGCACCCGTCGAGCGAGGCGAGGGTGGCGAGCGTATCGGAGGCGCCGTTCCAATTGATCAGGACGACGGCGATCCGGCCGTCGAGCGGGCGGCGGGCGTTTGAGGGCGCCGAACTGGGAGCCGTCATGAGGCGCTGCCGATCCGGCCGTCCAGCTCACGGATGCGGCGTTCGGTCTCGGCCAGACCCGGCCGGGCCGCGTAGGCCGCCACGAACTGAAGCGCTAGCGCGGCAAAGAAGATGGCATGGTGCCAGGTGCGCGGGTGCAGCTCGTCCTGGCGGATCATCGCGAACGCGCCCGACAGGAAGGCCGCCAGCACGGCGAGAGCGCCCACGAGAAGCCAAGGCAACGCCCGACGCACCAGACGGCGCCGCAGGTCGTCTTCCGCCGGGTCGAAACCGTGCGCGGCGACGGTCTTGCCGATCAACCGGGAGGTTCCCACGAGATAGATCGAAATCCAAGACTGGGCGAACACCAGAAGGAGCGAAACGACGAGCGCGAGCAGGATGTGCAGCCGCTGGTCGCCGAACCAGCGATAGCCGGCGCCCGCCACCGCGACCAGGGCCAGCCCGCCCAAAGCGATCACGACGAGCAAACCGCGCCCCAGGTAACCCCGTTTCGGGGCGTTCGCTCGTTCGTTCATGACGTTTGGGATCCCTCGGATTCCTTTCCGCAGCGCCTCCCGGCGCGGCTCGTTCAGTCATTCTTCCCGCTCAAACCACCCGCTTCACGTCGATTCGCGGCCACGCCGTTCGACGATTTCCCGCCAAAGCCCGGCCACGACCTCCGGCCGATACAGCTCGGT
>DATMZU010000671.1:0-14309 GCA_035607435.1 Thermoanaerobaculia bacterium | reverse complement strand
GCCGAGGATCGCTCCGGCGCTCGGCCGGGCCGGTTCGGGAACCGAAGGCGGGCTCAGCGGTTCGGTCGCCGGAGGAGGAGCGCGCCGGGCCGGAGGAGGGGCGGGCGCGGCGAGCTTGGCGCCCCCGGCGTGAAGGAGCAGCTCGTCCACTCGGATCGGAACGAAGCCCTCCTCGTACGCCACCTCCTCGCCCGAGTAGAACTTGAAGTCCCCTTCCCGCCAATCGAGCAGCTTTTCCAGCAGTTGGCGGGTATGGATCCGCAGCGCTTCGAGCAGGCGGGGCCGGGAGACGAATCGGCGCTCGACCAGGAAGTCGATCAACCGCTGGCCACCCGCCGCCTGTTCGGTCGAAGCCCGGGCAAAATCGGCTCCCGAGAGCACGCCGGTTTCCACCAGCACCTGTTTCAAACCCTCTTCGACCGCCTGGTTGAGCGAATCCGCCGCCACGATCTTGCCGTGCAGGAACGAAATCGCCACGATGTCCTCGTTGCCTTGGACGGTGAGAATCCCCGTCTTCTGCTGCTGCGCGATCAGCTGCAGGATCTCGGGCAGCTGAAAAAGGTCGAGGTTGCCTTCGACGCTCATCGACGGATCTTCCCGGTACGCATCAGATTTCGTTCGCCAGGTCGAAGCGATAGCGAGCGACGTAGTAAGCGAGCAGGCCGACGATCGTGATCAGCCAGGCCGTCCCCTGTCCGGGACCAAAACCCGAGGGGAGCCGGAAGCCCAGCCTCGGCAGAAACGGAATCGAGACGAGCGCCAGAATCGCCAACTCCGCCAGGTAGCCGCGGAACCCGTCGCCGACCTCCGCCGACGGCAAGCCGGGCAGGAGCACCCGGAGCCAGCGCTGCCAGGGGCGCGAGCCGAGCTTCAAATCGAGCGGCGTCTCGCTGTAGCCCGATCGGTTGCGCCGCAGCGCGTCGAGCCCGAGCGCCACGATCAGCAGAGCGAGACCGAGCCCCACGGCTCCGTAACGGCGCAGCAGATCCGCCCGCCCAGGCCCCGCCACCGGGCCAGCGATCCGCGCTTCGAGCTGCTTCCGGATCTCGGGGATGCGATCGAAGCCGCCATCGACCTGGACCACGCGCTCCGAACGCTGCACCCAGCCTTCGACCCGCGAGCGATCGCGCACCCGCGCCTCGGCGTCGGCGCGCTCGGCCTCCTCGAACCGGTACGATCCGCGATAGGCCCAAGACAGGTTGTATTGCGCCGCGGCGCTCGTCGGGTCCACCTCCCCGGCGCGTTTGAACTGCTCGATCGCCTGGGCGTATTCGTGCCGTACGAGGTAGTAGGCACCGACGTCTACCAGCGCCGTCGAATTGCCCGGCTCTTTCTGGATCACTTCCTGATACAGCTCGCGGGCGCTCTCCCATTGGCCGAGCCGGCGATGGATGTCGGCGACCAGTTGGCGCACGGCATAGCTGTCCGGGACCAGCGTCCGGAGCGTGCCGAGGTCGTTCCATAGATCGCCCGTCAGCTCCCGCCGCTCCAGGCTGTCGAGCGCGAGGGCCGGGGGAGAGAGGGCGATCGCCAGCCGCTGCCGCTGTTCCGCGAGCAGCGGCGGCCCCAGGGCCAGGAGGAGCCAGGCGCCCGCCAGCACGGTCCGTTCGCTCGCCGAGGCGTACCCCCAAAGCAGCACCGACCACCAAAGCAGCAGCCAGATCAGCCCCGAAGGCAGCACCAGCGGCCAGACCAGGACCGCGATCGAAAACGGCAGGGTGAATCGGCTGCCGCGGCCGGAAAAGATGTGGCCGATGTCGGCCAGCAGCGCCCCTCCCTTGGCCGCCAGCTGGATCGCCACGAACAGGCCCGCCGTGGCGAGCAGCAGCCAGAGCGTCCAGAGCAGCGCCCCTTCGAGCAGCAGCCGGCGCTCGAACGGCCAGGTCAAGGTGCGTCCGACGCCTACGAACAGCTGACCGACTGCCGTCGCGTAGTGCCCCTCGATGCGCGCCACGCTGGCGGTCGCAAACGAGATTTCCGGCCGCCCAGGATCGAACCTCTCGGCGGCGGCAAGAGACTGGCGCGAAAGATCGGCGTCGCCCCGGCGCGCCGCTTCGACCGCGCGGAACAGCGCGCCGCGCGCGAGGTCGGGAAAGCGCGTAAACCCGAGGCCGCGCGCGGTTTCGAGCAGCTCGGCCACCCGTTCTCCGGAGCGCTCCGGGTCGGCTTGGACCAGCCACTGCACGGCCTGATCCTGAAGTTGGTGCAGCGTGCGCGACACCGGGTCGCCGAGCTCGAAGCCGCCACTCTCCGCCGCGGCCGAAGCAGGGCGAACACCCCACGGGCCGAGGCTCAAGATCGCCAGCGTCACCCCCAGGGCGACGCCCGGCATACGGCGGGCTCCGCTCTCAGCCCCGCTTTTGGACATAGCGCACTCGCGAGCGATACAGCAGGTCTTCGAGGAACCCCGACTCCTGGGCGCTCAGCTGGCCCGCCGTCTTCTGGCGCAGGACATCGAGCAGGTCGATGTGCAGCCGCGCCATCTCCAGGTTCTCGGCCGACTCCCCCGTCGGCAATTCGAGGTCGCCGAGATAGATCGCGATCGGTTCGGCGAGCAGGCTCACCAAGTCGTAAAACGTCGGCCGGGCGAAGCCCGCAGGAGCTCCCGGCAGCTCCAGACGGGCGTCGGAGTCGTCGGGATAGCCGGGCGGCAACCGCGCCGGGGGAATCGCTTTGACCTCCGGAGGCGCGGGAGCGGCAGCCGGAGGAGGGAGCGGCTCAGCCTCGGTCTCTTGCGCCGAGGGCACCCGGGGCTCGGCGAGGAAGCTGTATTCCTCTTTGAGCCTGCCATCCGCCGTGAACATCCGTTTGTCGGTGACTTTGAGTTTCTCGTCGCTCACGATGGGACCCAACCTTCGGCGGCCGGAAAAGCCGGCGGAAAACGAACGGACATTGACAAAAAGCGTAGCAAGCGCAAATCTCCCTCGGCAAGTCGAAGTGCATCATAGTCCCGACCCGCGCCCTCCCGCCTATGCCCGCCCCCGATCTCCAGAAACTTCTCGATCTCGTGGCGCGGCTGCGCGCGCCCGACGGCTGTCCGTGGGACCGCGAGCAGTCGCTCGGGGACGTCCGCGCCTATTTGCTCGAAGAGGCTCACGAGGCCGCGGGGGCGATCGATTCCGGAGATTGGAACGAAGTCGCCGCCGAACTGGGCGATCTCCTGTTCCAGGTCGCCTTCATCGGCCGGCTCGCCGAGGAAGCGGGCGCCTTCGACCTTTCCCAGGCGATCGAAGCGGTCCACACCAAGATGGTCGCCCGCCATCCGCACGTCTTCGGCTCCGAGGAGGACCGTAACAGCCTCTCGGACGCCCAAGCCGTCCGCGAGGCCTGGGAGCGACGCAAAGTGAAGAAGGACCCCAACCGTTCGGTGCTCGCCGGGGTCTCGGCCTCGCTGCCGGCCTTGCTCTCCTCCTACCGCCTGACCCAGAAAGCCGCGGGCGTCGGCTTCGACTGGCCTGATGCGGTCTCGGTACTGGACAAGATCGACGAGGAGCTTGCCGAGCTGCGCGGCGCCCTCGGCGACGGAAACGACCCGCAGGATCGCGCGGCGGTGAGCGAAGAGCTGGGCGATCTGCTGTTCACCCTCGCCAACCTCGGACGCAAGCTCGACCTCGACCCGGAAGCCGCGCTCGCCCAAGCCAACCTCAAATTCCGCCGCCGCTTCGAATCGATCGAAGCCGGACTCGCGTCGGCCGGCAAGAGCCCCGCCGATGCGACGCTCGATGAGATGGACGCGCTGTGGGGCGAGGCGAAGAGATCGGGGCTGTAGCTCACTCCACCAAGGCAATTCCCGCCGCCTCGGCGAGCTCGAGCACCCGCCGGTAGCCCCTGCCGAGATAGAGCGGTAAAGGAGAGTCGATCAGTTCGAGATCGTGCCGCTCGATCCGATCGCCGAACAGTACGACCGCCCGCGAGGTGTCGTGCTGGCGCGACATCCAGACCAGCCCGTCGTAACGCTCAGGGCAGGAGTGAAGCGCCGCCGCCCAACGAACCGTCGCGCGGTAGGCCGGCGCCTCGGCTTCGATCAAATCGGTGCGCCGAAGTCCGAGGCGGCCGAGACCGAAACCGTGGAGTTGCGCGAAGCAGAGAGGACGGCGAGCCGAGATTACCGAGATCAGGAGAGGCCTGAGGACCGAGCGCTCGACCACGCGGAATGCATCGCGGAGCGGAATGTCGTGAAATAGAGTCTCGGACAGCGCCCCCTCGAAGTCGGAGGCACCGTAGATCGTGGACACGATTCGCCCTCTTTCGTCGGAGAAGGGGTGAAAGCGTCCGACTCCGAATCCCGGGTTGAACTCCGTGGCGCCGAACCGCCCGTCATGGCAGCGAAAAATGGGCTCGCCGGGAGTCCAGATTTCGGTCAGCGGATCGAGCGCTTCAGGGGGCGGGGGGAGGCTTCCCCCGGAGAAGATCAGAAGATGATCCCCGCCGCCGCTTGCCGAGCCGCGTCTACCACGGCCTTAGGTTCCGTCTCCAAGAGATCGACCGGCCGTCGGCCGTCGAGCCAACCGTTGGCGGCGATGAACCAAAGCGCCAGCTCCCACGGCGACCAGCCGGAGAGCGCGATCACGGCCTCGCGAATTCCTTCACGGGGCTGCCCTTGGTCATCGAACTGGAAACCGGGGAAGATCTCCGCCCCCAGGTGAGGGACGGAGAAGATTCGCCGCTCCTGCTTCCAGCGGTTGGCGAGCGCCGCCCGATTTCTGGCGCGCGAACCCGCTCTCTCCGCTACCTCGCCGCTCGACAACCCGCCGAATTCGCGGAAGAGCTGATCCCGCGCCGCCGCGTTGCGACGGGCTTGGAGCACCTCGACCGGGCTGGGCACCGGTTCGCGAGGGAGCATCGCCTCGATCAGGGCTCCCGTGTTGCGACGGCTCGCGGACTCGGCCTCCAGCAAGGAGCGAATGAACACGACCAGATCGGCCTCCGGCCAAGGGCTTACGCCGTAGGCCGAAGCCACCGATTCTGCGAGCTCACTGACGAGCAGGGGACGTGCCGGGTAGGGTCGGTCGCTCATGGTCAAATGATACTCATGATCGATGTGCACTACAAGCCCACCGATCACTTATCATTCGAAGCAGATATCGCCTCCAACAACCGCGCCAAATACGGCGCGAGGTTTTTCGCCACGATCTTGTGCCCTTCGACGGTCGGGTGAATTCCATCCGCCTGGTTCAGCTCGGGCACCCCACCGACTCCTTCCAGGAGAAACGGCATGAGGGCGGCTCCAGTCTCTTGGGCGACGCGGGGGTAGATCGCCTCGAAGCCGTCCGAGTAGTCCTTGCCGTAGTTGGGCGGGACCTTCATGCCGAGGATCAGCACCTTGGCGCCTGCCGCCTGGGCGCGGTGGACGATGTCGAGCAGGTTGGTTTCCAGGTCTTTGAGCGGCTGGCCGCGCATGCCGTCGTTGGCGCCCAACTCGACCACCACGACCGCCGGTTTCTGGCTCAGCAGCCAGGCGAGACGGCTCGCGCCCCCGGCGCTGATGTCGCCGCTCACCCCGGCGTTGATCACCTGGATCGGATGCCCCTCGGCGGCGAGAATCTCTCCCACTCGGGCGGGAAAGGCCTCTTCGACCGAGACGCCCAAACCGGCGGTCAGACTGTCGCCGAGGAAAATCACTTTCGGAGCGACATCGTTCGGCGCGGCGGCCGGGGGAGCGGTCGATGAAGGCGAAGCCGTCGGCGCTGCAACACTCTCGGAGTCCGGTGCCGGAGCGGGCTTCGCCGCGGGTTCCGGATTTCGATCACAGGCGCCGAGCGCCAAAACCACCGCCAGGGCCAGAGGAGTAAGGAATGGGTGATTTACGGCGTAGAGTCTGCTCAGGAAGGATCGGGGGCCATTCATAGGTCCATCTTAACGGCCCCGCGGCTTGGGAAATGCCCACCCCTCCGAGCCGGTTGTACCCACCTTATGACCTCTACGCCGCGCATCGAGCTTCGCCGCCTCTTTCGCCGCCTCCCCTCCGGGGGGCGCGACCTGACCATTCTCGACGGGATCGACCTTTCGATCGCCGTCGGCGAATTCCTCGCCGTGCTCGGTCCCTCGGGCAGCGGCAAATCGACCCTACTCGCCCTGATGGCGGGGCTCGACCGACCGACTTCGGGCGAGATCCTGCTCGATGGACGGCCGATCCAGGCGCTCTCGGAGGACGGGCTCGCCCGCCTGCGCCGGGCTGAGCTGGGCTTTGTCTTTCAGTCGTTTCAACTGCTCGGCAACCTGACGGCGCGGGAAAACGTTCTGCTGCCCTTGGAGCTACTCGACTCGCCAGGGTCCGGCGCCCGCGCCGACGAGTTGCTCGCCGAAGTGGGGCTTGAGGATCGCGGCCACCACTACCCGACCCAACTTTCGGGCGGCGAGCAGCAGCGCGTGGCGCTCGCCCGCGCGTTTGCCACCCGGCCACCGATCCTGCTTGCCGACGAGCCGACCGGCAACCTCGACGGTGCGACCGGACGGAAGATCCTGGAAATCCTGCTCGGCTTGCGAGAGCGCCACGGCACGACGATGGTGCTGGTCACCCACGACCCGGCGGTCGCGGCTCTCGCCGATCGGCGAATTCACCTGCGCGACGGCCGGATCGAGCGTGAAGAGCGGTCGGAACCTTCTTCCGCCACGCCCTTCGCGGCCCCCTCGGCGCCTTCGGAAACCGCCGCTTGAAGCCGCGCACCCTCTTCTCCTGGATGCTGCGCGAGTCGCGCGGGGCGTTTGGGCGTTTCGCCTTCTTCGTCGCCTGCCTCGCCGTAGGCGTCGCCGCGGTGGTTGCGATCGCGGGTCTCGCCGCCGGGCTCGATTCCGGCATCCGCTCCGAGGCGCGGCAACTGCTGGCCGCGGATCTCGCGATCGAAAGCCGCCGCGCGCTGCCCGAGACGTTCGATCTCGCCCGCCTGCTGCCGGCCGGTTCGCGGACCGCCGCGGTTCGCGAGATGGTCACGGTGGTCGCCGCCCTGCCGAAGGACGGCAAGCCCGGGCGTAGCCAACTGGTCGAGCTCAAGGCGGTCGAGCGGGGTTATCCGTTCTACGGCAGGCTCGCGGTCCTTCCGGCTCTGCCGCTGTCCGCATTGCTCGCCCCGGACGCCGCGGTCGTGGCACCCGAGCTGATCGGCGCCTTGGGACTGCGGCGCAATCCGCACGAACGGGCGCTCGATTTCCGCATCGGCACCGCCGATTTCCACATCGCGGGCTTGGTTTCGGCCGAGCCCGACCGCGTGGGGATCGGCACCGCGTTCGGGCCGCGGGTGTTCCTGTCGATGGCCGGCCTCGAACGCGCCGGCCTGATCGCCAAAGGGAGCCGCGTCTCGTACAAGACGCTGATCGCCCTGCCCGCGGGAGTGCCCGCCGACCGGCTGGAGAAGATCGCGGAGCAACTGCGCGCAGCACTCCCGGCCACCGAGGCGTATCGCGTCGAGACTTTCCGCCAGGCGCAGCCGCAGCTGCGTCGGAGCTTCGCCCAGGTCGGGCGTTTCCTCGGCCTGGTCGCCCTACTCTCGCTGTTCGTCGGCGGCATCGGCGTCGCGCAGAGCGTCCGGGCGTGGCTCGCGGGGAGGCTCGACGCGATCGCCATCCTCAAATGCCTGGGCCTACGTCCGCGCGAAGTGCTCACGCTCTACCTCGGCCAGACCGCGCTGCTCGGCTTGGTCGGCAGTTTGATCGGCATCCTGCTGGGCGCCGGAATCCAGGCCGCGATCCCCCATCTGTTCGGCGACCTGATCCCCGCGGCGCTGATCCGACCCTGGCAGCCCGGCGCGTTGCTGCGCGGGCTCGGGCTCGGGGTGGGGGTCGCCCTGCTGTTCAGCCTGCCGCCGCTCGCCGGACTGCTGCGCGTTCCCCCCTCGCGTGTGCTGCGCCGGGACGCCGAGCCGTTGCCGGTCCATCGCGCCACGGCGGGCTTCGCGTTCGTGGCGCTCGCCGCCGGACTGCTCGCCCTGACGTTCGCTCAGACCCAGTCTCTCCTTCTTTCCGCGCAGTTCGTCGGGGCGCTCGCGCTCGCCACCGCGCTCCTCGCGGTCGCGGCGACCCTGCTGGCGAAATCGATCGGCCGTCTGCCGCGCTTTTCGAGCATCGCGCTGCGCCACGGCCTCGGCTCGCTCGCCCGGCCGGGGGCGGCGACGGTGGGCGCCATCGTCGCCCTCGGCCTCGGCGTAATCACGGTGCTCACCATGTCGCTGGTCGAACGGCGGATCTCGCACGAGCTGGGCCGGGAGCTGCCGAGCAACGCCCCCAGCGCGTTCCTGGTCGATATTCAACCCGCCCAATGGCCGGGGGTGCAGGCGCTGCTCACCCGCGCCCGGGCCGAGAAGATCGACTCGGTCCCGGTCGTGATGGCGCGCATCAGCTCGATCGACGGCCGGCCGATCGACCGGATCGCCGCCGAGCGCAAGGAAAGACAAGAGCAGAAAGACCAGGATCGGCAGGAAGGCAATGAAAGCCGGGAGGAGCGCGGCCGGCGCTGGGCGCTCACCCGCGAGCAGCGCCTGACCTATCTCCAGAAACTACCCGCCGACAACGTGATCGTCGCGGGCAAGCTCTGGAGCGATCCCGCCCATGGCGAGGTGAGCTTGGAGCAATCGTTCGCCGAGGATCTCGGCGTCGGCCTGGGCAGCAAGCTCGGGTTCGACGTTCAAGGGGTGCCGCTGGAGCTGGTCGTGACCAGCCTGCGCACGGTCGATTGGGGCACTTTCGGCATCAACTTCTACCTGGTGGTCGAGCCTGGCATCCTCGAACAGGCGCCGCAGCAGCGGGTCGCGACCGCCCGTCTCGCGAGCGGCAGCGAGCAGCACGTTCAGGATCTCCTCGCCGCGGCCTACCCGAACGTCACGTTCCTGCGCATCCGCGAGATCCTGGGCAAGATCCTCGGCGTGCTTCAGCGAATCGGCCTCGGCGTCCGCTTCCTCGGCGGCTTCACCGTCCTGTCCGGCATCGCGATCCTCGCGGGAGCGATCTCCGCCGGCTCGGTCCGCCGCGGGCGCGAGGTGGCTCTTTTGAAAACCCTCGGCATGACCCGCCGCCAGGTGGCGACCGCCTTCGCGGTCGAATATGCGCTGATTGGTGGGGTCGCGGGCCTCCTGGGAGCGGGAACCGGCGCCGCGCTCTCCTGGGGCGTGATCACCCGTGGCTTCGAACTGCCCTGGGAACCCGACTTCGCACGGCTCGCACTCGCTGTGGTTCTGTCGATCGTCCTCTCGGTGATCGCCGGCCTCGCCGCGAGCGTCCGGGCGCTCGAACGACGGCCGATCGAGGTGCTGCGGACGGAATGACGCGGGGTTCCCGAGGGCGGCCACGGGGGGCCGCCCCTACCCGAACGCTGGACGTCTTGCGCCGGATTCACCACTACGCCCGTAGGGGCGGCCCCCCGTGGCCGCCCTTGATCGCAGGGCTGGCATCCCCCTACTCCGGCAAATCCCCCGCGCGATCGAGCAGGTAGCTGACGGGCACGATCTCGAACCCCGCCGCAACCGCTTTCGGGATCTCGTCGGCGAGGACGGCCAGGGTGTTCGGGTGAGGGTGGCCGATCGCGATCGCGGCGCCTTTTTTCTTCGCCAAGGCCAGCAGACGGGCGAATTGGGCGCGGATCGCCGCCGGGTCTTCGACGTCGTCGAGAAACACCTGGCGTTCCGCCGAGGGCACTCCCAACTCAATCGCCAGCCGGTAGCCGACGCTCTTGGCGCTGGTTCGGGAGTCGAGGAAGAACAAGTGCTTGCGCGCCAGGCGAGAGAGGACCGGCCGCATCGCGCGCGGATCGGCCGAGAGCCCCGAGCCCATGTGGTTGTTCACTCCCACCGCCCCCGGCACCGCGGCGAGCGCGCGGTCGGTGGCATCGACCAGCTCCGCCTCGGACATGGATTCCAAAAGCGCGCCGGGCCCCGGATCTCCCACACCCTCGGGCTCCATCGGCAGATGGCAGAGCATCTCCTCGCCGCGGGTGGTCAATTCGGCGACCACCGCGCCGGTCTCTTCTTCGTAGGGCAGCACGGAATAGGTGATCGGCACGCCGAACGATTCGATTTCTTCGACTTCGGTCTCGCTCCGGCCCAGATCGTCGATGACGATCGCGATCCGCGGACCCGAGGCCCCCGGCAGCGAAGAGGTGACTCCGCCCTGCGCGGCCGAACCCGATCGAGCCGGCTTGTGCGTCCTGGACGACGACGACGGCGGCCGCTTCGGCGGGCTAGATTTCCCCGGCGAACCGGTGTGCGGCGCGTTGTGCTCCTCACCCCCACGCGTCTGGCACGAGAGATAAACGGCGGCCAGGGCGGCGAGAAGTCCGAGCAGGACCACGGCGAAGCGCCGACCGCCGGACCCTCCGCCCGAGGGGCGGGAGCCGCGAGAGGGGGACGTCGGCTTCGCGCGTCGTTTGTAGGGCGGCATGCAGGAGAAAAGAAGCCGAGGGAGGGGCCTCTCGCGAGGCGGCCCCCGGCTCCAAGGGCGTTACGCGGCTTTCTTCGCCGCTTCCAGCTCGGCCACCAGGCGGCGCAAGCCCTGCTTCAGAATCAGATCGTCGAGCGGCGTGTCCTTGTCCTCGAACGTCCGCGACCGCTCATCGACCTGGACGTCAGGCTGGAGCGCCGCGTTGAGTGGCTTGCGGTCGGGGCCGGCGTAGAACGCGTCGGTATAGATCAATCGGCCGCCGCTCGACAGATCGGCCGAGGCGAGCCGGCCGGCGTAGCCGAACGTCCGCTCCCCCACGATCTCGGCCTGGAGCTTCTGGGCGAGGATCGTCGTGAGCAGTTCGGCGGCGCCGAGCGTGCCGCGATCGACCAGAACCACCAGGCGGCTCCCCTTCCAGACCGGCGCTTCGCCCGCGGTGAAGGTCGAGATCTGCCCCTTGCGCCCGACGAGAGCGCCCAGATCGCCTTGAGTGAACAGCCGCGCCACCGCGTAAGCGGCTTCCGGGTCGCCGCCCGCGATGCCGCGCAGGTCAATGATCAGCCGCTCTTCCGTTTTCCCCTTGGCCAACAGGCCGCGGGTCGTCCAGGCGGTGCGCTCGCCGAAGCTCGGCAGGTGCAGAACCGGCAGACCTTCGACCCGTTCGAGGCTCGGCGCGGGCGGCGAAAACTCCGCCAGCTCGCAGGTTACGACCCTCGTCTCTCCGAGGCGGAGCAGGCGCAACGGAATCTTGGTCCCGGGCTCGCCCGCGAAGGTCTCCTCGATCTCCCAGAACGGCGCGCGGTGGGCGTCCTTGCCGGCCGCTTCGACCACGATGTCGCCGAGCTGAACGCCGGCCTTTTTCGCCGGCCCGTCGGCGTCGATCGCGACGACGTAGACGATGCCGTTGTCTTTGACCAGGTGGAGGCCGCTGCGGCTGGTGCCGACTTTCTGCACTTCCAGATAGCGCGACACCGCGGCCGCCGGCACGTATTGCGAGAACGCATCGAGCGCCTCGGTCGTGCCGTCCAGTGCGCTCGCCATCAGGGAATTCATGTCGGTCTCATCGACGTAGGTCTGACGGACCAGGTTCAGCACCTCGGTGAACACACCGATGTACTTGAACAGGGAGTCCCCCTTCTCGTCCGGCTTGCCGCGGTCGGCGGCGTAGACGAACGTCGCGGCGAGCATCGGCACGACCAGGAGGAGGGAAACGACCAGGAAAGTGATCCGGCTTCGACTCATGGGGACCTCGTGGAACGGAGCCAGGACATGGGATCTTCGGGGTGATTTTCCGCGCGGATTTCGAAGTACAGAGCGTCGGTCGCTAAGCCGACCACCTGCCCCAAAGATACCATATCGCCGGATCCCACCTTGAGGCTCGACATCCCCGCCGCGAGCGACAGCACCTGACCGGGATGCTGGACCACCACCGTCCAGCCATACCCTTGAAACGGCGCGGCATACAGCACTTTGCCCGGGTAGATCGCCCGCACCTCGCTGCCCGGTTCGGTCGCGAGGTCCAGCCCGTTGTGCGGCACCTGGGTGCGGTAGCGCGGGTCGAGCCGCGGCCCGAACCCCTCTTTCACCTGCCCCCGCACCGGCCAGTCGAGCAGCCCGCGCACCTGCTGGATGGGTGCTCCGAGGGGCGAGCCGCTCCCCTGGTTGCGGCCGTACAACAGGTCAATTAGGTTCGCGAGCTTCTTTCCCTTCTCGGTGAGCGCCCCCGCCTCGGCCGCGAGGCTCTTGCCCTCCCGCTCGGAGCGGGCGAGCAGGTCGGCGCGCCGGTTGCGCAACGAAACCAGCTCGCGCCGCCGGACCTCTTCCCGCCCGACCCAGATCTCGCTCGCCTGCCGTTCCGCCGCCAACCGGTCGCGTTCCACGCCGAGCGCCACTTTGCTCGCCCCGTAGCGCTCGATCGCCTGGGCATCCCGCCGGGCGAGGAACCGCAGCAGGCGGACCGAGGGGAGCAGCCGAGAATCGGGATGGAGCGTGAGGATCAAACGCAGATAGCCCTGACGGCCGAAGCGGTAGAGCCCCGCCAGCCGCCTTTCGAGCGCCAGCTTCGACGCCGCCAGCTCCGTCTCCAGCCGGGTCACCTCGGCCGCGATCTCCGCCTCCCGCCGCGCCGCCAAGTCGCGCGCCGCGACCGCCTCGGCCAGCCGCTCGCGCTGAAGCTCCAGGCTGAGATCCACCGCCGCCAGCTCTCCCGTAAGGCCGGTCTGCTGCTTCTTGACCTCGCTCAAGCGCCCGCGAAGCCCAGAGATCCGCGCGCGGATCTCTTGCAGCTCGCGCTCCCGCTCCTTGGCCGGCGTGGGCTCCTGGCCCGGCGTGGGGAGGGCGAAGAGCGCCAGGAGAAGGAGAAAGAGGAAGGCGGCGGCGCTGCGCATCGGCGGGAGTCTACCCGGTCAGCCCTCACCCCCGGCCCCTCTCCCAAAGGGAGAGGGGAGCAAGGCAACCACATTCTCAGGCAGTTCTCCCCTCTCCCTTTGGGAGAGGGGCCGGGGGTGAGGGCTGCGAACGGTCCGTCTCGCCCCTAGTTCGCCGACCCCAGCAGACTCTTCCCGTCCAGCTTCTCCGGCGGCGCCACCTTATACAGCTCCAGCACCGTCGGCATGATGTCGCCCATGTAGGCGTCGGTCGTGTTCAGTTTCAGGTTGCTGAACAGGATGCCGTTCACCAGCGGCGGGTAGACCGAGCAGTGGTCGCCGCTCCAGACCTGGGTGTTGTCTTCCACGATCGAGGTGCCGATGCCCCCCAGGCTGTCCTGCCAGCCGACGCGGTAGCCGCGGTTGTTGGAGGGGATCATCTCGGGGATCAGCAGCGGGTCGTAGACTCCGTACGCCTCGTCGCGGGTGAAGACGTGGGCGACCGGTTTCTCGCCCGTCTTGTCATCGACGAATGCTTCGAGCTTCGCCTTGATCTCGGCGACCAGCGCGGCGGAATCTTTCGGATCGACGATCCCCTTCGCCTCGCGCCCCTTCAGATTGACGTAGATGCCGCCGAGGCCCACGTAGTACGCGCGGGTCTTGCTCCAATCGACGTTGGTGAAGAACTTGCCCTGGCCGGAGAACAGTTCTTCGAGGTTCTTCCGGCCCGCCTCCTGGCCGTTCAACACCATGTAGCCGTTCTCGACCAGCCAGGTGTTGTAGTTCATGCCGCGGCGGAACGAGGCGAAGCCGTGATCGGAAACGACGATTAGCTTGGTGTCCGGCGGGAGTTTCTTCATCGTCTCGCCGACGATCCCGTCCATCAGCTGGTAGGCCTCCAACACCGAGCCGCCCCACTTCTTCGCCCCCTCCTCCGTGTACAGCGGATGCTTCGGATCGAGGAAGCGGAACATGATGTGCTGGACGCGGTCGGTGAATTCGAAGTAGTCGATCAGCACGTCCCACTGGTCGTCCTCGACCATCGAGAGCAGCATCTCCTTGTCCTTGGCGACGGTGTTGCGCATGTCTTCGAGGAAGATCCCCTCGTCGATCGTGCCGTCGTTCATCGACCAGGTGTCGATCGTCCAGCCGATGGTCTTGAACAGGCCGAACCGATCGGCGAGCTTGCCCGCGAACGCGCGCGGAGTCGTAATGTCGAGGATCGGCGGCAGGTTGGTCGGATCCCACTGGATCGGCGACAGGTAGAGCCGGACCTCCGGATCGAGCGAGACCAGGCGGAACTTGCCGATGCCGTGCAGCTTGATCAGCGGATTGAACGGAAACACGAAGCGCGCCCAGTCGCTCCACTCGCCCGGCTTCAAGGAGAGCTTCTGGCCCGCGACCTCGATGTCGAGCTTCGAGCGGTCCTCGGCGACGGTGAGCTTCATCGGGATCTTGATGTAGTCGCGCCCGTCGCCCGGGAATAGCTCGTTCGGCGGCCCCTGGATCTCGGTCTCGATTGTCCCCTTGTTATCGACCAGTTCGACCACGTCGATCGAGAAGTCGCCGCCGCCTTTG
>DATMZU010000666.1:0-3152 GCA_035607435.1 Thermoanaerobaculia bacterium | reverse complement strand
TCCGAGGCCTGGTCATAGATGCCGTCGCGTCCGTACCGCTTGTACAGCGCTGCAAAAATCTCGTGCGCCTCGTCGATGACCACCAAATCGAACGATGGAGCGGCTAAGAGCGGGGCCGAACCGCGCTCGCTTCCCGCAAATTCACGCCCGACGAGGTAAACGCCAGGTCCGAGGAAGCCTGCCTGCTCCTCGCGCGTCTGGATTCCGAAGAGCTGGAGCAGCTCGTTCTGCCATTGCCCGATAAGCGACTTCGGGACGATCAGTAGAATACGTTGAGCCCCTTCGGCCCGGCGCTGAGCGATGACGAGCCCCGCCTCGATTGTTTTCCCGAGGCCCACCTCGTCCGCGAGGATGCAGCCTCCTTCCTGAAGCCGGCGGAGTGCGAAGATCACCGCATCAATCTGGTGCGGGTTGGGGTCGATGCGCGCCTGGCGCTGAGACGCTGCATAGCGCTCCCGATCATCCGGCCGGCGCACGCGGACGAGATCTTCGGCGAGGAGGCGCCGATTGAAGGGATGGGTTAAGGCCCTGGTGGGCTGATCCATGAAGGTAGTGGTCTAACGTTTTGGTTGTGCTCATTCAACGGGTTCGCACTGCGTTCCGACGAGGCTGATATGTGTTTTTTTGAACGGCTAGTAGCTATGTTCCGGACTGTGATGTCTCTCTCTTTTAACTTTGACCTCGCGATGCGCGTCAATTCTACGCCGATGCCGCTCTTTCTTCACAAGCCGGTCATTAGAGATGAGGGAGAAGTCCACCGGGCCCCGCCGTCCGCGCACGACCGCCCGCCCCGCAAAAAATACCAGGAGTTCCTCCCTCCCCGCCGCCCCTTGAGTCCTGCGATGCCATCACCTGTCCGCGTGCTGCCATGAGAAACCCTCCCGGGCGGTGAGACCCTAAGTTATCGGAAGTCTCGTGCCTCACTCGACATTGGCAGATAGGGGGCTTTCTGGCTCCGAACGCCGCTTCCCGCGCTGGAAAGACGCCGGTACGGCTCAGGCCGAAGCGGCGCTCGCCGAAAGCGTCCGGCGCGACGCGCTGATCGCTTGCGCGACCGGCAAGTGGGTCGGTGCGGCGAACGGAGTAGGAATCACGGAGAGAGTTCCCGCCACGCCGCCAACACCCCCTCTTTAACCTCTTCCGCCACCACGGGGAAGGTCGCGAGGACGTGCCGCAGCTCTTCCTCGTTCAAGCCGTACAGCCGGGCGACCCGGGCGTCGATCTCCGCCCGCAGGCGCGCCCGATCGGCGGGGTCGGTCGCCGCGTCGGCGGGCGTCCACTCGGTGCCCCTCGCTTCGCGCCAAAGGTCGGCGTAGGCGGGGGAGACGCAGGTGAGGCGGGCGGCGCGTTCGACAATCTGCAGGTCGGTTTCGGCAGGTCGCGGAGCCGGCGTTTGATAGACGATGAAGAATGTTAGACTTGCGGAGACACGGAACCGCACGAGGAAGTCGAAAACAAAGGAGTCGAGGATCGAGACTAAAAAGAGAAGAGCCTTTTGGGTGATCTCGCCACGAGACTCAATTCTCACATAGGGGAGCTTGTGGTTGCAGAAGAGGCGTTGGGGTAGGACTGCAGCGATCATCGTCCGTATGTCGGTATCTCGTGCAACATCGCGGAAACCGATGCGGTATTCCTGATACGCGAGCGCCTGTTTACCCTCGACCTTTACCTTTCCCAGAAGCTTGTTTCTCCCGTCGGCCTCCTCCACCCAGTATTTGGGCTTCGCGAACGCCGCGTCGAACTGGTTGATCATCTTCCCTTCGAAGAGTGGTAGCCGACTCCCACCCGGTTCTGTATGGAATAGGCGACTGTCGTTGGTCATATGTAGGTCAGTGCCAAGTTTGAGATTCCACGTTCCCTCGATTCGCTCACCAAGCATTGGGAATCGCAGCATCTTCTGGACGATCTCCAAATCTGTCTCGCACTTTAATTCGAGCAGCGAGAGGGAATCGGGCGACAACCGACGGACAACATCGATCGAGATCTCCAGGTGCAAGCCGCGATCGTGAAGAAAGCCGTCCAGCTCCTCGATCGAAACTGCCTCCCGCGGATTGATTCGGAACGCCGTGAGAAACTTCTCCGTGCTGCCGCCCTTGCGGAAGCTCAGCACGCAAATCCGGAACCGATGGTCGACCCCATCGAAGAGATACCGCTCGTTCGATAGTCCGAACAGGTGATCGATCTCGGTTTCCCCAAACAGCAGCTCGCGCAGCCCTTTCGCTCCGAGATCCGTGTAGACCCCCGTGGGCAGCAAGATCCCACAGCGTCCGCCCGGGCGGAGTAGCCGGTAGGCGCGCTCCAAAAACAGCTTGTAGAGGTTCAGATCGCTCGACGTCTTCCGGCCGCCCACCTCCGACGTCTGATGCTCGTAGTCCGGCGCCTTGCGGAACCACTGCGAAACGTGCGGAAACCGAGCCTGGTATGCGAGCCACGCCGCGCGCACCTCCAGGTCGGCGAGCAGCTTTTCCTTTTCCTTCTCGAAGTCCTCGATCGACATCTTGTTCTTCGTCACGAGTGTCGAGTGCTCGGCGAAAAACTCCTTCGCCTGCGGCTTCCAAGTCTCCCAGGGGGGATTGGTCAGGATCACATCGAAGCCGCCCCGGCGGTCGAGAATGTCGTCCAGCTCGTAACCCCAGTGGAAAGGCTCCAGCGCGCGCACGTCGGCGAACTTGACTGGCCGCTTCTTCGGCTTGCCCTCCGCTCCCTTCGCGTCGTCCCAGGTCGCCTCCTCGACTTTCACTCCCACCTTGGTGAACCGGGCGAGCAGCACGTCGTCCAACACCGCCCGCGCGTCGCCGAGCCGGCGCTCGATGTCGTCGCGCAGAGCGCGCAGATCCTCGCCATAGCTCGTGGCATCGCGGTAGGTGGCGATCAGGCGGTTCTTTTCTTCCAGCAGCTCCGCGAGACTCTTACGGAACAGGTGCGTCTGCTTCTGGTGCGCCGCAAACTCTTCCGGATCGACGTGCAGGAGCCCGACGAGCGAATTGCCGGCGAGCAGATTGAAATCGACGTTCGGCAGCGGTTCCAGCTCGTCCACTGTGCGCGCCGAGGCGACCAGCGCGAGGAACAGCCGCAGGCGCGCGATCTCGACCGCCTCTTCCATCACGTCGACGCCGAATAGATTCTCGGTGACGATCCGCTTCTTCAGGTGA
>DATMZU010000155.1:0-5008 GCA_035607435.1 Thermoanaerobaculia bacterium | reverse complement strand
GAGCCCAGCGCACGACGGTTTCGAGGATCGGCAGTTTGTAAGCGTTGTGCGCGAGCGGTGTGACGCCTTCGATCGCGGCAGCGACGGCTTAGCCGGCGGTCTCCTCGGTGATCGCTTTGCCGACCAGCCACGCCTCGGCCTTCGGCGCACGCCACGGAATCGGGGCAGCGGCGCCGAGGACGATCCGCGCGCTCTTGACGACGCCTCCTTCGAGGTCGAGCCGCACCGCCGCTTCGGCGATCGGCCAGTCGAAGGATTCCTTCTCGCCGATCTTGAGATACGCGGTGCGCATTCCCGGGTGGGGCGCCGGGAGTTGGATGCCGATCAGGATCTCTCCGGGGGCGAGGACGTGCTCGCGTTGGATGTCGGCGTCGGGCCGGACGAAGAAGTCGTCGATCGCGATCGAGCGCCGTTTCTTTCCATTCGCCACCTGGAGCTGGGCGCCGATCGCGGTGAGCGCGGTCGCTACGCTGGAGGGATGGACGATTGCGCAGACCCGGTTGCCGAACACCGCGTGGTAGTCGTTCTCGCCCTCTTGCGCGTAACAGCGCCCGCCGCCTTTCTTGAGACAGTGGAAGTCGGCGTTGCGGAAGTACCAGCAGCGCGGCCGTTGCAGCAGGTTGCCGCCGATCGTCGCGGCTTGGCGGACGTTCGGCGTCGCGGCGTGTCCCGCGGCATCCGCGAGCGCCGGGTAGGCGGCGCGGACCTGGGCGTCGGCGTCGAGCCGCGCGAGGGTCGTGAGCGGACCGATCGCGAGGCCGCCTTCGGCCGACTTTTCGATCCGGTCGAGGCCCGGGACGTTGCGCAGATTGACCAGCCGCGCGGGGGAGTCGAGCCCCTCTTTCAGGCGATCGATCACGTCCACGCCCCCGGCCTTCAGAAGCGCGCTGCCTTCCGCCTCTCCGGGTTCGGCTGCGAGCGCGGCGAACGCCTCGTCGAGGCTCTTCGGGTCCAACCATTCGAAGCGGGCGATCATCGCGCGCCTCCAGTCGTCGGAACTTTGCCGAGTGCTTCGAGCACGCGCGCCGGGGTCATCGGCAGCTCGCGAATCCGTACGCCGATCGCGTTGTAGATCGCGTTCGCGACCGCGGCGGCCGTCGGGATGGTCGCCGGTTCGCCGATCCCGCCCGCGTCGGTCGAGCTGCGGGCGAGGTAGTTTTCGAGCAGGACGACCTCGATCTCCGGCGTCTCCATCGCGCCGAGGATCTTGTACTGCTCGAAGTTCGGATTGACCATTCGGCCGGTCGCGCGGTCGAGTCGGCGGTCCTCGTAGAGCGCGTAAGAGATCCCCTGGAGGATGCCGCCGTTGATCTGGCTCTCGATCGCGAGCGGGTTGATCGGCCGGCCGCAGTCGTGGACCGCCACCACCCGCTCGACCTTGACCACGCCGGTCTCGACGTCCACCGCGACCTCGGCGAACTGCACGCCGCCGAGGAAGTCCATCCCCCGATCGCCGTACTCGGGGCTGCGCATGGCGCGCGCCGCGACCACCTCGGTGCGCAGGCGGGCGGCCGCCTGTTGGAACGACAGCGTGCGGGCCGGGGGAGTGCGGACGTGGACCTGACCGCCGCGCAGCTCGACCTCGTCGGCCGGAAGCCCAAGCGCCCCGGCGATCTCTTCGAGGAATCGGAGCTTCGCCTGGTAGGCGGCGTTGCGGACCGCCGGGGTGAGCGAGCTGGTGGTCATGCTGCCGCCCGAGGGCGGGCCGGGCGGGTAGCCGGTGTCGCCCACCCGGACCACGATGTCTTGGGGCGTCAGCCCCAACTCCTCGGCGACCACCTGGGCGATCGCGGTCTTGATCCCGCCGCCGATGTCTTGGACCGCGGAGAGCGCCTCGACCGAGCCGTCCTGCGAGATGCGCACCTCGCAGCCGGAGTCCATGCTGTTGATCCGGTACCAGACCGCTTGGGCGACGCCGATGCCGCGGCGGATGGGACCGGACGCTTGCGGGTCGCGCCCCGGGGGATGCCGGCGATGCCAGCCGATCCGCTCCGCGCCCTGCCGGCGCTCCTCGCGGCGCGCGAGGTGCTCGTCGTTGCCGTCCATCAGCGCGAGCGTGTCGATCCCGAGCTTTTCGGCCAGCTCGTCGATCGCCTGTTCGAGCGCGAAACACCCCTGCGGGTGACCCGGAGCGCGAAACGCCGCCCCCGGCCCGGCGTGGGTGAAGACGTCGCTCTCCTCGGTCCAGATCGAGGGGATGCGGTAGAGCGCCTGCGACGGGCCGGCGGTGCCGGCTCCCGTTCCTACCCCCGCGGTGCCGAAGCCCTCGAACGCCAGCGCGCGGAGCTTGGCGTCCTTGGTGCCGCCGAGCCGCAGGCGCATCTTCGAATCCGGCCGGTTGCCGGCCGAGAGGTGCTCTTCCTTCCGGTCGTAGAACAGGCGGACGGGCGCGCCGGTCTTCTTCGACAGGGTCGCCGCGACCAGGCCGAACGTACCGGCGCCGAACTTCGCGCCGAAGCCGCCGCCCATGAACTCGGTGAGCACGCGGACCTTCGCCTTCGGCAGGCCGAAGATCGCGGCCAGCTCGTCGCGCACGGAGAGCGTCGATTGGGTCGAGGCATAGACCGTCAGGCCGTCGTCCCGCCAATCGGCGACCACGCCGTGGGTTTCGAGCGCGGAGTGGGTCTGCACCTGCGTGCGGAACGTCGCATCGACCACCGCGTCGCAGCCGGCCAGGGCGTCCTCGGTCGCCTTCTTTTCCTCCGGCTTGGCGCCCCGGTTGAGCATCGGGCCGCGGACGTTGCCGACCTGGGTGACGTGGCCTCCGCCCCCGCCGCCCCCCTCGGACTCTTCCGCCGTGGCGTCGCCGGGGAAGACGCGCGGAGCGTCGGCCCTTCGGGCTTCGTCGAGATCGACCACGAACGGCAGAGGCTCGTATTCGACCGCGATCTTCGCCGCCGCTTCGAGCGCCGCGGCGGGCGTGATCGCGGCGACCGCGGCGACCGGCTGGCCGGCGAATCGGACGATCGGAAACTTCGAGGCGATCTCCTTGCTGGGATCGGTCAGCTCGGCGTTGCCGAGCACCCGGTCGAGCACGTGGACCGCGCGCACCCCCGGATGCCGTTCGGCCGCCGCAGTGTCGATCGACAGGACTTTCGCGTGCGGATGGGGCGAGACGACCATCCGCGCGTAGAGCATGCCGGGCAGTTGAATATCGCTCGGATAGCGCGCGGCGCCGGTCGCCTTCGCCCGGCCGTCGAGCCGCGCGGTGGGCTTGCCGACCTTGGCGAGCTGGTCGTTGTCGGGCCATGGCGGCGGCTCGTCGAGCGGCACGTTGCGCTCAAGAAACGCATTAACGCCGACGCCGTGGAGGAAGCGCTCCTTGCGGGTCGCCGAGGCGGTCTCTTTGGCTTCGTCGGCGCTCATTTCCCCTCCCCGGTCCGCATCGCCTGCGCCGCGGCCAGCGTCGCCGAAAAGACCTTTGGATAGGTGCCGCAACGGCAGAGGTTGCCGCGCACCGCCTGCTTCACCTCGGCGAGCGTCGGATTCGGATTCTTCGCCAACAGCGCGGCGCAGCTCATCACCATCCCCGGCGTGCAGTAGCCGCATTGGAGCGCGTCGTGCTCGACGAACGCCGCCTGCACCGGATGGACCGACCCGGCGGGGCTGAGCCCCTCGATCGTCGTCACCTCACGGGATCCAACATCGAGCGCGAACGTCATGCACGAATTGACCGGCGCCCCGTCGAGCCACACCGTACACCCCGAACAGGCGCCGCGGTCGCAGATCACCTTCGTGCCGGTGAGATGAAGCTCCTCGCGCAGCACCTCGGCCAACGTCGCCCGAGGCTCGACCTGCACCGCCCGGGCGGTACCGTTCACCTTGAGCGAGATCGGCACCGCCCCCGGACCCCGGGCTACGGCACCCCCCAAGCTCGCGGCGTGGGCTTCCTGAAGCAACCCGCTGTCGAGCAACGCCGAACCCGCGGCGGTAATCCCCGCGCCGCGCAAGAACGCACGCCGGGACATCCCCGAGGCGGAGGGGCCGGAAGAATCGGAATCATGGGCGTCGGCCATCGGCAGGCTCCTTCGCTGTCGTGCAGGCACTGCGGGTGTGTCTACGGGGAGGATGCCGCGGAGTTGCAGAAAGTGCAAGGTGGGGGGCAGAAGAAGTGGCTTTGGCTTTGAGAGCTTCTACCCTCGCCCCAGAAGCGTCATCCGATGATCTCGGACATGCAATTGGACGGTGTCCGACTGGCCTGGCGGCGCCCTTCGAGAATGCGGATCGCAGTTTCCCGGTCGAGGCCGTTCGCGAGACGGAAGCGCTCGATGCCGTCCTCTCCCAGGCGGAACACGAGGGCGAGGCGCTCGCCGAGCGAGAGCCGGTTCATCTCGGCTCGTTGCTCGGCGCGCAGATCGTCGGCTTCGGATTTCATCGTGCTCGGATTCTATTCCGCTATTGGGTGAGCCGAGGGTAAGATCAATGTGTGGGCAAGCATCGCGAGCTACTCGATAGGATCTTGCTGGGTGCCTCCGACGCGAGCATCGATTTCAAGGACCTTTGTCGCCTTCTGCTTCAGTTGGGGTTCGAGGAGCGAATCAGAGGCAGTCACCATGTCTTCCGGCGTGCCGGCGTCGAGGATCACATCAATCTTCAGAGCGACGGCAGGCATGCCAAGGTCTACCAGGTAAGGCAGGTTCGCGCTGTCATCTTGCGGTACCGCCTTGGAGGTGAGCTATGACGCACCGCTACGAGGTCATCATCTACTGGAGCGAGGAAGATCAGGTCTTTGTGGCGGAAGTTCCTGAGTTGCCGGGATGTGCGGCGCATGGCGATTCGTCAGAATCAGCTCTCGCAGAGGCGCAAGAAGCGATCTCGCTTTGGCTCGACACCGCGCGAGAGTTCGGCGATCCGGTTCCAGAGCCCAAGGGGCGGCGTCTCCAGTACGCGTAGATTTCGAGCGCCAAGTTCCTCCTAAAACTCCCCGACGAACGAAATCTCCGGCCGCAGGCGGTAGCGGGTCTCGCGCTCCACGACCTCTTGGACGTGGGCGATCAGGGCGCGCACG
>DATMZU010000645.1:0-7942 GCA_035607435.1 Thermoanaerobaculia bacterium | reverse complement strand
CGCTCGATCGGCCCGGGCTCGGCGTTGCCCAACAGCGAAGCCACCTCCGCCGCGATCTCGGGCTCGCTCACCTCGACCTCGGCGAGCAGCGCCCGGCGGGCGTCCAGGTCGAGATCGATCGCGCGGTGGAAAATCTCTTCGATGCGGAGCCAGCTCACGGATCAGCCCGCCGGAGCGGCGCCCATCTCGCGTTGCAGCCAGGCGCGGGCGAACTTCAAATCGCGCTCGACGGTCGCATGCGAAAGGTCGAGCGCGTTGGCCGTGTCCTCGATCGACAGGCCGCCGAAAAACCGCAGCTCGACCACTTTGGCCTTGCGCGCATCGATCCGGGCGAACGCGTCGAGCGCATCGTCGAGCCGCACCAGCTCGTCGGCCCGCTCGATCGAGAACGTCGCCTCGTCGAGCGGCACCACAACCGCGCCGCCGCCCCGTTTCTCCGCCCCCCGGCGGCGCGCGAAATCGACCAGGATGCGCCGCATCACCTGCGCCGCGACGGCGAAGAAATGCCCCCGCCCCTGCCAATCGCGCGCCTGGCCGATCAGCCGCACGTACGCCTCGTGAACCAGCGCCGTCGTCTGCAACAGATGCCCTTCGCGCTCCCCCTGCATGTGGAAATGCGCCAGCCGGTGCAGCTCCGCATAGACGATCGGCATCAAGCGGTCGAGCGCCGCGCCGTCGCCTTCGCGCCAGGCGAGCAGGAGCTGGGTGACGCCCTCGTTGCCTTCGCGGTTCATCGCAGTGAGAAGGAAGGCGGAGAGCCTACCACGCACCCCGTGCGGCGGAGGAAGAAGGCCCCGGAACGGGGCGGATGGCACGCATGATCGAAGGCTTGTACGGACGGCCGGAGCGCCGCGTCCAAGCGAGAGAGGAAGACCGCACCCCGGCGGGTCAATCGGAGCTGGGGACGATCCCGATTTGGAAGTTGATCGTCAGGACGTAGTAGACCTTGACCGGCGAACCGTTCAACTGGGCCGGCCGGAAGCGCCAGAAGCGAAGCGCTTCGAGCGCCGCGAGATCGAGCGACGCCGAACCGCTTCCCTGAAGTATGCGGGGGGACGAAACGTCTCCTTCGACCCCGATGATCACCTCTGAGATGACTTTGCCGGTGATCTTGGCCCGGCGAAGAACGGGTGGGTAATGGGGATTTGTCCTGGAGATGATCTCGGGCCGCGATACCTCGCCGATTTTCGGGACGTCGCCAAGGCTTGGCATCAGGACGGAGTCCTTCTCTTGCTCGTGTTTCTCGCTGCCTCGCTCCAGCAGATCCGCGACTTTCGTGCCGTACGCCGCGGCCCGATCGATCTCCTGAAGCTTGGGGTTGAAGGAGAGCGCGACGTTCAAGTCCCAGAGGGCGTCGCGTTCCTCTCCCAGGCCCGCCTCGGCGATCGCCCTCTGAAACGTGACGATGGCGAAGATCGCCGCGGCTCCCGGGCCGCTCTGGACTCCGTCGATCATCTCCTCGCGCAGACGGATGGCCTGTTTTTTCGCCTTGCTGTAGGTCTGGTCGTGCAGGAGGGCCTCGATCGCATCGATCCGGTATTTCCAGTCGGCTTTCACCTTGGCCGTGTCGATCAGATCGTTGCGGCCGGCGATTCCGGCCGACGGCGCGAAGGCGGCGAGCGCGAGAGTCAGTCCCAAAGCTGCCGGTATCGGTCGTTTCGTCATGGCACCCTCCGGGTGAGATCGGGTAGGTTTCTCGCTCAGATTCTATTCGAGGGAATAGACACCGAAGGGAAGGGGAGGGTGTGCGATGCCTCCTTCGGCCATGGGGCGGAGGCCCTGCGGGGTTAACGCTTCTTCGGCTTCGGCACGATCCGAATCGCATCCCCCTCGCGCTTCCAGGCGTAGCCCTTGCCGTCGAGGGCCTGGGTCAACACCGTCTCCCAAGGGATGTCGTCGACCTGGAGGGTGAGCCGGAGGTCGGCGATCTTCTCGTCGATGCCGAGGACTTTGAGGCCGCTGATCGTCTCGAACGTGCGCAGCACTTCGCCGAGGGCGGCGTTGGTGACGTGGATCGTGATGGGCTCCCCGGGGCACGCCGGGTGCTGAAGCATCTCGCCCGGCATGCCGGAGGCGGCGACCAGGCGCTCGCCCTCGGCGCGGTCGGCCGCGGAAAGCTTGGGGGCCAGGGCGTCGCGCTTTTCCTCGCCTTCGGCAAAGCCGCGTTTCGCGGCGAGGCCGTACCAGAGATAGGCGCAGACCGGGCTTTTCTCGATCCCTCGGCCCAGCTCGTACGCTTCGCCCAGGGCGGTCATCGAGGCGTAGTAATCCTTGTCGGCGGCGCGCAGGAACAGCCCCACGGCCTGCTTGTCGTCCTTGGCGACCCCCCGGCCGGCGGCGTACATCTCGCCCAAACTGTGCTCGCCCGAAGGGTTCTTCTGATCGGCGGCCTTCTTGAACCAGCGCACGGCCTCGGCGTCGTCTTGCGCCACGCCGCTGCCGTAGGCATAGAGCGCTCCGAGGCTCGACTGGGCTTCGGCGTTCCCCTGATCGGCCGCGCGGCGATACCACTTGGCCGCCTCGGCCGGATCGGTCGGCAATCCGCCCTCGCCGAACTCGTAGGAGCTGCCGAGCCAGAACTGGGAGCTCGCCTGCCCCTGGTCCGCCGCGCGGCGGAACCATTGGACCGCCTCGACCTGATTCTTCGCCATGCCCTCGCCGTTCCAGAGCAGGAGCCCCAGGTGGTGCTGCCCGTCGGCGCTTCCCTTCTCGGCCGCGCGGCGGTACCAGGTGGCGGACTCGGTCTTCTGCTCAGGGGTCGAATCTGCTCCGTACGCCAGCTCGTCGGCGAGGTCGAGCAGCGCCTGCGGCTTGCCGGACTTGGCCGCCGTCCGCAGCTCGGCGAGCGTTTTGGCGGGTGCGGGATCGTCCGCCGCCGAAATCGGCGGAGGGGAGATCGAGAGCGCGACAGCCAGGGCGACGGCCAAGGCGCCGGCTCGCTTCAAGCGGCGGGGGGGTGCGGGAGGACAGATCCGAGCGAAATCCGGCGTCGAGGGGGTCATGAGGGCTCAAGTTTTTCACGACCCTTCGCGAAACGAAAGCGACGGTGCCGGTTACTTCTGTTCTACCGTGCCTTCTCGCCCGGGCACCGAGGCCGTTTCAAGACTTTGCCCTCGAAAACGGCGTCGGCCACCATTCGCTCCGCCTTCGCCCGCTCGGATCTCGACAGTTGGGGCGCGAGCGCGTCGCGTTGGTCCGCGCCGAGCGAGAAGCCTCGCTTGGCGGCAAAGCCGTACCAGAAATAGGCGCAGGTCCGATCCCGCGCGACGCCCCGCCCGTTTTCGTAGGCCTCTCCGAGAGCGGTCATCGAGACGGTGAAATCGGCCTCGGCCGCGAGGAGGTACAACCTCGCCGCCTCCTTCTCGTCCCGGGGGACGCCGCGCCCCTCCGCGTACATGGCGGCGAGATAATGCTCGCCGGACGCGCAGTGCTGAGCGGCGGCTTTCTTGAGCCAGCTCGCCGCTTCGCGGTCGTCCCGCGGTACGCCCTTGCCCTCGGCGTACATCTGGCCGAGGCTCGTCTGGGATTGGTCGAATCCCTGCTCGGCCGAGCGGCGGTACCATCGGGCGGCTTCCTCGAGATCTTTGGGCAGACCCCCCTCGCCCTTTTCGTAGGCTCCCGCGAGCCAAAACTGCGCGTCGGCCCGGCCCTGGTCGGCCGCCTGGCGCCACCACTTCACCGCCTCGACCCGGTTCGGTTCGACGTTCGTTCCGTGCCAGAGCCAGAGGGCGAGGGTGAACTGGCCGACGGCGTCTCCCTGTTCGGCGGCGCGCCGGTACCAGATCGCCGCCTCGCGCCGCCGTTCAGGGGTTGTCCCGGTACCGTAGGCCAGGACGTTGGCGAGCGCGATTTTCGACTCCGCCTTGCCGTCCTCCGCGTCGGACCGCAGGGAGGCGACCACGTCGTCGTCCGCCTTCGGGGTTTCCGTTGTGGGTTTCCCAAGCTGCGGGCTCGACGAACAGGCGGCCAGGGCGAGGACCAGCAGGACGCCGAGCAGAGCGGCGGCGCGGGGAAGCCTTGAAGACGAGGAAACGATCGAAGACCGGGTCATGATGCGCAGAGTTTCTCACGGCCGAAGCGCGCCCAAGAAGCCCTCGCCGTTTTTTCGAGACCGGTTACGGCCGAGGGTTTTTCTGCGCCGGCCGCGAGCGGTCGTGCCGGCCGCGCCAACGGCCTTGATGAGGCTCCTGCGGTTCGTACGGCGAGCTGAGGTACGGTTGGCCGACCCGGCAGCCTTTGCCGCGCAGGCACGAAAACGTGATCGTGGATCCGGTCTCGGATTCCGGAACGACCGTCACGAAGGGGGTCCACACGACGGCCTCGATCGGTTCGATCGAGCTGCGAAAGATCTTGTCGGTTTCGACGCGGATTCGCAGCCGCCCTTTGCGCCAGGCCGCCGTGAGCTGGGCCGAAAGCATCCGGCGCGGTCCCGGCGGCAGGTGGACCTGCAACTCCTGGCCATTGGCGAGCGCGAGGGAGAGCAGCCCCGTTCCCGCGGCGCGGTGCCATCCGAGATTCGCCGCCGGGTCGCTCTCGGCGATCGTCGCGAGCAGATCGATCGCCGCCTCGCCGCGCGGCGCGAGGCCGGCGCGCCGATAGACCGCGATCGGCAGCGGCGGAGCCATCATCAGCTGATCGAGGCGATAGTCGGCGAGGAAGCGGCGCGGCTCTTTCATGGTCGCGGTCAAAAGGGCCTTCGAGCCGAGCGTGGTCATCAAGAGATCTGCCCGAAGACGGGTGAGATTCGATCGCAGGTCGCCCCGCCGCACCGCGTCGAGCGAGGCGCCGTCGCTCACCAGCCCGAGCAGGTCCACCACCGGCCGAGAGCTTTGCCAGCCGAGAAACCCCACCTCCCAGGCGGCGATGCGCGTGCCCGGCGGGTAGCGTTCGGCCAGCTCGGCCACCCGGGCGTAGGCCGGCCGGCGCAGGTCTCCGATTCCCCCCCGCAGCCATTCCAGATCCGGGGGTACGCCAAGCGCCACGATCGAGAGCGCGATACCGCTCGCGATCAACCAACCGCGCCGCGGCCAGGGACGGGGCAGATCGACGGCGACGAAGGCGAGAATCGGCAGGAACTGCTGGGCGAAACGAAGCGGAGCCGCATACCAGGGATAAAACGGTACGCCGAGCGCGATCACCAAAGCGAGATGGCCGAGGCCCCACGCGATCAACGCGAGCGCGGAGGTAGGGAACCCCTGGCGCTCTCCTTCCCGATTCCTCCGCACCCACCGGACGCCGAGCGCAAACACCGCGGCGATCGCGAGCGGCCACCACCAGGAGCGGCGACTGACCGGGAAGACCCGGCTGGGCTCGATCAGCGCCGCGGTCCAGCCGGCGGTCGAAGACCAAACGCCGATTGCGCTCTCGGCCTGCGCCCGCTTGGCGGCGAAGGTCGCCGGCAGCAGGGTTCCGGTGAGAGCGTAGAGAACGATGAGCCAAACGCCCACGACCAGAATCGAGGCGAGCGCGATCCGCGCGATCCGGCGCAGGCTTCCGCCCAGGTCGGTACGGCGAAGCTCCAGAGCGGCGAGGAACACCGCGGCGAGCCCGGTTTCCGCGCGAAACATCGCGGCGAAGGCGAGCAGCACCCCGGCCGAAGCGAGCCGGCCGCGCGCCCGCTCGTGAAACGCCCAAATCACCGCGGCGATCGCCGGTAGATATTCGTTGCCGAGCAGAACATGCGAGGGGAGCCCGATCAGCCAGAACACGCCCGCGGCAAATCCCGCCCAAGGCCATCCCTCGGCCCGCCCGAGGGCGAACAGTCCGGTCGAACCGATCGCGATGGCCAGCCAGGACAGGGCATTGCCAAGATCCGGAACCTCGAATCCGGTGAGCGCGGAAAGGCTGCCGAGCACCACGGCAAAGAACGGCGAGGAAGTGCCGAGCGCGCTCGATCCGGGCCAGGTGAGACCGTGCCCCGCGGCGAACGAACGGGCGTAGACGTAGGTGATGTACACGTCGTCGATCCCGGACTTCTTCACGGTCCACGACGCAAACAGCGCGGCCAAGATCGAGAAGCCGGCAGCGGCCAAGGCAAGGACTCGCCACGAGCCGCGGGAATGGACGTCAGGTTCGGTCACTGGCCGATTGTACGGTCGATGCGAAAGAAACGTTCGTTTTGCCGTCCCGAGAGCGCTTTACCGCGTCTCCGACCGGGTGGGCCGAGATCCGCAAGCACTTCGCGGAACCGCGGAACCGCTGCGCGAAGTCCGCAGAGTGCCGGGCCGAGCCCGCGCCCCGGTGGGCCGTGTCGCAGACGTGGTGGGCAGGCGCCGAACACCGCTTTGCGGGGCCGCATCACCGGTTGGCACGTTCCGAACACCGGTCTGCAAGAGCGCATCCCCGGTGCGCAGGCTCCGAACACCGGTCGGCAAGAGCGCATCACCGGTGCGCAGGTCCCGAACACCGGTCGGCAAGAGCGCATCACCGGTGCGCAGGTCCCGAGCACCCGTCGGCAAGAGCGCGTCACTGGTGCTGTGAACCTGCACAGTCCTTCGCGGAGCCGGCCCAGCGGTGCTGGGGAGCTACACAGTGCTTCGCGGAGCCGGTCTACCGGTGCTGGGAGCCTGAACACCGCTTCGCGGAGTCGGTCCACCGGTGCCGGAGAGCTACACACCGCTTCGCGGAGTCGGTCCACCGGTGCCGGAGAGCTACACAGTGCTTCGCGGAGCCGGTCCACTGGTGGCGGGAACCTGCATGGCGCTTTCCGGAGCCTGCTCACCAGTGCCGGGAACCGATCCACCCGGTCGGGGACACCGCTCACTCGGGACCCGAAACAATGCGCGATAGGATGTCGTAAGAATTCAAGGTTACGCTTTCGACGGCGAGGTGAGTGATGGGCTATCTAGAGACCTTTGCGCTGTTGAGTCTGCTCATTATCGTCCACGAAGCCGGTCATTTCGCAGCGGCCCGACTCATGGGGATTCCGATCTCCGGCTTCTCCGTCGGCCTCGGTCCGAAGCTTTGGAGTCGGCGTTGGGGCCGGACGGAGTACTCGTGGAGGGCGCTCCCCTTGGGAGGGTTCGTCATGCCGGAAGTGGCCGATGAGTCGGAGTTCCGGGCCATCCCGTTGAAACGGCGCCTCATCTACTTTCTCGGAGGCCCCCTCGCGAACCTAGCGGTCGCCGTGCCTCTATTCGGCGTGCTCAACGCCGTCAAGGGAGGATCGACCTTCTACAGCATCGCCGTGGCCCCGTTCGGCCAGGTCCTCGCCTTCTGCGGTCAGATGCTGAGTTTCCTCCCCCAAATGTTCGCGCAACCCGCCGCCCTGTCGGGAGTCGTCGGCATCGTGGTCGAAGGAGGCCACCTGGCTAAATCCGGAATGCTGCTCGAGCTCGCGATCTCCCTCAGCATTTCGCTCGCCGTGCTGAACCTGTTACCGCTCCCGGTACTCGACGGCGGGCAGATCTTGATGGGCTGTTTGGAAGAGGCGTTCCCTCGAATGGTCCGGTTACGGCCGGCCGTGACGCTGGTGGGGATCTTGTTCCTGGCGGGGGTGATGATCTATGCCAATGTGCATGATGTGGTTCGGTATTGGGGGTAGGGGGGTGGGGGCTGAGGCCGTGTCCTTCTCGACACCTCGGCCATCTTGGCCTTCCCCCTAGAACCGCGGAAGCCCGGCACGTCCCGCCAGGGACGTCGTTTGACCTGCCGTAAGATCCGCCGATGAAAGCGATCCTGATTCACGGCATGGGCCGCACGCCGGCTTCGATGGCGATTCTGTCTCGGCGCCTTCGGGCTCGCGGGCTCGCGACCTGCGCTTTGGGCTACATGGCGGCGCTCGAACCGTTCGATCCATGCGTCGAACGCCTGGCGGAGCGAATTCGGAGAATTGCCGACGGGGAGTCGTTCCTTTTGGTGGGCCACTCGCTCGGTTCGGTCCTGGTCCGCGGGGCTTTGCCGAAGATCGCCGACTTACCGCTTTCGGCCTGCGTGTTTCTGG
>DATMZU010000644.1:0-9228 GCA_035607435.1 Thermoanaerobaculia bacterium | reverse complement strand
AAGCCGGCGAAGATCACCGTGTTCCGCGGATCGCCCAGACGCTGCGCCAGGTGGTGGACCACCCGGCCGCCATTGGCCATCCCGCTGCCCGCCACGATCACCGCGGGCTCCGTGCGGACGTTCAAAGCTTTCGACTGGCTGACCGTCCGGCAACGTACGAACCGCCCGGGGCCGAACGGATCGTCGCCCGCGTCGATTCGCCGGATCAGCTCCTCGTCGTGCTCGCTTTCGGCCCGGTCGTAGATATCGGTCGCTTCGATCGCCATCGGGCTGTCGAGAAACACCGAGTCCGGCGCGAGCCGTCCTTCGTCGGCGAGGTCGGTCAGGTGATAGAGCAGCTCCTGGGATCGGCCGAGCGAGAAGGCGGGGAGGATCACAGAGCCGCCGCGCGCGAAAGTTTTTTCGATCGTCGCGGCGAGACGCTCCTTCGTGTTCTCTGGGAGGTGGAGGCGGTCGCCGTAGGTCGATTCGAGCACCAGCGCGGCGGGCGTTGCGATCGGCGGCTCGGGATCGCGCAGAATCGGCACCCCGAAACGGCCGACGTCGCCCGAGAAGCACCAGGTTTTTCGCTCCCCGCCGGAATCCTTGGCGGCGATCTCGACCGTCGCGGCGCCGAGCAGATGGCCGGCGCGCCGGAATCGCACCGCGATGCCGGGGAAAATCTCGTGCTCCTCGTCGAACGGCAAAGTTTGCAGGTGGCGCAGGGTCCGGCGCGCATCCTCCACCCGATAGAGGGCTTCCGGCTGGCCGTGACGGCTGTATCCGGCGCGCGCGGCGAAGCGGGCCTGTTCCTCTTGGAGCGTCGCGGCATCCTGGAGCACCAGCGAGATCAGCGCCCGGCTCGGCCGGGTGCAGAAGATCGGCCCGGAAAAGCCTTGCTGCACCAGGCGGGGGAGCAGTCCCGTATGATCGAGATGGGCGTGGGTGATCACCACGGCGGTGATCTCCCGCGGCAAAAACGGAAACGGCCGCCAATTGCGCTGCTCCAGGGCCTCGTCTCCCTGGTACAGGCCGCAGTCCACGAGCAGCCGCCGCCCGCTCCAGGCGAGCTCGGTACAGCTGCCGGTGACACAGCCGCAGGCACCATGAAATGTGACGGTTGCCATGACTTGGACTTGAGTCTAACCTGTGAACCCTCTTTGCGCCCGGAGAGAGCGGATCGGTCGCCCGAGGTCCGGCGGCATGGTTCCTGCTCAGTTCTCCAACGGTTGGGGAATTGAACCCGAGCTTTCAGCTGCACGATAGAGTCAAGGAGGTATACCGATGGCCAACAAAGATCTAGCCGATGCCCAAGATCACCTGGAAGGCGCCGCCGATTCGGTGCGCGATGCGGTCGAAGGAGGTCTCGACGACGCGCGCCGACGGGTGAGCCGCTTTTCCGACGGTGTGCAGGAAAAATACCGCAAGCTGTCCGACGACGTCCGCGAGGGGGCCGACCGTGCCCGCCGTGAGCTGTCCCGCGGGGCTCGCGTGGCGCGCGAGCGCTATGACGAAACGGCGGAGGGCGCGCGGCGCACCTACGCCAAGGTACGCTCCAACATGTCGGACGTCACCGGTCAGGCCAACGACTACGTGCGGGACAATCCCGGCAAGTCGGTGCTGATCGCCGCGGCGGTCGGCTTCCTGGTCGGCCTGCTGGTCCGCCGGTCGCGCGACGACGACTGATCCCGCCAAGTCCCGTTCGAGCTTGCAGGGTTGCGGCCCGCCTCGGTTCACGGGCGGGCCGTATTTCGTGAGCGCGGCAGGCGTTGAGCCATAGAATCTGCGGCCGTCCCTCAATTCCGATTCCGATTTGACGCCCCTTTGGAGAAGACCGCCATGACCGATCCCGACGCCCCGACCCGCGATCGCTCCCGCCTCGACGAGCTGGTCGACGACATCCTGCCCGGAGAATGGGAGCGCCTGGTGCGCAACTATCCGATCCCCGCCCTGCTGGTCGCGGCGGCGGGAGGCTACCTGCTGGGCCGGTACAAAGGCACGGCGGTGGTCGCGGCGCTCTCCGGGGTCGCCGCCGAGCAGGCGGCGCGGATCGGCAGCGATTTCCTCGGCGGCGATTCCGCGGACCGCGGCCGGGCCTAGAATCCCGGCGTGCGGTCGCTTCTCCACATCTCGGACGTCCATTTCGGCCCCAAGCACCTGCCGCGCCTCAAGCTCGGGGTGCTCGCCTTGGTCGAGGCGCGCCGGCCCGATCTGGTCGTGATCTCAGGCGATCTCACCCAGCGCGCGAAGGCCGAACAATTTCGCGCGGCGCGCGAATTCGTCGATCAGATCGAGCGGCTGCCGGTTCCGTCGATCGCCGTGCCGGGCAACCACGACGTGCCACTTTGGCGGGTTTGGGAGCGGGCGCTCCATCCGTTCGGGGCGTACGCGAAGCATTTCTCCCCCGATCTGGAGCCGGTCTACCGGGACGACGAGATGCTCGTGGTCGGCATCAACTCGGCTTTCAACTTCACCCGGAAGGACGGCCGCATCCGATTGAAGCGTCTGGTGGCCGTGCGCGACTTGTTCGCCGCGGCGCCGAAAGGGCTGATCAAGATCGTGGTCGTCCATCATCACCTGATTCCGCCGCCCAACTTCGGCAGCCAGCGGGTGCTCGCGAACGCTCACGAGGCGATCGACCTCTTCTCCCGCGCGGGAGTCGATCTGGTCCTCGCCGGCCATCAGCACCAGTCGTACATCGCAAGCTCCGAAGAGTTCTACCCCGAAGGGCGCTCGCCGGTTCTCATGGTCCACACCGGGACCACCACCTCCAGCCGCGGCCGGGCCGCCGAGCGGGAGAAGAACACCTGCAACTGGATCGAGATCGACGAGAAGAAAATCGTCGTCTCCCAGCTCCGCTGGCACGACGACCTGGAGCGCTTCGCCGAGCAGGGCCGGCATATTTACCCGCGGCACGGGTGTGTGCCGTGGATGTTGGAGGGGTAGGGCATGGCACCCGAGCTCGAAACGGACCGACGAACCGACGATCTGACCGACCTGGCCGTCCTCCACGGGGGAGTCGGGCTCATCGACCTCTCCTCCCGCGGCCGCCTGGAGCTGATCGGCGCCGACCGCCTGCGGTTCCTGCACGGGCTGGTCTCTTGCGACGTCAAGGGCCTGACGGCAGGTTCGGGCACGTACGGCTTCTTCACCTCCGGGCAGGGGAAGGTGCTGGCGGATTTCGCCCTGCTGGCGTTCGAGGACCGGCTCTGGCTCGACCTGCCGCCGGGGCTCGACTCCGAGATCGCGGCGCATTTGGCGAAGTATCTGATCGCCGATCGGGTGGAGGTGAAGGCGCTCGATGGGGTGGTTCCCCTCGCTCTCGTCGGTCCGGGTTTGGCCGACCTGTTGCCGGAACTTGCCGCGCAGCCGGAGGGGGAGTGGGGGCATGGGAAGGCGGTGATTGGCGGGGTCGGCGGGATGGAAGTCGAGCTGTCCCGCCATCCGCGTTTCGGCGCTCCCGGTGCCATGGCTTGGGTGCCGAGCGAGCAGGCCGTGCGATGCGTCGAGATTTTGGGCGGGCGGGGCGCTCGGCCGGTGGGGTTCGAGGCTTTGGAGGTTCTGCGGGTCGAGGCGGGGCTGCCGCGGTTCGGGGTCGATTTCGGGCCGGAGAACTTTCCTCAGGAGACCGGGCAGGAGGAGGCCGCGGTGTCCTACACCAAGGGGTGCTACCTGGGGCAAGAGGTCGTGGCGCGGATTCACTACCGCGGCGGGGTGCAGCGCTCGATGCGCGGGTTGCGCTTCGCGGGCGAGATTCCGAAGCGGGGGGCGGCTCTCGGCTTCGAGGGGCGCGAGGCCGGAACGGTCGGCAGCACGGCGAAGTCGCCCCGGTTCGGAGCGATCGGCCTCGCCGTGATCCACAAGCGCGGGGCGGCGCCGGGCACACGGCTTTCGCTGCCCGACGGTACGACCGCCGAAGTGGTGGAGCTGCCGTTTTCTTGAGAAGACCCGCGGTTCAGCGGGTTCAGCGGGGGGCGAGCTTGATGATCAGGAACGCGCCGTGCCGGCGGTCGATCTTGGTGGCCAGCCGCGCGAGCGTTCCCGGCAGGGGATAGTAGCCCGCGGTTCGTTCATCGACCGTCCTAAACCCATGGAACTCGCACAGCTCCGCGAGCGCCCGGAAGCTGAAAATGCGCAGGTGGCTGTCCTCGCGGTTGGCGAACAGGGTGCCGCGCAGCGGATCGAGGCGATTGCCGATCACCACCTCGGAGGAGACGTGGCAGGGCGGCGGCTGCATCCCGAGCATGAGCGAGATCACGTTGTGCCAGCTGGCGAGATTGTTGGTCGATAGGACCACCCGCCCGGTGGGCTTGACGACGCGCCGGATCTCGCGCAGAAACCCGTCGGTCGATTGCAGATGCTCGATCAGCTGGTTGGCGTGAACGATGTCGAACACGCCGTCGTCATAGGGAAAGCGGCGGTTGAGGTCCGCCTGGGCGACGCGGATGCCGCGGCCTTCCGCGGTGCGTACGCGATCCTCCACCGCCTCGATGCCATGCATTTCCGCGACCTGGGCGCGGGCTCCCAGCTCGGCCGTGAATTCGCCGTCGCCGCAGCCGCAGTCGAGCAGCGAACCGCCCGGCCGCGGATCGAGCTGATCGAGGATCGCCCGCTTGTTGAGCTGCTCGGTCTCGCGAAAGACGCGATAGAGGAAGCTTTCGGAGGCCGGCATCGGGGTTGCGAACGCGTGATCGAAGCCGGCTCTAGACCGCGAACGACGAGCCGCAGCCGCAGCTGCCCTTGGCGTTCGGGTTGTTGAACTTGAAGCCCGCTCCGGTGGCGCCCAGGACGTAGTCGATGTTGGTTCCCGCGAGATAACGGCCCGACAGCGAATCGACGAACAGGGTGATGCCGTGCTGCTCGTAGACGTAGTCGTTCGGCCGCGGCTCCAGCTCGAAGTCGAGGGCGTATTCGAAACCGCTGCAGCCGCCGCCCCGGACGGCGATGCGCAGGCCGCTCGCCGGATCGAGCCCTTCCTGTTCGCGGGTGATGCCGATCATGTCCGCGGCTTTCTTGGTTAGGGTCACCGGCATATCGGGGTCCGACATCGAGATGGCGCTCGGGGTGGGCGTTTCCGTGGCTTGCGTCGTTTCCATCTTTGCTCCTCGGGCGCGGATTCTCTTCGCGCGGAACGTACATTCTGGGGGAGGCGCGGCATGATGGCAAGCCGGCCGATCCCTGCTTCATCGGTGAGCAACACCGGGGGCTCCCGATCTCTTCCCTTCTCTTCAGTGCCCGGGGGCCGGATTCCGGCGACAGACGACCGCGATATGATCGCCCCCGTGTTCCGCGCCATCCTTTTCGACTTCAACGGCGTCTTGGTCGACGACGAACCTCTGCATTTCGAGCTGTTCCAGCGGGTCCTCGCCGAAGAGGGCATCCCGCTCTCGGCCGAAGAGTACTACCGGAAGTTTCTCGGCTTCGACGACCGGGGCTGCCTTTCCGCCGTGCTGCGCGGCGCCGGGCAGGACGCCGGCCAGCCGCGCCTGATGCGCCTGATCGCCCGCAAAGCGCGCTACTACCAGGAGCGGATCCGCGCCGGGGGGTATCCGTTCTTCCCCGGGGCGGTCGAGCTGATCCGCTCGGTCGCCGCGGCCGACTGCCGGCTCGGCGTGGTCTCCGGCGCCCTCCAGGAGGAGGTCGAGGGAGCCCTGCGCCAGGCGGGATGCCTCGATCTGTTCAAGGTGATCGTCGCCGCGGAGGACGTCACCGAGGGAAAACCCGACCCGGAGGGGTACCGCAAGGCGCTCGATCTGCTCAATTCCGAGCCCCCGCTGCCCGCGCGGCTGTTCCACCCGCACGAGGTGCTGGCGATCGAGGACAGCCCGGCCGGGCTGTCGGCGGCGACCGACGCGGGGCTGCGCACCTTGGGGGTCGCCCAAACCTACCCGGCGGGGGACCTGGCGCTCGCCGAGCGGGTGGTGCCCGCGGTTGTAGGGCTGTCGTTTGAGGGGATTGTGGCGCGGTTCGACGCGGCGGCCTGATCCCAGGGCGGCCACGGGGGGCCGCCCCTACAACGCGGGGCGCGAACGGCGTTCTTTCTGTAGGGGCGGCCCCCCGTGGCCGCCCTCGTTCGGCATACAATCCCGGGGCTCGACCTGCCGCCATGCTCAACGTCCCCAACATCTTGAGTCTGTTTCGCATTCTGCTCGTGCCGCTGATGGTGGTCGTGCTGTTTACGAAGCCCAAGTACTTCGGCCAGGAGTGGATCGGCCTGGGGCTGTTCCTGCTCGCCTCGCTGACCGATTTTCTCGACGGGTTCCTGGCGCGGCGGCGGAAGCAGATCACCCGGCTGGGCCAGATCCTCGACCCGGCGGCGGACAAGATCCTGACCTCGGCGGCGTTCATCTCGCTGGTCGAGCTGAATCCTCGGGTGGTGCCGGCCTGGATCGTGGTGGTGATCATCGCCCGCGAGTTCGCGGTGACCTCGCTGCGCAGCTTCGCCGCCGCGGAGGGGATTGTGATCCCGGCCGCCGCCTCGGGCAAGGTCAAGACGACGCTCCAAATCGTCGCCATCTCGCTGTTGATCGTCTACAACGAGCTGGGCGAGTTTCGCCACCTCGCCCCGATCTCCCTTTGGCTCGCGATGCTCGTGACCGCCTGGTCGGGGATCGACTACTTTTTGCAATTCGGCCGCCGTCTCTTGAAGAGCGAAGGCCCTCCGGTGGTGCCATGACCGAAACGCCTTCCGCTCCGCCCTCTCCGCTGTCTCGGGACCGTAATTTCCTGCAAACGATCGCCCGGATCGCCCATCGGCACTACCGCCGGGTCTTCGCGGTGTTCGGGCTGTTGGTGCTGGTCTCGATCGTCCTGACGACGACGCTTCGCTTCGACACCGACATGCTGCGGCTGTTGCCGAGAAAAGATCCGGCGATCGCCGCCTACGTCGATGCGCTCCAGCAGTTCGGGACCGGCTCGCTGCTGCTGATCGCGGTGAAGATTCCCGAAGGGGCGGTGCTCGACCCCTACCTGAGCTACGCCGACGCGCTCGGGGCGGAGGTGGGCAAGGCGCCCGAGATTCAGCGGGTCGAATTCAAGCTGGGCAATCCGGAGGAGCTGCTCACCACCTTCTTCCCCAAGGCGGTCCTGTTCCTCGACGACGCGGGCCGGCGGGGGCTCGAAGCGAAATTGTCCGACGCGGCGATCGCGGAGCGGGCGGTCGAGCTGCGCCGGCGCCTCGGCACGCCGCAGGGCGCGGCGATGAAGGAGCTGTTCCGGCTCGATCCGCTCGGTCTGGCCGACGTGTTCCTCGGCCGGATGGAAAGCTCGCGCGGCGCGCTCAACGTCGATTGGACCAGCGGCTACTACCTGTCGAAGGACCATCGCCTGCTGCTGCTGCTCGCCGAGCCGAAGCGGCCGCCCCAAGACGTCAAATTCAGCCAGGGGATGGTGGCGAGCGTGCGCCGACGGATCGCCGCGGCGGGGGCGGCTTGGCCGGGCATCGTCGGCACCGGGGGAAACGGCGAGGCGGATGCGAAAGCCCCGCCGGTTCCGGAGACGGCGCTCGGCGGGCCGTATCTCACCACGGTGGGCGATGCCACGCTGATCGGCTTCGACATGATGGTCAACATCGCGACCTCGGCGCTCGGCGTGCTGCTCTTGTTCCTGTTCGCCTTTCGCCGGCCGAGCGCCCTGCTCTACGCCTTCGTGCCGCTGCTCACCGGGCTGATCCTCACGTTCGGCTTCGCCAAAATCGCGATCGGCTCGCTTTCGTCGGCGACCAGCGTGGTCGCGGCGCTGCTGATCGGCCTGGGGATCGACTTCGTGATCGTCAACTACGGCCGCTTCGTCGAGGAACGGCGCCGCGGCGCCTCGTTCGAGGATGCCCTCTGGTCGATGAACGCGCTCTCGGGGCGCGCGGTGCTGACCGGCGCGATCACCACCGCGGCGACGTTTTACGCCTTCACCACGACCGAGTTCGGCGGCCTGCGCCAGATGGGTCTGCTCACCGGCACCGGTATTCTCCTCTGCGTCGCCTCGGTGCTCTGGCTGCTGCCCGCGCTGCTCTCATGGCGCGAGGAGCGGCACGCCAAGCTCGCGACCGAGCCGAACCTCTACATCCAAAGCTTCGGCACCAGCCGCCTGATGGGGGCGGCGATGCGCCATCCGCGCGCGGCGCTCGGGCTCGGCCTGCTCGTAACGGGGGTTGCGGTCTGGAGCGCCCGGGGGGTTACGTTCGACGAGAGCATGAAGACCATGCGCCCGCGCGGCAATCCGGGGACCGAGACGACCGACGAAATCGGCAAGCGGTTCGGCTCGGGGTTCGACTCGATGAGCGTGATCCTGCACGGCGACACGCTCGAAGAAACCCTGAAGCTCGCCGATCGCACCAGCGCGGTGGCGCAGGATCTGGTTGAAAAAGGAGTGCTCAACAGCGCGAGCGGCGTCGGTTCGCTGATTCCGCCGCTCGATCGCCAGCGCCGGACTCTCGCCTGGCTCGCGACCGGTCGCTCCGGGCCGCTCGATCTGGCGCGCATCCGCGCGAGCTTCGCCACGGGGGCGAAGAAATCCGGGCTGCGGCCCGAGTCGTTCGAGCCCGGCTTCGCGTTGCTAGATCAGGCGATCTCGCTGCCCGGGCCGATCGGCGTGGACGACTTCCGCAACTCGCGCCAGACCGAGATGCTGCTCGATCGCTTCCTCGCCCAGGACGGCAAAGGCTGGGTGAGCGCGGTCTACCTCTTCCCGCCGCAGAACAAGTGGCGCCGCGAGGCGCCGCCCGACGTCGTGACCGCGATCGCCAAGCTCGGACCGAAGGCGACGCTCACGGGCGTCAACGTGATCAACCAGCGGGTGCGAACGATGGTGCTGTCGGATGCCTGGGTCGCCGGCATCCTCGGCTATCTGGTGGTCGGCGCGATCGTCTGGATCGATTTCCGCAGTCTGCGCTACGCGATCCTGGCGCTCGTGCCGCTGTCGATCGGCATCATCTGGATGGTCGGCGGAATGGTCGCTTTCGGCATCCAGATGAACTTCATCAACATTTTCGTCACCACCATGATCATCGGCATCGGCGTCGATTACGGCGTCTACGTCATCCACCGCTACCGCGAAACAGCAAGCCAGCCTTGGGCCGAGCGCGAGCGGGGAATGACCGAAACCGGAGGAGCCGTGGCGGTGGCGGCGCTATCGACGATCGTCGGCTTCGGGTCGATCGGCTTCTCTCACTATCCGGGCTTGAAGACGGTTGGATTCGTGGCGATCCTCGGCGCGCTTTCGACCTGTTTGATCACCATCACGCTGCTGCCGGCG
>DATMZU010000637.1:0-2269 GCA_035607435.1 Thermoanaerobaculia bacterium | reverse complement strand
GAGGTTTGGCACCTCGATGTCGGCTCATCACATCCTGGGGCTGAAGCCGGTCCCAAGGGTTCGGCTGTTCGCCGATTAAAGTGGTACGTGAGCTGGGTTTAGAACGTCGCGAGACAGTTCGGTCCCTATCTTATGTGGGCGAAGGATACTTGAGGGGATTTGTCCTTAGTACGAGAGGACCGGGATGGACGAACCTCTAGTGAACCAGTTGTCGCGCCAGCGGCATCGCTGGGTAGCTACGTTCGGAAAGGATAACCGCTGAAAGCATCTAAGCGGGAAGCCCCCCCCGAGATGAGGTATCCCTGAAGACCCCTGGTAGACTACCAGGTTGATAGGCAGGAGGTGTAAGCGCTGCGAAGCGTTGAGCTGACCTGTACTAATCGGTCGTTCGGCTTGACCATTTAAGCTCTTTAACTGGTGGCCCCTATCTCTTGTGACCCGATTCGGTTGTTCTGCTTCGTCGTTCTTTACAGTTTGATTTTTCCGGTGACTGTAGCGAGGGGGAAACACCCGTTCCCATTCCGAACACGGCAGTTAAGCCCCTCAGCGCCAATGGTACTGCACGCGCAGGTGTGTGGGAGAGTAGGTCGTTGCCGGGAAGTTAATCTTGAAGCGGCCCTCGAGCAATCGAGGGCCGCTCGTTTATGCGTCGAACGCGACCCCGCGGCCGCGCCTTTCTCAAAAAGGCGCGGCCGTTTTTCATCTGCGAGGGCTTTGACGATGACGACGTCGACCGATGTCCTACCGCTTTCCGACGCGGCGCTCGTGGCCGCCTTCTCCTCGGCCGAAATCTCGGCGCGGGACTTCCGCCATCGAGAGCACGTGCGGGTCGTCTGGGCCCTGATCGTGGAGGTCGGCGAGGCTCGCGCCCGCGAGCGATTCGCCGACAGCCTGCGCCGCTTGGCGGTAGCGCATGGCGTCCCCGGGCTCTATCACGAGACGATCACGATGACCTGGATGCAGCTGGTCGCCGCGGCCTTTCGGGCGACCCCGGACTGCCGGTCCTCGGAGGAGTTTCTGGCGGCGCATCCGGAGCTGGCCGAAAAATCGCTCGTCGGCCGCTTCTACTCGCCGGAGCTGATCGGAAGCGAAGAGGCGCGGCGCACGTGGGTTCCGCCCGATCGGGAGCCCCTGCCGGAGCTCGCCGTCGAAACCGCCGCGTTATGATCCTTCGAATCGCGATGGCTCGGATTCGCCCTCACCTTCCGCTCGTCGTTCTCGTGGCAGCGATCTCCGTCCTCGCGGTCGGCTGCCGCCGAGGTGAGGAGGGAAAAAAGCCCGCTCGCCGGCCCCTGGTCGTCGTCGGGATCGACGGCGGCGAATGGCGCGTCATCGAGCGCTTGTGGGGCCAGTCGCGGCTGCCGAACCTGCGCGCCCTCGCCCAGCGCGGCGTCAAAGGCGAGCTCAAGACCGCCTACAACTCCTCGCCCGTCATCTGGACCACGATCGCGACCGGAGTCACCCCCCAACGGCACGGCATCACCGACTTCGTGGTGCCGACCGATCGCGGCGACCTGCCGGTCTCGTCCGGCCTGCGCAAGGTGCCGGCGCTGTGGAACATGACGACCCGCGCGAGGCTTCGCACCGCGGTCCTCGGGTGGTGGGCCACCTGGCCCGCGGAATCGATCGAGGGGGTTCTGGTGAGCGATCGGGCGCTGCTCGATCTGCCGAACCGCGTCTCGCCGCCGGAGTTTCTCGAACGCTTCGAGGCGGCGCGCCGGACGTCCCTGAGCGAGCCCTCCCGCTTTCGCCTCGACGAGGAATCCGGGCGCCGGGATCGTGCGATGGCGGTGATGGGGCGGTCGCTCCTCGCCGAAGATCGCGACGACCTGATGCTGCTCTACTTTCGGAGCACGGACACCGTCAGCCACCGCTTCTGGAAATACTTCGAGCCCGAGTTCTTCCCCCCGATCGACCCCGAGGAGCTCGCGGCCAACCGGGGGCGGGTTCCGCACGTCTACGAGGCGGTCGACGATGCTCTCGGGAGTCTGGTCGCCGCCGCTCCGGACGCGAACTTCCTGGTCATTTCGGACCACGGCTTCCACGCCACGGCGCGCGAGGAGGAGACGAAGGTCCTCCTCGACCTCGACCTCGTCCTTGAGCGCCTGGGCTACCTCGTTCGTCACCGCGGCGCGATCGATTTCGCGAAGACCCGCTGCTACAGCTTCGCCTCGCCGAATTTTCGTCGGGCGCGCTATCTCCGCTTCGCTCTCGCGGGGCGGGAGCCCGGCGCCAGGGTGCGCCCCTCCGAGACCCCCGACCTGAAGCG
>DATMZU010000634.1:0-6819 GCA_035607435.1 Thermoanaerobaculia bacterium | reverse complement strand
GCTTGGCACGATCGTCGGCAACGATCCGTTGAAGACCCGTCTGTTCTTCCCGCTCGATCATCCGTCGCCGCCGGTCGAAGAGACCGTGACCCTGGACGTGCCGGGAGCCTTCTTTACGCCGGTCGAAGGCGCCTCGTACCTCGAGGTCGCGCTGCCGCTTGTGCCCGGGACGTCCTACCGCCGGGCGACGATCGACTACGACCTGTTCGTGGGCGATTTCTCGCCGATCTTCACCGGCCTGGTGGGGATGTTTCACGCCGGGGGGCCGCGCTTCAACAAGACCCTCTATTTCGGCTCGTTCGCCCGCGGCCTGCGCGACCGGAGCATCTTCGATCAGGGCATTCCGGTGATCGAAGCGGCGATCCAGCGGGCGAGCGACTGGACGCCGCAGAGCAACTACCACGTCCGGCTCTTCTACGACACCGAGGGCGGGCGGATGCGCTGGATCGTCACTGAAAAGGAAGGGCTCCAGCGGACGATCCTGGCGTTCGAGTGCGGCATCTTCAACTACGACCTCGCCGACCGCGACGCGCCGGTTTACCTCGCGTTCGGCCTGCCCGGTATTGCCGATCACGCCTACTACCCGCCGATCGGCTGGAAGTTCACGGATCTCAAGGTGCGCATCGAGCGGTAACGCGCAAAGCCACGCAGGAAATCGCCCGGGCCACCGCGAAGAGCGTTCAAGCCGCCCGGCGAAACGATAAAGGCACCGCGGCGAGCGCTGAAGCCACTGAGCGGAACGGCGCCGCCGCCGAGGCGAACCCTGAAGCCACAGAGCGGAAGGGTGAAGCCACACAGAAATACGCTGAAAGCCACCGAGAAATTCACTGAAGCCACCGAGAAATTCACCGAAGCCACCGAGAAATACGCTGAAGCCACTGAGAAAACCCCTGAAGCCACCGAGAAAACCCCTGAAGCCACACAGAAATCCGCTGACGTAACGCAAGCGGACCCTGCCGTCACTCACTCGATCGAATTCTCCGGCCATTTTGGCGTATTTGTCGATGGCTTTACCCTGCGTCTCGGTAATTTTTGCAGTTCGATGTGTGGCTTGAGGGTCTGATTGCGTGGCTTCACCGCCTTTCTGTGTGGTTTCACCCCTTCGCTGTGTGGCTTCAGCGTAATTCTCGGTGGCTTCAGCGTATTTCTCAGTGGCTTCGCCGGCCAAACGACCGGTTTTGACCACTTTTGCGTGGCTTCGCGGTCGTTTTGCGTGGCTTCGTCGCCGGAATCCGCGTTGCTTCGCGGGGAAGCCTCGCGTGGCTTCACGATCCCCCACGCATTGGACCTTCTCGCTGGCAATCTTCGACGCGCATCGACGAGGACCTGTTCGTGGGCGATTTCTCGCCGATCTTCACCGGGCTCCTGACGATGTTTTTCACTCCGAGGGCCGCGGTTCAATCGGTGGAAAGGCGGCGAGGGCTTGGCGGATCCATGGGGCCAGAACCGCCAGCATTTCGTCGGTCGCGGAAACGTCATCCTGATGTGGCTTTGGCGCGACGAACCCGCGCTCCTCGTTGTCTTCGATTTCCCGTAGAAGATCGGCAATGAAGGCGAGGAGCCGTTCCCAGCTCGCGGCCGAGAGCCCCGCCGCCTCGTGCAGGCTCCGCCGGGTCAAGGTCCGCGGCGTTCGATCTCCTTGCTCGTAACGTACGACAGTGCACCGGGTCATCCCGACCTCGCGGGCCAGTCGCTCCTGGGTCCAGCGACGGAGCAGGCGAAGAATTCCGACCGCGATCCTCAGCTCTCGTTTACCGGTCATCTCGAAATCCTCCGCGTTATAGCGAACTGGGCGGCTGCTGGTGGGGAGATTTCCCCATTTTGGCGCACCATGCCTCCCCGAGGGACCGCCGACCGGCCAAGGAGGCCGGTCCGGAGCAGGTCCCTCGAAAGGAGCCGGCCATGTCCCGTCGTTTCGCAGCAACCCGTCTCGTTTTACCGATTTTGGGCTTCCTTTTCCTCGGTTCTATGCACCCCGCGTCCGCCCTCCCGATCCTCCCCAGCCTGGCCGCTTGGTGGAGCCACCTCCAGGAAGTCATGACCTCGGCCTGGGGGCCAAGCGGCTCAGGTGTAGAGCGCGAGACCGGCTGCGACATCAACCCTAACGGGCGCCCCGGCCCCTGCCTGTCCAGAGCCGAGCTGGCAACCGGTTGCGACATCGACCCCAACGGGCGTCCCCAAGCGTGCGCTCCCAGAATCGAGCTCGCGACCGGGTGCAATATCGATCCGATGGGAGGCTGCGCCAGGTGATGCCTGCGGCACGGCCTGAGAAGACACGATCAAGCCTCACCCGGGTCATGCCGGTCGGGCGCGCGCAAGAAGAGCAGCAGAAGACGGTGCGCCTCCGCGGCGGTCGCGACTTCTTTCCCCAGCGCTTCGACGAATAGGGCGAGAGCCGCGATGGTTTCCGCGGCAACCCCTTGGGCGTCGAACAACGGTGCCAGATCCTGAGCCAAAAGGCGTGCCGCGCGCGCATCTCCCCGGTCCAGCTCGAGCGCCGCCAGCTCCAGGGCGGCGAGCGCCGCATCGAAATCGATCGCCGAGGCGGTGAAGCTCCGCCGCACCTGCTCGAGCCCTGCGGCGCCTTTTTCCCATTGCCCCAGCCCCGCCAGAACCCTCCCTTCGAGCCAGACGACGCGGACCATGTCGAGAGCCTTGCGCTGCTCGATCGCAAGCTCGCGAATCCCTGGCAGGAGGTCCGCGGCTTCGCCGAATCGATCGAGATGGCAAAGATTCACCGCCCGCTTGAATAGGATGCTCAGTTCGAGTCGAGGCTCGCGTGGCGCCGCGGAAAGTTCTGATGAAGCTTCCTCCAGCACCGCGAGAGCGCGCTCGGGCTCCCCGCTCTGCGCCCAGGCGTGGGCTCTGCCCAGCAGCAACCGAGCGAAGGGTATGCCCCGGGGCGCTTCCGTAAGCGCGCGGTCGAAGGAGGCAAACGCCTCGGTGAACCGGCCCTGGGCCGTCCGGAGGCCAGCCTCGAACTCCCACCGTCGCCATTCGGGGAGGAGGCCCTCCGGGTCGCCGCCTTCGCCGGCCTGGCAGAGCCCTGCCGAACGCGCGAGGGCCGCGTCGGCCTTTCGCTGCTGGCCCGCAACGCGGCGGGCGTTGGCGATATACGACCAGACCTGCCCTTCGAGGAGCGACCGGAAAGCGGTCGGGGCCTCGACCTGAAGCGCTGCGCGCAAGGCGAGATCCGCCCATTCCAAGGCTTGCTCCGCACTGTCGGGAGCCGCCAGCACGCCTTCCTCGGCCAGCTCGATCGATAGCGCCCAGGTGCGGAAACGACCGTCGGTCTCGATCGCGCGGCGACGCTCGGCCACTGACCGCAGGGCGCGCAGCTCCTTGAGAAGGGCCGCCGCGTCGTCCCGTGCCGCCTGCGCGCGCTGCGCTCGACGGAGGCGGACCAGCTCCGTGCAGATCACTTGGTGCAATCGAGCGCCTTCTCGCGCCACGGCGCGCAGGTCCTCCGCCGGCAGCGGGAGCGATCCTTCCGAGGAGCCAGTGGTTCCTCGGAAATGCGCGATCTCGAGCATGAGTGCTTCCAAGGTATCCGGTCCGAAGCCCAGCGGCGCGATCAACCGCTCGACCCTCTTGCGCGAGACTCGCCGACTTCCCGACTCGTATTCGGCGATCGTCTTCGAAGTGAGACCGAGTGGGCGTCCCAACGCATCTCGGGAGACGTTCGCGACCCGGCGCAGGTAGGCCAGAGCCACGGCTTGTGGCGAGATGAAGGGAGGAGACATCGGTTCGCTTTCTTCCTTAACCGTAAAGGTGCCATCAAAAGGCCCCGCGTGGCAGAAATGCGGAAAGAAGTCGAACAAATCTTGCGAGATGGGGAAATCTCACCCTCAACACCGCCGAAACGAAAAAGCGACGGCCGGCCTCGCGGGGCCGACCGTCGCTGGTGTTGGGGAGGGAAAGGTTAGAACCCGCTCAAGGCAGCTCTTCGATCTCCAAGCTCTGGATCACCATGCCGTCGTAGCCCGGTTCGTCGCCGTCGCCTACGGTCACGATTCCAAGGCAGCCGAGGACGCACGAGCCGTCCGGATCTCCGGTGCTTGCGTCGGCCGTGCCGAGCAGCCGTCCGGTGCCCGGGAGGTCGGAGAAGTTTCCGATCAGGCGGAAGGTTCCCGGGTAGGCGTGCTCGAACTCGAAATGCGGTCCGCGGAAGCCCGAACCGAAATCGCTCGTGTCGTAGAGGTCGTTCGGGCCGACGTCGTGATCCTTGACGTAGACCCCGGCCCGGAACTTGTCGCCGCCGAACAGGTCGAACGAGTCGTGCCAGGAGACGGGGACCACGATCCCGTCGGGCACGACGTCGTCGGGAAAATTCTGCGCGTGCGACTGGACCAGCGCATTGCCGGCGTTCAACTGCCGGACCTCGAAGCCGTTGTTGTCCACGTACCAGTCCGTGTTGCCGGAATCCGAATCGAACAGGTCCCACAGGTAATTGACCCGGTAGGTGACCCGGTGCGATTTGTTCGGGTTGTAGTGCACCGAAGTGCCGGTCTGGACCAGGCCGATCTGCGCCGAGACCTGCGCGTGGTCCGAGGCGCAGCCGAGGCCGTCCTCCCACGAGCCCGGGTTGGCGGAGATATCGACGATCGGCTCCTTCGGCTGCGAGGAAGGGCCGGTGAGGCTGTAGAACGGAAAGCCCGATTCGGCCGGCAGCACGAGGATGTAATCCAGGCGCGCCTCTTTCGGCAGCTGGCTGATCGTGTCGTAGCCGGAGAACTGGCCCTGCGTGATGCAGTCGTTCGCCTGCGTCGCCGGAATCGCGCTCTCGAACCCTTCGCCCACCCAGGTGCCGCGCGGATCGCGCGCCATCAGGTCGTAGAGATCCCAGGCCCAGCCGTTCGCCTGGTCGAACGCCGAGACCGGCAGCGTGCCGAGGGCGGCGCGCATTTCCGAGTATTCCGTGCCGAAGCCGGGCTTGGCGGAGGTGGCGGCGATCCAGTTGTCAACGTCCTGGTTGGCCTTGCCGACCGAAACGTTTTTGGGACCGATCTGATTGAAATCGCCGAGCAGAAACGCCGGCCGATCCAGGCCGTTCGGCGAGCCGCTGCCGCCCGCGCGCTTCTTGTGCGCCCAGTTCTTCAAGCCGCGCCACTGCTCCAGGCGGACGTTGGTCTGCCACGGATTTTCCGGCGGCCCGAACGTGCCCTTGTTGCAATCCTTGACGTTGGCGGCGGGATTGCCGATCGCGTCGAGGCACCACTGGTCGCGAGCGAACTCGCCGTCCGACTCGTAGTCGGCCTGGGTGTGGGTGCAGAAAACGTCGATGAAATGATCCGAGAACCAGTTCTGCAGTTTGCCTCCCTTGGGGGCCGCGGTCGATTTCTTGACCCCGACGCGCGCCCAGACGACCCCTTTGTAGCCCGCCCCGGCTCCCGTGCAATCGCCGTTGCTGATCGGATCGCCGTCCGATTCGGCGGCGCAGAAGGTCTTCACCTCGGGCAGATCGCCGAACAGCACGAAGTCGGAATCGATCACCGGTCCGGAGACCAGCAGCATGTTGTTTGGCGGATCTCCGTTGCCGGGATAGACCGGCTTCATCGGATCGAGCCCCTCGTCCGCGCGCAGATTGTTGATCGCCTTCACCGTCTCGTCGCGCTCGGATTCGTTCATCTCCTCGGTGAGGCAGATGATGTCGTTGCGGAACGTAAGCTTGGCGAAATCCTTCGCCTCGCCCTGGCCGCCGTCGTCGGTGATCTGCAACTGGCCGACGTTGTAGGCGGTCATCGCGAGATCGATCCGCGCCGGCTCGTGAAGGTCCATCGTCGCCCAGGTCTTGGTGTCAAGATCCATCGGCGGCTGGTTGAACAAGCTCGGGAACCAGCCGAACGAACCGACGGTGACGGCGCTGTTGATGGAGTGACGCACTCCCAGTCCGAACAGCCGGTCGTTGACGATCGCGCTCGTGAGCGGAATCCAGCCGCGCGGCTGGGCGGTCACCGAGAGCTCGAAGTGGAGGAAGTTGGGCAGGCCGTTGCCGCCGAGCGTCTCGCGCGCGGCCGCCTTGACGGTCCACGCCTCCTGCGCCGGATCGAGTCCCGGCGGGGTGATCTCCACCCATTCGCGGCAGTTGCCTTTGAACTCGCGGACCGAGAGCGTCGGCGACGCCTGGCCGCGGCTCGCCGTGTAGGCCAGGATGATCTTGCGATCGTCGGGCGCGGGTTTGCGGGTCGGCTGGCCCGCTTCGAAGCAGCTCTGATTGTCGAGCGTCTTCTGGCGGCTGGCGTCGAGGTAAACCGTGACGAAGCCGTTCTCGTCGCCTAGCATAGGTGACTGAGCGTGGACCTCCAGCCCCAGGAACAGCGTGCCGCCGACGCAGCCGTGGCCGTCGGGTTTCTGGCAATTCAAGCTGGTGAAGCCGGCCGTGTTCTCCGACAGGCCGACGAACAAGCGGCCGTTGCCGTTCTGAACCGTATTGCCGAAGTCGTTGAGATCGATCTTGATTCCATTGGCGTATTCGGTGGTCTGCACGTTTCCGTCGGCGAGCGGCTGGAGCATCTGACCGTGCCAATCGGCCCCCAAGCTCTGGAGCGGCAGCCAAAGGCGCGGCGGTTCGGCGGCGAGCAGCGGCAGGGTGAAAAACAGTGCGGAGCTACAAACCCAATGAGGAAGGGTACGGCGCAGCTTCATGAGACTCTCCTGGGGAGGCCCGAACGCTCCCGAGCGGCCGACCAATTCGGCCGCTCGGGGGTTGAGCCGGGTTCTGGAGAGGTCTGACGTCGGATCGTTCGATCGGTATTAGACCCGATCCGGCGATCGATCCGATCTTGCCGCTAGGGGATCTCTTCGATCAGCACGTTCTGG
>DATMZU010000631.1:0-3647 GCA_035607435.1 Thermoanaerobaculia bacterium | reverse complement strand
CGAGGACCAGGTCCTGCGACGGCACCGCGAGCGGTCGCCCGTGAGCCGGCGAAAGGATGTTCTTCGCCGACATCATCAGGATCTGGCTCTCGATCTGCGCCTTTGGGCTAAGCGGGACGTGAACCGCCATCTGGTCGCCGTCGAAGTCGGCGTTGAACGCCGCGCAGACGAGCGGATGGATCTTGATCGCCTTGCCCTCGATCAGCGTCGGCTGGAACCCCTGGATGCCGAGGCGGTGCAGCGTGGGCGCACGGTTGAGCAGCACCGGATGGTCTTGAATGACCTCTTCCAGAGCGTCCCAAACCTCATCGACCTCCGCCTCCACCATCTCTTTGGCCGCTTTGATCGTGCCGACCAGCCCCTTCTCTTCGAGCCGGTTGTAGATGAACGGCTTGAACAGCTCCAAGGCCATCTTCTTCGGCAGACCGCACTGGCTGAGCTTCAGCTCGGGACCGACGACGATGACCGAACGGCCGGAGTAATCGACGCGCTTGCCGAGCAGGTTCTGCCGGAAGCGCCCCTGCTTGCCCTTGAGCGTGTCGGACAGCGACTTGAGCGGACGGTTGTTCGAGCCCTTGAGCACCCGGCCGCGGCGGCCGTTGTCGAACAGGGCGTCCACGGCCTCCTGGAGCATGCGCTTTTCGTTGCGCACGATGACGTCGGGCGCGCGCAGCTCCAGCAGCTTCTTCAACCGGTTGTTGCGGTTGATGACGCGGCGGTAGAGGTCGTTCAAGTCCGAGGTGGCGAACCGGCCGCCGTCGAGCGGCACGAGCGGACGCAGCTCGGGCGGAATGACCGGGATCACGTCCAGGATCATCCACTCCGGCCGATGGCCGCTGCGCCGGAACGCATCGACCACCTTGAGCCTTTTCGCCGCCTTGAGCCGGCGGATCTGGCTCGTCTCGGTACGCATGACGATGCGCAGCTCTTCGGACAGCTCATCGACTTCGATGCGCGCGAGCAGCTCTTTGATCGCCTCGGCGCCCATCTTGGCGACGAACGATCCGTCTTCGTACTTGTCGCGCAGCTCGCGGAACCGCTCTTCCGAAAGCAGCTCCTTCTCCTTGAGCTCCGTGTCGCCCGGATCGATGACGACGTAGCTCTCGAAGTAGAGAATCCGCTCGAGGTCGCGTAGCGTGATATCGAGCAGATGCCCGATCCGCGACGGCAGGCCCTTGAAGAACCAGACGTGCGAAACCGGGCAGGCAAGCTCGATGTGGCCCATCCGCTCGCGCCGGACGCGCGAACGGGTGACCTCGACGCCGCACTTATCGCAGACGACGCCGCGGTGCTTCATCCGCTTGTATTTGCCGCACAAGCATTCCCAGTCGGTGATCGGACCGAAAATCTTGGCGCAGAAGAGGCCATCGCGCTCCGGCTTGAACGTCCGGTAGTTGATGGTCTCGGGCTTCGTGACTTCGCCATGACTCCAGGCCCGGATCTTCTCCGGCGACGCGATCGAGATCTTGATCGCGTTGAAGTCCTTCGGGGCCTGGTTCTTCTCCATGCTGCTGAAGGGTTGCACTTGTAGACCTCCCTTCCTTAAGTCTTGAGGAGCTCAACGTCGAGGCAGAGGCTCTGCAGCTCGCGTACGAGAACGTTGAACGATTCGGGCAGGCCCGGCGGCTCCGGAACATCACCCTTGACGATCGCTTCGTAGACCTTGCTCCGCCCTTCCACGTCGTCGCTCTTGACCGTGAGCAACTCCTGGAGGGTATACGCGGCGCCATAGGCTTCGAGCGCCCAGACTTCCATTTCGCCGAACCGCTGGCCGCCGAATTGCGCCTTGCCGCCCAGCGGTTGCTGCGTGATCAACGAGTACGGTCCGATCGAACGGGCGTGGATCTTGTCGTCGACCAGGTGCGAGAGCTTCAAGATGTAGATGTAGCCGACGGTGACTTTCTGCTCGAACGTCTCGCCGGTCATGCCATCGTAAAGCGACGTCTTCCCCGAGCTCGGCAGCTTCGCCATCGCGAGGAGATCCTTGATGTCGGATTCCTGCGCGCCGTCGAAGACCGGCGTCGCGAACTTGAAGCCCAGAACCTTGCCCGCCCAGCCGAGGTGGGTCTCCAAGATCTGCCCGACGTTCATTCGGCTGGGTACGCCGAGCGGGTTGAGCACGATCTCGACCGGCGAGCCGTCCGGCATGTAGGGCATGTCCTCTTCCGGCAGAATCCGGGAGATGACGCCCTTGTTGCCGTGGCGGCCGGCCATCTTGTCGCCGACCTGGAGCTTGCGCTTCATGGCGACGTAGACCTTGACCAGCTTGATCACCCCCGGCGGCAGCTCGTCGCCCTTTTGCAGCAGGCCGATCCGCTCGTCGTTGACCCGGTGGAGCACCTCGATGTGCGAGTCGGTCTTCCGATAGACGATCTCGACCCCATCGAGCAGACGCTTCTCGGAGATCGGCAGGCGAAGGATTTCCTGGCGCGACAGGCGCTCCAGAACCTCGGACGTGATCTTCGCCCCCGCCGCCAGCAGCTCCTGGCCGTTGCGGGTCTTGACCGCCGAACCGGCCTTCTGGCCGACCAGCAGCTCCTTGATCTTCTTGTTGCGCTCCTCGGTGAGGATTCGCACCTCGTCCTTGACGTTCTTTTCGAGGCGGCTGATCTCGTAGTTCTCGATCTCCTTGGCGCGCTGGTCCTTTTCGACCCCCTTGCGCGAGAAGATCTTGATGTCCACGATCGTCCCTTCGATGCCCGGCGGAACCTTGAGCGAAGCGTCGCGCACGTCGCCGGCCTTTTCGCCGAAGATCGCCCGCAGCAGCTTCTCTTCCGGCGTCAGCTGGGTCTCCCCCTTCGGCGTCACCTTGCCGACCAGGATGTCGCCCGCCTTCACCGTCGCGCCGATCCGCACGATGCCGCTGTCGTCGAGATCCTTGAGCGCGGATTCCGAGACGTTCGGAATGTCGCGCGTGATCTCTTCCGGCCCCAGCTTCGTGTCGCGCGCTTCGATCTCGAATTCCTCGATGTGGATCGAGGTGTAGTAGTCCTCGCGGACCAGCTTTTCCGAGATCAGGATCGCGTCCTCGAAGTTGTAACCGCGCCAGGGCATGAACGCGACCAGGACGTTCCGGCCCAGGGCCAGCTCGCCCAATTCGGTGCACGGTCCGTCGGCCAGGACGTCGCCCTTCTTCACCCGCTGCCCTTCGTAGGCGATCGGCTTCTGGCTGATGCAGGTGTTCTGGTTCGAGCGCCGGAACTTGATCAGCTGGTAGATGTCGGCGCCGAACTCCTTCGCCTCGCCCGTGTCGATGTCTTCCCCTTCGACGCGCACGATGATTCGCTCGGCGTCCACCGAGTCCACCACGCCGCCCCGCTTGCACAGGACGACCGCGCCGGAATCCTGGGCGACGATGCCTTCGAGGCCCGTGCCAACGATCGGCGAGTCGCTGCGGAGCAGCGGCACCGCTTGGCGTTGCATGTTCGAGCCCATCAGCGCGCGGTTCGCGTCGTCGTTTTCGAGGAACGGAATCAACGCCGCGGCGACCGAAACGAGCTGCTTCGGGCTGATGTCCATGTAGTCGATCCGGTCGAGCTCGACGGTCACGAAATCGCCTCCGGCGCGGGCGATGACCCGCTCGCCGGTGAAGAATCCGCGCTCGTCGAACGGGGCGTTGGCCTGGGCGATGATGTACTTCTCTTCTT
>DATMZU010000624.1:0-6460 GCA_035607435.1 Thermoanaerobaculia bacterium | reverse complement strand
GTCGGTGCATTCGACGTAGGGGTTGGCGGCGATGACCTTGGTCAGCCGCAGTTTGCCCGAGACGAGCTGGTAGACCATCTGCGTCGAGGTGGCGCTGCCGCCGGCCATCGAGACTTTGACCGGGACATAGGTGAAGTCGGCTTCGCTCTTCTTGAAGGTCGTGCTGTTGCCATCGGGGTCTTTGAGGACCATTTCGGTTTTGGCTTCGCCTTCGCGCTTCAGCACCCAGCCGCTCAGTTCCGGCGGGGTCGCGAAGGTCGTTTCCCCCGTCTGTTCGAAGGCGTATTCGTAGCCTTCGAGATCGGTGAGCAGGACGTATGAGCCTTCTCCCGCGCCGTTGGCGTCCCAGATGCTCCGCCATTCCGCCCCGCCTGCTTCTTCGACCGAGACGCCCGGCTTCCAGCCCGGGCCGAGTACTCCCGTCGGTTCGCTTTTCGCCGCCCTGGAGTTGAAGCTGCGCGAGAATTCGAGTCCCGAGGTGACGCCCGGGATCGAGACGTCCTGTTCGGAGACGTTGAAGTTGCCGGTCAAGAGGTCAATGGAGCCTGGGCCGACGGCGGCCGTGGCGTCAGAAGTGCCGCCGATGAAGCGATCGACCGTCGCTTTCACGGGCACGCTGTAGCCGGCAAGGCTCGGCGAGACCGATTCGAAGAGCGCCCGCACCTGCACGCTGCCCCCATGGCTTCGCAGCGCGCTCGAGGCGTGCGCGGCGTCGAAGAAGAGCGGTTCTGATTCGCTCACTTTCGAAACGTTGATCGGCCATTTGACTTCTTCGCCTTTGGCGTTCTTCACCAGGCTCGTCGGGATCGTCTGGAATTTGCCGCTGGTGCCTTCGCGCCACTGATAGGTGAGTTCGGACACTGTCCCCGCCGAAGCCCAGCGCGACTTCAGCTTCAGGCGACGGGCGGTTTTCGTCCCTTCGGTCGGGCTCGTCAGCTTGCTTTCGCTCGGCGCTTTCTTGAAGTAGACGATTTTGAGTTTCGGGCGGAATTCAGAGTTGGTCGCGGCGCTTGAATCGAAGGCGAGCGAGCGTTCGCTGCAGCAGCCCGATTTCTCGTCGAGCAGCTTCAGAATCACGCCGTTGTTGGGCGCGTGCATAGGCACGCCGAATTGGTCGTAGTAGGCCCATTTCTGGGTGAGGTCGGTGATGTCGAATTCCCACCAGCCGGCTCCGCTGCCGCGTTCGCTGGTCAAGATCTGGGCGCCTTCTGAGCTGTAGTCGCCGCCTTCGCTCGTCCATTTGGTCGAGAGGAATTCCTTTACCCCGTACTTCCAGTTGACCGTCGAGTTCCATTTGGTCGTGACCTGACGGGCCTCGACGCCGGTCGTGTTGAGCGCTGAGCTCGGCGCGCGGAGCGAGAGCGTCGCGCTTGCGATGTAGGGCTGTTCGAGGGACGAGGGCAAGCCGCTGAGGTCGAACTTCAGCAGCGAGCGCGTCCATTCGTCGGTCGTCGTGTGTTTGTAGCGGGCGAAGAGTTCTTTCTGGCCGGAGGAGCCGCAGAGTTTCCAGCCTTCTGCGCCGGCCGTGCCGCCGAAGGTGCAATCGAGGCTCGGGCTTGAGATCGTCAGGGTCGGGTCTAGGCGCACCGGCCAGGTGAGATCCGGGTCTTCGAGCCATTCGCTGTCGGGGACGACGGTGAGCTTCCAGGTGCCTCCGTCCTCTTCTGTCAGCTCGTAGCGGATGTCTTCGGAGACCTCGGGCTGATCCGGTGAGCTGTCGTACATGATCGGCGCCGGGATGGCGGCGAAGGCATTGCCTTCGGCGTCTTCGAAGGCGATCGAGCCGTCTTTGTCCATGACGGGGATGAGACCTTCGGAGGCTTCCAGCTCGAAGCTGTAGCTGTGAGGGGCGGATGGATCGCTGAGTTCGATGTCCTCCTTGAGCCCGTTGGGAAGCGAGGTCAGCTCGAAGCCGGTGCTTGGATCGGCGCCTTCGTATTCGGCCGTGTTCGCTTCAACTTCGCCGGCTTCGCTGACAGACCCAAGCAGGCGGGCGGCTACCCACTGGCCCCCTGCGCTGAGCCTCACGGGCGCTTCCCCGAGCCTTTCGGGAAGGCTCAGGTCGAAGCTGTTGGCGCCGTTGGTAAAGCCACTGCCATCGGCCTGCACATCAAGGGCTTCGTCGATCGGCTTCCATTCGCCGTCGGCGGCTTCGTAGTTGATCGGCGTCTCGGAGAGCTGCGTTTTGAGCGCGCCGCTGGGAAGGCGGAAGGTGTCGGAAGTCTCGGTGCGCTTGGAGGGGATTTCAACGCCGGCTTCCTGCTGAGGTTGCCTTTCAACGCTTGACGAAGCGTTCGCTGCCAGCGCGATGCCCGTTCCGACGGCTGCCAAGCTCAACAAAACAGCGACTATCAGCCTCATCCCCCGCATTGGTCTCCCTCTGGTGTAGGTGCCGCCGAAGCGTCGACGACATTGGACATAGCCCGAGCTAGATCTCTCGAAGCGGGATGACCCTAATCACCGACAAGAGGACTTGACAAGCAAGTCAGAGAAAAGAGATCAAATTTTTAGGTCTGTATTCCCTGATCGCTTCGACCTTGGACTACAACGAGGGCGGGCTCAGAGCAAATGAATCGCGAACAGCCGAAAGTCGTTGAGCGGGCCGCTCCCTCTTAGGGCTCCCTTTTGATTTCCAAGACCGGGCCGATCCCGACCCCTGCCTGTCGAGATCGGCCCTGCTCAGGGGCATTGCCCTAGCGAGTCTTGTAGACATGGATCATCGGAATGATCGTTTCCGCCTCCTTGATCGTCATTGCCGCTCACCTCCTCTCGTGCTGAGAGGCACGGCATGCCGGGAGAAGGCGAATACTAAGGATTTCCAGACTAGACTGGAAATCCTGGATTAGAAGGCGACGAAGCTAGCGACGGAGGTCTATGCTCCGCACCGCCTGAATAGCCAACTCACGTCGAGCAAGGGGAAGGGGAAGGTCCGTGGTTTCAGCGTCCACGAAAAAGCCAAAGCGGACTCGCAAGCAAGCGGTGCACTACGCCGTGGGCGCTCGGGTCAGGGCAGAAATTCTCACGATCCTCAATGACGGCCCAGCGAGCCACAGCGAACTGGCGAAACTGACCGGCCTTGGCGTCAGCAAGATCGGTCATCACATTCAGGAACTTCTTGAGTCGGACTCGATCGAACTAGCTGGAATCGAACGAGTAAGGAACCAAAACGTGCATGTCTATCGCGCGGTTGAAAGAGCCTGGATCGGTGACGATGAAGCTCAGGAAACACCGTCGGAGGAGAACAACGAAGTGGCTGCCTACGTTCTCCAAGCCTTCATCGCCGAGGCAATGTCATCGCTTTGGGCGGACAAGCTCGATGCGCGTACGCGACGGGTTGCTTTGGCCTGGGACTTGCTGAACCTCGACGCTCAGGGCATAGAGGAAGTGCATAAAGAGCGGGTTGAGTCGCTTGAGCGGCTAATGAAAATCGCTGGAGCGGCAAATGATCGACTGGCAGAATCGGGAGAGACGGGGACCTCGACCGTCGTTGCGACATTCGGCTTCGAGCGCAGCCGTGGAAAACGGGCACCATTTCAACTCAAGGCAAAAGCTGAGTAGACGGGTTAACGGGTTCGAGAAATCGGTATAGACCCAAGCGTTCCGATCTGGGACCCTTTATCACTCAAACCGAGCTGCCCGTCCGGCATCGTCAGCAGAAGCAGGGACGGGGCCGTGGTTTGGCGCCCCGGGCGACATTTCTGACCTATTGAGTCCCTAGTGCGCCCGGGGCGTGCCGTGCCAACCATGTCCAGAGACTTACCGCAACCTTGCGCCCAGCCCCCTGGGACTCAAAGCGAGCGCCTCCACGTCCGCCGCAGGAGCGCCGTTGGGGAGATCCTGCCCGAGCGCTGGCACTCGCGCCCGAGATCGGCCCAGACCGGGAGACGATCGCCGCAGCCGTAGGAAAGGAGGTGTAACCGGCCGCGCGACTGGCGATGACGCGCAGGCCAAGCGGCTCGCCCGTTGCCGGGTCGAACCCGGTGAGTATCGCCGTCAGATGGGTGGGGTTCGACGTCGCCCTCAAAGGCCGAGACAGCGGTAGCGTCGCCCGTCCACTGAGGACCCCCCCCCTCCGAGTAATAGTCCTCGGCGCCTTCGGGCTAACGCCTCGTCAAGCTGCCTGCTGTTTGCTCTCGTTTGACTTTGGCGTTGTCTTGATTTTGGATTGGCTGGTTGACTTCTAGTTCGCCTGCCGCTGCTTGGATCGGATCGCCGTAATGAACACCGCTCCGCCACTCAAACTGGGACGGCTGATGCTCCTTGCGGTCTTGCTCGCCTTCCTGGTCGGCCCACTCGCAACCGGACTAGGGCACTGGGTCGATGGGGGCGGCGCCCCTCTTTCGGTTCTTGGACTGCTGATGGCTGCTGTAAGCGTGCTGGTTCGAGAAGTGGCAATGGAGGTCGAAGCACTGGTCTTCGGCGTCAGGTACCGCCCGTGGCTACATGGGCAGATCAGGCGGCGGCAGAAGTTGATCTTGCCGTTCGACACCGCCAGTGTGGTCGGGACGGCCGTCACTTTCACCATGGCAGGCGGAACCGTCCTGCTGACCTCGGCCCCGACATGGAGCGCTCTAAACATCGTCGCCCTCGGCTTCGTTGCACTTGGTGGACTACTGCTGGGCTTCGGCTTGTCCCGACTGGTGGTCGGGCTGGTACTCATTTACCGCTCAGGTCTGTGGGGCGTATCGCGACAGGCATGGCTACTCGGTGGGGTCATTGTCGCTATCGCTTCCATCGCTCATGCCACGTACTCAGTGCGGATGGTCTTGGAGATCGTGCCGGGTCTCTAAAGCGGCAAGGCAACAGGCTCGGCACCTCGGGACCTGGATGAACTGGACGAATTGCATGGGACGAGTCGTGATCCTGTGGGGACTTAGCCAGCGGAATGGTGTGCCCCATTTGATAACAAGGGCGATGATGCCGGGTCAGTCCATAGACGCTGACGAAGGCAATCAATCCCGCACTTTCAGGGGCACAATCATGGCGATAGCATCGCGCTGTGGAACCGGAGGTTGAACGGGACCAGCAAGCGGGCCTGACGTTCGTGCGAGATGTCATGGCCCAAGCTCTTGGGACCGTTCTCGGCGGCGGCCTTCTCTTCCTTGCAGGCAAGGCGTCAGGGGCTCTAAACGGCATCTCCTGGGAATCGGTTGCCACAGGACTCGCTGTCCTAGTAGTGGGAATCGCCCTGATCCCGGTTGGCGGAGCAGTGCCCATCGCCGTTCTCAAAAAGCGCGCGATTAAGCAATTGGAAGAGGAGCTGCGCGGAAAGACAGGGGCTGAACGATTGAGGGTTCTTGTGCCCTATCCCGGAGGACCCTCAAAGCCTCCTTGGATGTATGAAGGCATGGAGGAGGGGTTTCGCAAAGAGGTGATGGACTCCATCGAAGCTGCGCGAGAGGCAGGGAAGGTGGAGGAGCTGTGACGGCGCCCGTGGGGATGGGATGGGGATGAGACTGGCCCCCCTATGACCCGCAATCCGTGCTCAGAACCCAAGCGCGAACTTGGCGTCCTCGGACATCATCTCCGGGGACCAGGGCGGGTCGAAGACCATCTTCGGATGGACGGCCGACACGCCGGGGAGGTCGCCGACGAACTCCTTCATCTGCTCGGAGACCTGGGGGCCGATCGGGCAGGCGGGGGTGGTGAGGGTGAAGGTGACGAAGACCTCCTCGCCCTCGATCTCGACGTCGTAGACGAGGCCGAGGGAGACGAAGTCGAGGCCCAGCTCGGGGTCGATGACTTCCTCGAGGGCCTCGAGGACGTCGTCCTCGGTCAGCACGGCGGTTTCGTTCTCGGACATGGGGCCATGGTACCCAGGCGGGGCCGCGCGACGGGAGCGTCGGCTAGTCTCGCGCTCGCAAATGAGCCAAGAGCGGCAAATCCTGCGCAGGTCGATCGGCATCGTCTTCTCCGACGGGGGGCTGCTCGCCCTGAGCGCGATGCGGCCGGAGCGCGCCGGCGGCCACGGCGAGGAGGAGGTGGCGGCGGTGCTCTGCAGCGCCGACGGCGCCCCGGTCGAGGTCTCCGAGACCCTGCTCTCGACCGAGTACGGCCCAGACGGCACCCAGCGCCGGGCGACGCTCGAGCTCTGGGTCGAGGACGACGACGAGCAGCCGCTGCGCGGCGCCGGCACGCTGATCAGCGCCGCCTCGGTCCAGCACCCGGGGATGCGGGGCCGCATCGCCTTCTTCCGCTGGTCGGTCGAAGGACGCGAGGGCCTCGGCCACTACGAGGTGATCGAAGGCGATGGCTGAGATCAAGGCGATCGTCAGCGACTTCGGCGGCGTGCTGACCACACCGCTGATCCAGTCCTTCATGGCCTTCCAGGACCAGACCGGCATCTCGACAGAGGCGCTGGGCAAGGGAATGCAGTCGGCCACGGAGGCGAACGGCGAGAACCCGCTATTCGAAATGGAGCGCGGCGAGATCACCGAGGCCGCGTTCCTCGCCGTCCTCA
>DATMZU010000622.1:0-10755 GCA_035607435.1 Thermoanaerobaculia bacterium | reverse complement strand
CGAGAGCACGCCGTACGCGGTGACGCTGATGCCGAGCTCCGCCAGCAGCGGAAGGATCTTCGCCTCCGGCGTGCGGCTCATCAGCGAGTACTCGATCTGCAGATCGCAGATCGGATGCACCGCATGCGCGCGGCGGATCGTCTCCGCTCCGACTTCGGACAGGCCGATCGCCCGGACGTAGCCGGCCTCGACCCATTTGGCGATCGCGCCGATCGTCTCCTCGATCGGCACCTGCGGATCGAGACGGGCCGGGCGGTAGATGTCGATGTGCTCGACGCCCAGACGCTTCAAGGTGTAGCCGAGAAAGTTCGCGACCGCCGCCGGGCGCCCGTCGAAGCCGACCCAACCGCCGTCCGGCCCGCGCAGCGCGCCGAACTTGACCGACAGGAGCGCCTGCTCCCTGCTGCCCGGGCGTTCCCGCAGGGCGCGGCCGATCAGCATCTCGTTGTGCCCCTGGCCGTAGAAATCGCCCGTGTCGAGCAGGGTGATGCCGGAATCGAGCGCGGAATGGATCGTCGCGAGGCTCTCCACCTCGTCGGCGGGGCCGTACATGCCGGACATTCCCATGCAGCCGAGGGCGATCGGAAAGACGGAGGGGCCGGTGGTGCCCAGGGCGCGAGGAGCTTTGGCAGTTTCGGTGGTCATGAAGAGAGGATACTCCCCGAGGGCGCCCAAATCGAACGCCGAAGGGACGCCGCGGCTGTTCTCGCGTTCGACTCGGCGGTCCAATCAGTCGTCGCGACGGTTGAGAGATTGCACTCGAAGGTCCGGCCGTTGATCTTGGTCCTCAAGTCAGTGATCTCGGTTGCTCAGCGATTGATCTCGACGATCCAGCTATTGATCTGAACCACCCATCTTTTGATCTGGAGGATGGATCTCTTGATCTCGATCATCGATCCAAAGATCTTGACGTTCCCGCTGTTGATCTGGGTCATCCATCTCTTGATCTCGATGAGCGCGATATTGTGCTGAGCGATCCAGACGTTGATCTGGATGGATCAGATCAATGTCTGGAAGACTCATTGCAGGCATTGGATGGCCGATTCTCGGTCTTGAGCCGTCCGATGGACGCCGTCGTCGGCGAAATCGGACGCTTACAGCCGCGGATCGATCGGTTCGCTCTCCAACGCGAGGACCGCGAAGGCGCATTCGTGGACGCGGTAGAGCGGTTCGCGGCGGACGAAGCGTTCGAGGGCTTCGAGGCCGAGGGCGAATTCGCGCAGGGCGAGCGAGCGTTTCGCCGCGACTGCGCGCTGCTTGAGGCGCACCAGGTTCTCGGGCGTCGTGTACTCCACGGGCGGTCAGATCCAGCCACCAGGTGACGGCGGATTCGACGGTTTCGGCATCCTCCAGATCGACGACGCGAGAGGGGGTGGCGAGGATCAGTCCGGGATCGGCCTCGGCGAGCCGGCCGAGGATTTCGAGGTGCCAGAGGTGATCGCGCTCCGCGTGGACCGCGCCTTCGGAGGCGAGCAGGTGGAACGGCGCGATGCGCAGATCCGCGAACGAATCGACCGGCCAGACGTATCGCCGGTACGCGGCGACATAGGCGTCGAGTTGCTCCTGCCGCGCGCGGGTCGCGGCGAGCAGGGGAGCGGCCTCCTCCGGCAGGCGGGCGGCCGTCCGTTCGAGCGCCGCGGTCGCATGGGCGAGCGCCGAGCGTCCCGCGGCGCCGACCGCCGCGTACTGCTGCCGCAGAAGATCGAGCGCCTTGGCCGACCAGGACATCAGCTCGGCATCCAGCACCAGCCAGTCGCTGCCCAGCTCGTCCCAGAGGCCGATTGCGCCAGCGGCCGCCGCCAGTCGAGCCAACAGCTCGCGCTCGGTTTCGGTCTCGGCAAAGAATCGGCGGCCGGTGAAGCTCAAAAGAGGTTGAGCTCTGTCCTGCGGGCGCAATAAACTCAGCCGCGATGGCTGACCCATATCGTCACCTGGTCGCAATCTATCGCTGCGATGGCGTAACCAGCGGCGCTATCAAGTTTGTTTGCGGTGATGTGAAAATTGAACTTTTCCGTAGGGACCAGACCTATACGCCCTGTGAATATCGGCCAGCGGTAATTGCGGAAGTGAAGGACGCTGTGTATTGTTTTCCTACACAGCAGCCAATTCACCTGGCGCCGACGAATCAGCATCTCGTACTCACAGCACGCGTGAGAGGAGATGGCGAGGCGGACTGCGCGGCAGAGATCGACCGCGTGGTGGCTCTTCTCTCAGCAATCAAATCGCCCGATCTGTTTCGAACACTTTTGTTTCGTGGCTGGCTCCAAGGTCCTCGAAGGAGGGTTCCGGGCGTCTTGATTAAGTTCACTAAGCCCATCGAGCTGGCTGATCGTGCTATCGAAGCCGCCTACACAAAGGCAGCTGCGCAAATTTCAAGGGGTTCATCTGGCGATGGACCGCACTTGAAGTCTTCCCAATGGTCCATACGGCCGACATTAGACGCATCTCGGAGTTTCTTTCAGGCTACTTAGACCTACCCCCGGAACGAGTCAAATCGAGATTGGGAGTCGGTAAGCTTTACGGCATGCGTTCGAAGCTAGTTCACGGCGGTCGGCTTCCGGTCGATCGCCAAGGAGTGTTCCCAATAGTTGGTCACCTTGAGCTTGTTGTGCGGGCGGTCTTGCGCCACTTGGCCGGTCTTCCATATGACGGTGCTCTGGATCCTTTGCTTGATGCGAAGTGACGACCGGCAACGAACTCATCGTCATAGAGATCCAATCGGAATCAGCTGCGGGCTCGGAAGTCCTGGAGAAGGTGAAGATCATGGGTTCGGGCGGGGCCGAGGCCGCCCGCGAACCCAGGCCGATGGCCTGGGCTTAGGTGACGCGACCCTTCAGGCCGCAAACGTTGCGGCACGTGCGGCCTGAAAGGTCGCGTTTTCGTCAGCCCAGGCCAACGGCCTGGGTAGAAATGGCCGCCCTTGTTCTACGCCGCCGGCTCCACCGCCTCCACGTACCCGCACCCTTCGGTGTTGCAGACCAATTGGGTGCCGAACTTCTTGGTGGTCTTCTCCATCAGGAAGGCGGCGCCGCAGGTGGGGCAGGGCTTGTTGACCGGCTTGTTCCAGAGCGCGTTCTTGCAGTCGGGATAGCGGCTGCAGGAGTAGAACACCTTGCCGCGACGGGAGCGTTTTTCGACCATTTCGCCCTTGCCGCATTCGGCGCAGGGGACTCCGGTCGGCTTGGGGGCCGCCGGGGCCGGGCCGGTCTTCCGCAGGTTCTTGCACTCCGGGTAGCCGGTGCAGCCGAGGAAGGTGCCGAAGCGGCTGCGGCGGAGCGCCATCGGCTTGCCGCACAGCTCGCAGGGGGGAACCTCTTCGGCCGGCGCGCCTTCGGCGGCGGCGCCTTCCGCCGGAGCTTCTTCCTCGTTGCCGGTCTCGACGTTTCGGGTGTATTTGCAGGTCGGGTAATTGGTGCAGGCGATGAACGCGCCGTAGCGGCCGAAGCGCATGACCAGCGGCGAGCCGTCCTCCGGGCACATCTCGCCCGTCGGCACGCCGTCCTTCTTGACGTTCGGCATCGTCTCGCCGGCGAGAGCCAGATCGCGGGTGAACTTCTCGTCGAACGCGCCGATCGCCGTTTTCCAATCGAGCGCACCGTCCTCGATCTTGTCCAGTTCCTCTTCGAGCGAGGCGGTGTACCCCTCGTTGATCACGTCGTTGAAGCTCCCCTGGAGCATCGTGTTGACGATCTTGCCCAAGGGGGTCGGGCGGAAGCGCGCCTCGATCTTCTCGACGTAGCTGCGGTCGGTGATCGTGGTGAGAATCGCGGCGTAGGTGGACGGGCGGCCGATGCCGTTCTCTTCGAGCGCTTTCACCAGCGTCGCCTCGCTGTACTGCGCGGGCGGCTGGGTAAATTTCTGCTCGGAGGCGAGGCGCACGAGCTTCAACACCTGTCCCTCGGTGAGCGGCGGCAGCATCCCTTCGGCGGCCTCGGCCGCTTCATCTCCGTCCGCGCCCTTGCCCCCTTCGGACTCTTCCGGCGCTTCGCGGTAGACCGCGAGGAAGCCGGCGCGCTTCAAGACTTTGCCCTGGGCGCGCAGGGTGTATTGGCCCTTTTCGCCCGCCGCGATGTCGGCCTGAGTGACGTCGAAGATCGCGGGCAGCATCTGCGAGACCACGAAGCGATCCCAGATCAGCTTGTAGAGCTTCAGCTCGTCCGCCTTCAAATAGTCCTTCACGGCATCCGGCGGCAGGTCGAAGCTGGTCGGACGGATCGCCTCGTGGGCGTCCTGGGCGTCTTTCTTGGTCTTGTAGCGGTTCGCCTTCTCCGGCAGCGCGCTCGGGCCGTAGGTGGCGGCGATCATCTCGCGCACCCCTTCGAGCGCCTCTTCCGAGACGCGGGTCGAATCGGTACGCATGTAGGTGATCAGACCGATCGCGCCGCGGTCGCCGATCTCGCGTCCTTCATATAGACCCTGGGCGAGCCCCATCGTGCGCTTGACCGAGAAGCCGTGACGGGCGGCCTCCTGCTGCAAGCGACTGGTGATGAATGGCGGGCTCGGCCGCTGGAGCGATTCCTTCCGCTCGACCGTGGTGACGGTGAACTTGCCCTTTTCCAGGTCGCCGACGATCTTCGCCGCGGCCTCGCCGTTGCCGACCTCGGCCTTCTCTTTGCCGATCCGGGAGAGGCGGGCGTGAAATTGCGGCGGCTTGCCGGCATCCAAATCGGCGCCGAGCAGCCAGTACTCGACGGATTGGAACGCGTCGATATCGGCCTGCCGCTCGCAGACCATCTTGAGCGCCACCGACTGGACGCGTCCGGCGGAGAGCCCCTGCTTGACCTTCTCCCAGAGCAGGGGCGAGAGGCGGAAACCCATCATCCGGTCGAGCACCCGGCGCGCCTGCTGGGCATCGACTTTCGCCACGTCGATCTCGCGCGGCTCGGCGAGCGCCTTGAGCACGGCGTTCTTGGTGATCTCGTTGAACGTCACTCGCTTGACCATCGACGGGTCTTTGTCCAGCACCTCGGCGATGTGCCAGGCGATCGCCTCCCCCTCGCGGTCAGGGTCGGGCGCCAGGTAGATCATGTCGGCGCCTTTCGCCGCGGCGCGCAGCTTTTTGACCACTTCCTTCTTGTCCGCGAGGACGGCGTAGTGAGGCTCGTAATTGTCACCGAGCCCCATGTCCTTCTTCACCAGGTCGCGGATATGACCGAGCGACGCTTCGACGGCGTAGTTGCGCCCAAGGAACTTCTTGAGCGTGCGGGTTTTGGCGGGACTTTCGACGATCACCAGATTCTTGGCCATGGGTTCCCTCTAACGCTCCGGGGCGATTCTCCATTCCAAAGGCCCGTTCGGGCCGCCCGATGATGTCCGCCCCGGAGGCGAGCCGGGGAGGGTACCACCGGGCACCCGGGGTCGCAACTGTGAGTCTTTGCTTTGTCGCTGCGATGTCGGGTCTGGGTTTCTCCCCTTGTCGTCGCCACGGCGTAGGGGCGGCCCCCCGTGGCCGCCCTTGCCCGGCACGAACGTTTGCCCAATTCCAGGGCGGCCACGGGGGGCCGCCCCTACGAGACGTTCTCTTGCTTTAAGCTCGCCGATATCGTCCCCCCGGCATTCTCAAGACCCGCCCCAGCAGCTCCAGCTCCAACAGGGTCGCGAGCACGCGATCGATCGGGGCTCCGGTCGCCACCGCCAGATCCTCGGGTGCCCGGTCGAATCCGGGCACCAGCGCGGCGAGGATCGCTCCGGAAAGGCCGGGCAGCGGCGGCTCGGGTTCTGGAACCTCCGGCGGAAGGATCGAAAGTTGGGTGGCCACGCGCGGCGCGAACAGATCCAGCAGATCTTTGGGATGCTGGGCGAGGAACGCGCCGTCGCGCAGCAGGGCGTGGGGGCCGAGCGAGCGTTCGTCGAAGATCTGGCCGGGGACGGCGAACAGGTCGCGGCCGAGGTCGAGCGCCCAGCGGGCGGTCGAGAGCGAGCCGGAGCGCGCGGCGGCCTGGACCACCAGGACGGCTTGGGAAAGCGCCGCGATCGACCGGTTCCTCACGGGGAAGTTCCAGCTGCGCGGCTCGTAGCCGCAGGGGAATTCGCTCACCAGGGCGCCCCGGGCGGCGATCGCCCGGCCGAGGTGCGCGTGTCCGCGCGGGTAGTCGATTCCTAGTCCGCAGCCGAGGATCGCCACCGTCCGGCCGGAGAGCGGGGCGAGCGCTCCGCGGTGAGCCGCCGCGTCGATGCCTCGGGCGAAGCCCGAAACCACGGCGATCTCGCGCTCGGCGAGTGCCGAGGCGAAAAGCTGGGCGACCTCCAGGCCGTAGGCGTCCGCCCGGCGCGAGCCGACGATCGCGACCGCCGGACCGGTTGGCAGCTCGCCCGCAATGGTAAGGACGGGCGGGGCGAGCGGCAGTTGGCCGAGCGCCTGCGGATAGTCGGGATCGAACCGGGTGACGATGCGGCCGCCGAGGGCCGCCGCCCGCTCGCGCTCCGCGGCTCCCGCTTCGCGGGCTCCGGACAGGGCGGCGAGCGCGGTTTCGAGCTGGCGCTTCGGGACTCCGATCTCGCGGGCGAGCCGGTCGAGGGCTCCCAGCCCCGGACCGGTCCAGGCGTCCAGATCCTCGGCCAGGCGGGCGAGCGCCGCGCGGGAGAGGTTCTTCTCGGCGTGCAGGCCGATCAGCAGGTCGGTGGCGGGGCGGAGCGAAGGGGAAACGGGGTGCGGCGGGGCAACTTCGGACGGTGCGTTAGGCGAGGTTAGAGTCTCGTCGTTCGTCGTTTTCATGGCGCGTGGCCTCCTCGCCAGAGAAAAGACGTAAAAGGGGGGCTGAGTCCCGATGATTCGGGGATGAAGGTCGTCCGGAAGGGCGAAGTCGTTCGTATATACTCCTTGCGGCCAGCCCACCGACCGCACCTTTCTGCGAGCGCTCGAACGTGATGACGACACGCGCGAACCCCCAGACGCACCGCTCGAAACCCTCGGTCACGGAGACCACGCCGATGTCTCGCGCCACCCTCCGGCTCTCCCGTTTCTTTCCCTCCGCCTCGATCGCCTGTCTGCTCGCGGCCGGCCTCTTGAGCCTGGCCGGGGCGACCCCGGCCGCCGCGCGCGACTCAGGCAGCGGCGCCCAGCTCACGTTCGGGGTCAAAATGGCCCAGCAGGGGCTGTGGAACGAGGCGCTGTTCCGCTTTCATCAGGCGGAGCTGGCGGACCCCGCCAACCCGCACATCCGCAACAACCTGGCGGTGGCGTACGAGGCGACGGGCGACTTCGAGAAAGCCCTCACCTATTACAAGCAGGCGCTCGAAGCGTCGCCGAACGACCGGACGCTGCGCGGCAACTACGCGCGCTTCGTCGAGTTCTACCAGGCCTACAAGGGCGGCAAGGCGGTCAAACCCACGCCCAAAGACAGCGTGCCGAAATCGACCCTCAATCCGGCGGAGCCGCTGGTGCCGAGCGGCGCGCCGGCCTCCTCGCCGGGGCCGCCGATCGAAATTCCGGACAACGCGCCGCCGCCGCCGCTTTGATGTAGACGTAGATGACGCACCGTCCGGCGGAGTGCCTGCCGGCCTTTAAGGAGAACTCTCGATGCGCTGGAAGCTCTTTCTGACCGCAGGAACGGCCCTCTTCGTCGCGCTCGCGGCGGACCGGCCGGCCCGCGGGTCGTCGATCGAAGTGCAGCTTAAGCTGCCGCAGAAGGCACGGCTCGACCTGAAAGGCAAGAAGTCGATCGCGGTGGCGCCGTTTCAAGTCGAGACGAAAGAGGACACCCAGCGCTTTCAGGGCCGCGACATCGACGTGCAGAAAGAGTTCGAGCGCTACCTGGTCAAGGTGATCCGGCGCGAGACCGAGCTCAAGGTGATCGAGACCGGCGGGCTCGACCTGCCCGTCACGGACTTCGAGCAGCTGGCCAAGCAGACCGATTTCTGGCAGGCGCTCGGCGAGCGCACCGGCGCCGACCTGCTGCTGTCGGGCGGGCTCGATTTCGACGTCCAGGACAAGACCGGCTACCGCACCGAAGAGTACGTCTCGCCGTTCAACGGCCAGACCTATTACCGCCAGGTGCTGGTCGAGCAGACCGGGTTCGAGTACGACATCCTGATGCAGGTCTACGACGCCAAGAGCGGCACCCTGGTCTACCAGGACAACTTCAAGGATTTCCAGAAGTTCGAGGGGGAGTCCACCGATCCGCTGCGCGGCATGTTCGAGAACCTGTTGTCCTTGGAGGACAAGATCGTCGGCGTCTTCACCCAGAAGGAAGTGGAGACGACGCGCACCTTGTTCACCGATTGACGGCCCATACGTGGTGATGATTTGTGATCCGGTCGAGGGCAATCCGGTGGTTCCCGTGGCTCGCGCACGAGCCGATTCGCGAGAGGAGGATTCGTTGAACCGTTCATTTCCACGTTTTCGGGGCATGGTGTTCGGCGGTGCCTGGGCCGGGGTCTTCGCGATCTCGCTGCTGGCCGGCCTGGCTGGAACGTCGCCCGCTTCGGCGCAGACGTCCGGCTCGTTCGGCAAGAACAAGATCGCCTATCGCAAGTTCGATTGGCACATCTACCACTCGCCGCACTTCAACCTCTACTACTACACGGCCGAAGAGCCGCTGCTGGAAAAAGTCGCGTCCCTCGCCGAAAGCGCCTACGACCGCCTGTCCCGGGATTTCAACTTCCAGATCAAAGAGCCGGTGCCGCTGATCTTCTACGCCACCCATTCGGCGTTCGAGCAGAACAACGTCATCCAGAACTTCATCCCCGAGGGGATCGGCGCGTTCGCTTCGCCGGCCCGCTTCCGGATGGTGATGCCGGTCGATCTTCCGGACTCCGAGCTGATGGAGCTGATCCTCCACGAGCTGACCCACATTTTCCAGTACAAGATCCTGTTCCAGGGGCGGATCGCCGAGGCCGCGACGGCTTCGCCGCCGACCTGGTTCATGGAAGGCATGGCGAGCTACATGGCGAAGGACGAGTCGTCGCGCGACAAGATGTTCCTGCGCGACGCGGTGGTCAACGACCAGATCCCGTCGGTGAGCCTGGATTTCGGCGGCTTTTTCGCCTATCGATTCGGCCACGCGGTGTTCGATTTCATCGAGGACCGCTGGGGCAAGGACGGTTTTCTCGACTTCGTCTACGAGGCGCGCAACGGGCTCGGCTCCCGAGTCGATCGCGCGGTCAAGCGGACCTTCAAGCTGGAGGTCGAGGATTTCGACGCCGAGTTCCGCCGCTGGCTGCGCAAGAAATACCTGGCGCAGCTGATCGTCACCGGCGAGCCGGGCGACTTCGGGCGTCTGTTCCGGGTCGAAGCCAACGGCCGCACCACCTACGAGATCTCGCCCACGGCGTCCCCCTCGGGCGATCTGGTCGCGGCGTTCAGCTCGTACCGCGGCGACATCGACGTGGTGCTGTTCGACGCGCGGAAGCGCAAACTGCTGCGCAACCTGACGAAGGGCTATTCGAGCCAGTACCAGTACCTGGTGGCGCAGGAGCTGGAGCTCGGTCGGAAGACCGGCCGCGACCTCGCGTTCTCGCCCGACGGCAACACGATCGCCCTGTTCGTCAAGCGCGAGAGCGGCCGGAGCCTCGCCCTGCTCGACGTCTTGAAGGGGGGCATCCGCAAGATCATCGACATGAAGGACATCGAGCAGCAGCTCGCGCCCTCCTGGAGCCCGGACGGCAAGACGGTCGCCTTCTCCGGCTTCCAGAACGGCCAGTTCGACATCTTCACGATCGACCTTGATACCCTGGCGACCACCAACCTGACCAACGATCCGGTGTTCGACGGCGCGCCGACCTATTCGCCCGACGGCAAGTCGATCGTTTTCGTCTCGGATGTCGGCGACAAGCAGAAGCTGTTCCGGATCGACCTCAGCAACCCGAAAGAGCGCTTCGCGGTCACCACGGGCAACTCGATCGAGAACGATCCGATCTACTCGCCGGACGGCAAGCGCCTCTACTTCACCTCCGATCGCGCGGGCGCCGAGAACATCTATAGCCTGGATCTCGCGACCGGCGCTCTGCTTCAGCACACCAACGTGGTCACCGGCGCTTCGATGCCCACGATTCTCAAGGGCGAAGCGGGCAAGGAGAGCCTCGTCTATACCGGTTTCTGGAAGGGCACGTTCGATCTCTACCTGTCGGAGCTGGAAGAGAAGGTCGGCGAGCCGGCGGCTGAGCCGATCGCCACCGCGCCGACCAGCGCGCTGGCGATTCCGCGCTTCGAGCCCGACATCCAGGTGGCGATCGACGACGCGAACAAGGAGAAATACGGCGGCCGCAAGTTCTTCCTCGAAGGGGCGCAGACCTACGTCGGCGTCGACGACAACCAGACGGTCATCGGCCAGGTGCAGTTGAGCTTCTCGGATTACCTGGGCGACAAGCGGATCCAGGCGCTCTTCTCGTCGATCGAAAGCCTCTCGAACTTCGACTTCATCTACGCCGACGTCTCGCACCGCTGGCAGTGGCAGGTGAACCTGTTCGACACCCGGCTGTTCTTCGATTCGAACGAGTTGGTCAACGGCGAGTTCCGCCGCGGCGAATCGGCGATCGAGCTGACCGGCCTCACCGGCTCGGTGGCCTACCCGTTCAGCTTCTACCGCCGGGCCGAGCTCGGGCTCGGCTACATCAAGCGCAAGATCAAGGTCGACTCGTTCATCACCGATCCGCGCACCGGCCTGCCGGTCCAGGTCATCGCGCGGGCCGACGACAATTACCCCATCCTCCAGGCGGCTTGGGTCTCCGACACCGCGTCGTTTACCTCCTCCGGGCCGCACTCCGGGCACCGGGTCCGGATCGACGGCAGCTACGCTCCGGACACCGCCGGAAGCG
>DATMZU010000617.1:0-3531 GCA_035607435.1 Thermoanaerobaculia bacterium | reverse complement strand
CGCCGGCCTCGTCGACCACGGTGCCGAGAAGTCGCCCTTCGCCGGCCGCATGGGCGGCCGTGGGGACCGTAGAGAGAACCAGCAGGCCGGCGACGGCCAGGAGGAAACGTACGGAACGGGGCATGACGGATTCCTTTCTCGACGCCCGGAGCGAGTCCCCGAGGGTCGGAGCGAGATGTCGGACTTTGCGGATTCTACCCTCTGATACCATTCCCCACCGGCTCGAAAACCCCGGACTTTCTCGGAGAAACCACCCGATGCTCGCGGAACGGATCACGGACATTCAAAGCGCGCTCGCCGACGCCGATCTCGACGGATGGCTGTTCGCCTGTTTTCAGCAAATCGACCCGGTCGGACTCGACCTGCTGAGCTTGAACGGCGAGGGCAAGCTCGTCACCCGGCGCTGCTATTACCTGATTCCGCGCGCGGGCGAGCCGAAGAAACTGGTGCACGCGATCGAGTCCTCGATGCTCGATCACCTGCCGGGCGGCAAAGACGTCTATCTGCCCTGGCAGGAGCATCGCAAAAAGCTCGGAGATCTGGTCTCCGGCTGCCGCCGGATCGCCGCCCAATACAGCCCGAACAACGAGCTGCCGAACATCTCGCGGCTCGACGCGGGCACCGCCGAGCTGCTCCGTAGTTTCGGGGTGGAACTGGCGAGCAGCGCCGACCTGGTGCAGCAGTTCGCGGCGGTCTGGAGCGAAGAGCAGCTCGCCGGACATCGACGGGCGAACGTTCACCTGCACCGGATCGCGCTCGAAGCGTTCCACGAGGTCGAAACCCTCCTCCGCCGCGGCGAGCCGGCCGACGAGTACACGATCCAGCGCTTCATCCTCGAATCGTTCGAAAAGGTGGGGCTGTGGGCCGAATCGGACCCGATCGTCGGGGTGAACGGCCACGCCGCCGACCCGCACTACCAGCCTGGCCCGGGGCGCTCCTCGGCGATCCGCCCGGGAGACTTTCTGCTCATCGACCTGTGGGCGAAAGAGAAGCCCCCGACCAGCGTCTACGCCGACATCACCTGGTGCGGAGTCTGCGCCGCCGCCCCCACCGACCGCCAGCAAGAGGTCTGGGCGGCGGTCTCGGGCGCCCGCGACGCCTCGTGGGAGCTGGTCCGCTCGCGCTTCCCGCACACGCCCATCGCCGGCTGGGAGGTCGATGAGGTCGGGCGCGAGGTGATTCGCCGCGCCGGCTTCGGCGATCGGTTCATCCACCGCACCGGCCACTCGATCGGCATTTCCGACCATGGCCAGGGCGCCAACATGGACAACCTGGAAACGCACGACACCCGCCGGCTGTTGCCGATGACCGGCTTTTCGATCGAGCCCGGGGTCTACCTGACCGACGACTTCGGCATCCGCACCGAAATCAACGTCGCGCTCACGGCGACCGCCGCGGAGATCACCGGCGCCGAGCCGCAGCGGGAGCTGCTCCGCCTGCTCGCCTGATGGCAGGCGACTCGATCGAACGACACCCGGACGATCCGGCTTGGCGCGCCGACGCGCTCGGCGCGAGCCGCCATAGCCGCCTGGCGGACGAGCTTCGGCCGCCCGACGCGCGGCGACCCGATCCGGAGGCCGCGATCGAGCTGTGCGCCGATCTCACCCGCAGCCGCCTGGGAGATTTCGCCCCGGCGCTCGCGTTGCTCACCCGCCCGGAACGGCGGCGCGCGCAGGCGCTCGTCGCCCACGCGGCCGTTCTGTTCGATTTCGCCCGCCAGCGCGGAGTGGAGGGCGAGCGGCTCGCCGCGATCAACCGCTGGGAGTACGCGCTGGACGAGGCGCTTTCAGGACGACCTCCCGGCCAGCCGATCTTCGCCGGCATGAGCCGGGAGCAGGGCCGCCGCCGCTGGTCGATCGAGGGATTGAACGCCCTGTGCGCCTGTGCCCGCCGCCGGGCGGTTCGCGGCCAACCGGCGACCGCGGAGGAAGCGGAACGCGACGCCCGCGCTCTCGCCCAAGCGGTGGCACACGCCTGGCTGGGCGCCCCGCCGTCGAACGAAATCGAAGCGCTCGGCGCCGGGCTGATCCGCCTTCACCGGCTGCAGAATCTCGGCAGCGAAACGACCGCCGGGCGCTGTCCGCTGCCCCGCTCCGAGGTGGGCGACGCGGCCCCGAATCCCCCCGCCGTGCCGGCCCTGCTCGCCTCCGCGCAGAAAGAGTGCGGTCGCCTGCGGGCGCTGTTTCTCGGCGGCGCGCGCGGTCTTCCCGCGCTGCCGGCCGGAGTTCGCCAGACGGTGGCCTACGCCCTGTTCGCCGGGCTGGACCTGCTGTCTCAAATCGAGGAGGCGGACGGCAGCCTGCTGGTCACCCCGCCGAAAATCGGACTGCGCACGCGGATCGGACTGATCGTCCGGGCACGCTGGCTGCGGGTCTGATCTAAAACCGGTATTCCTTGCCTTGCTCCAGGAAATCGAGATCGGGATTCTTGAGCGCCTTGACCTCTTCCATGATCCGTTTCACGTAAGGGGGCTTCAAGTGGTGGAGCAGGATCGGCACCTTGCGCTCCAGTTTCCTCAGCTCGATTTCGAGCGTTCGCGGCGTCAGGTGGAGCGAGATGTCCGCCACTTCCTGAAGCGAGCTCTCGAAACTGGTCTCGATGCATAGGGCGCGCAGGTTCGGCGTCCGGTTCGCGATCTCCCACAGCCGCCGGGTGGGGCCGGTGTCGCTCGACCAGAGGAACGCCTGGTCGCCTTCTTCGATCAAAAAGCCGTGGGTGGGCACCAGGTGATCGACCGCGATCGGAGTGATCTTCACCCCGTCGATCACAATCGGCACCTCGGTCTCGAATTCGTGGAAACGCACCGCCGGCAGCAGATGGTTCGGCAGCCGGGTGAAATCCGGCCAGGTCGCGTTGTTGAACAGGTATTTGCGAATCGCGTAGGCGGTCGCCTCGGAGGCGTAGAGGTCGATCGCCCGATCGCCCTGGCCGTAGACGTTCTCGATGAAGAACGGCAACGAGTTGGTATGGTCCATGTGGGAGTGGGATAGGACGATCGAATGCACCCCCACCTGCCGCTCGATCGACAACACTTGAGACAAAGATCCGGCATCCAGGGCGATTGTGCCGTTGATCAGCAGGCACGTCATCCTGCAAAGGTCGCTTTCCCCACCATAGCCGCCCAGGACTTGGATCAACATATTTGCGAGATTGTATCCGTTTCCGCTCTGGGGCGCTAAAACGGCCTTTGCATCGCCACTCCGGGCCATTCACCGCTCTCTAACGACACCCTCTGCCAGAGAGCCCTGGGCTCCCGGAATGCCCTCCCGGCGTGCCGCGCCGCGGTTTGACGCCGCGGATCGGCTGATCTAAGATGATTGAAATTCAAGGAGTTAGCGGCGAATCAGCGGCAGATGCCGATCGGACTTTCAAGTATGCGGACGCAATCCCTGCGCCGGCTTCGCTGGCGGCTCGCCTTGCTGGTCGTGGTGTATTTCTTCGCCGGGGCGGCGAGCCAGAAGCTGTTGCCGGGCATCGACGAGATCATTCCCCTGTACGGCTGGTCGCTGTTCTCGAAGGTGCCGAACGAGG
>DATMZU010000612.1:0-4622 GCA_035607435.1 Thermoanaerobaculia bacterium | reverse complement strand
ATCTCGCCCGCGCGGCGCGCGAGAGCCTTTCGGCCCAGCTGGCGGGCCGCCCGGTCGCCGTGCGCATCGCTCAGGGCTGTCCGGACCTGTGGGTCGATCCGGCGCTCGCGCTCGAAATCCTCGCCAACCTGCTCGAAAACGCCGAGCGTTGGAGCCCGCCCGAGGCGCCGATCGAGCTGACCGCCGCGGTGTTTCCCGGAGGCGAAGAGGGCGCGCCGCGCAGGGTGGCGATCGAGGTGCTCGACCGCGGCCCGGGGCCGCCGTCGTCGGGGGGCGACGACGCTCCTTCCGGCGGGCTCGGGCTGCTGATCGTGCGCAGCCTCGCCGCCCAGCTTCACGGCTCGTTTGCCCTGACGCCCCGTCCGGGAGGCGGGGCGATCGCGCGCGTCGAGCTGCCGGCCGCCGCCTATGCCGACGACCGGGAGAGTCCGGAAAGGAGGAATCCATGACCCGTCCGCAGGCGCTGCCGCGCATTCTGGTCGTGGACGACGACGCGGCGATCCGCGGCGCGCTCGCTCGCGAGCTGTCGCTCGCCGGCTACGAGGTGGGTGCGGCGAGCGACGGGGAAGAGGGCCTTCGTAGCTTCGCCGCCGAGCCGTTCGATCTGGTGATCACCGACCTCGCGATGCCGCGCGCCGACGGTTTCGCCGTGATCCGATCCATCCGCGCGGCCGGGTCAACTCCAATTCTCGTGCTCTCGGTGCGCGGCGACGAAGAGGACAAAGTCCGCGCGCTCGATCTCGGCGCCGACGATTATGTGACGAAGCCGTTCTCGCTCCGCGAGCTGCTCGCCAGGGTGCGCTCGCATCTGCGCCGGGGACGAGGCGAGACGGAAGAGAAGGAAGGCGGCGAGTCGGTGCTCCGCTTTCCCGGATTGTCGATCGATCGCACCCGCCGCACGGTCGAGGTGGAGGGTGCGGCGGTGCGCTTGACGCCCACCGAGCTGTCGATTCTGGAGCTGCTCGCGACCCTTTGGGGACGCCCGGTCACCCTGCGCCAGATCGTCGGCGCCGTCTGGCACGGCGCGCCGGGCACGACCTTCGACACGGTGCGCGTCCACGTCGGCTCGCTGCGCCGGAAGATCGAACCCGATCCCGGCAACCCGCGCTACATCGGGACGGAGCCTTGGGTGGGGTACAGGTTCCTGGCCGAACCGCTTTAGAAACTCTTTCGGCCTTCTTTTCCCCCTCTTTCGGCCGGCGGCGGCACGATGGCCGCCATGATCGACCTCGCGCTTCTTTCCCTCGCTTTCGTCCTGTTCTGGGCTGCCGTTCGCCTGGCGCGCTTCTTCGCGCGCCTGGCGGAGGAGCCGCGATGAACGCCCTCTACCTCATCGCCGGCCTTGCGGTGCTTGCGCTCGCGATCTACCTGTTCGCGGCGCTGTTCCATCCGGAGCGTTTCTCATGAGCGCCTTGGGAAATGGGCGCGGCGCGATCGAGATCCTCGTCCTCCTGGGGGCCGTCGCGGCGCTGATCCGGCCGCTCGGCGCCTATCTCGCCCGGGTGTTTTCGGGCGAGCGCATTCCCTTCTTGGGCCGCTGGCTCGGTCCGGTCGAGCGGGCGATCTACCGGGCGCTCGGCACCTCTCCCGAACGCGAGATGACCGCCCGCGAGATCGCGGTCGCCCTTCTCGCTTCGAACGCCGCCGGCTTTGCTTTGCTTTACGCGCTGCTCCGCCTGCAAGGGATCTTGCCGGCCAATCCGCAGGGACTTCCGGGCCTCCCCGCGCATACGGCGTGGAACGTCGCGATGAGCTTCGTCACCAACACCAACTGGCAGTCGTATTCGGGTGAGGCGGCGTTGAGCTACCTCACCCAGATGGTCGGGCTCACCACCCAGAACTTCCTTTCCGCGGCTTCCGGGCTCGCGGTGCTCGCGGCCGTGGTGCGCGGTTTTGCCCGGCGCGGCACCGACCGGCTGGGCAACTTTTGGGTCGATGCCACGCGCTCGATCCTCTACGTGCTCCTGCCACTCTCGCTCGTGCTCGCTCTCGCGCTCGCGGGCCAAGGCGTCGTCCAGAGCTTTTCGCCCTATGCCACGGTGCATACCCTCGAAGGGACGAGCCAGACGCTCGCGCTCGGGCCGGCCGCGTCGCAGATCGCGATCAAGCAGCTGGGCACGAACGGCGGCGGTTTTTATAACGCCAACTCCGCTCATCCGTTCGAGAACCCGACGCCGCTGTCAAACGCCCTGGAGCTGATCGCGATCCTCGCCCTGCCGGCCGGCCTGTGCGCCACGTTCGGCCGGATGGTCGGCGACCGCCGCCAGGGCCGCGCGCTGCTCGCGGCGATGACGATTCTGTTCCTGCCGTTTCTCGGACTGGCGCTCGCGGCCGAGACGGCGGGCAATCCGGCGTTCGACAGGCTCGGCGTCGATCAACAAGCCGGCGCGCTCCAAGAGGCGGGCAACCTCGAAGGCAAAGAGGTGCGCTTCGGCGTTCCCGCGGCGGCCCTTTGGGCGACCGCCACCACCGCCGCCTCGAACGGCTCGGTCAACGCGATGCACGACTCGTTCACGCCGCTCGGCGGCCTCGCGCCGACCGTTTTGATTTTGCTCGGAGAGGTGTCGTTCGGGGGCGTCGGCTCCGGTCTCTACGGCATGCTGCTGTTCGCGGTGCTGGGCGTTTTTTCGGCCGGTCTGATGGTCGGCCGGACGCCCGAATACCTGGGCAAGAAGATCGAGCCCTACGAGATGAAGATGGCGTGCTTCGGGGTTCTGCTGCCCTGCATCGCCACGCTAGTGGGCCTGGCGCTCGCGGTGGCGACGAAAGCCGGCACCGCGGGGATTTCGAATCCCGGGCCGCACGGCTTTTCCGAGCTGCTCTATGGCTTCGCCTCCGCCGCGAACAACAACGGCAGTGCGTTCGCCGGCCTTTCCGCGAACGCGCCGTTCTACAACCTGACGCTCGGGATCGCCATGTTCCTCGGCCGTTACGGCGTGGCGCTGCCGGCTCTGGCCGTCGCCGGAGCGCTGGCCAGAAAGCGGACGGTGCCCGCGGGCCCCGGCACGCTCCCCACCCATACGCCCCTGTTCGTTTTCCTGCTCGCCGCCGTGGTGGTCGTCGTGGCGGCGCTCACCTTCCTTCCCGCGCTCGCGCTCGGTCCGATCGCCGAGCACGTCCAGCTCTTCTCGGCCGCCCGCTAACCGCGCCGGCCTTCACGAAAGATCCGCTCATGTCGCGCCCACGCGTCAACCCGCTCGACCCGAAAATCCTCCGCCCGGCGCTTGGCGAATCGTTCCGCAAGCTGTCGCCGCGCCTGCTGTTCCGCAATCCGGTGCTGTTCACCGTGCTGGTCACCTGCGTCGCCTCGACGCTGCTCGGCGCGCTGTCGATTGCCGGAGTCGGCGGCGACAAGACCGGCGATCCCGGGTTCGTCCTGTCGATCGCCGGCTGGCTCTGGCTCACCCTTCTGTTCGCGAACTTCGCCGAGGCGGTGGCCGAGGGGCGCGGCAAGGCGCAGGCCGAAGCGCTCCGCCAGACCCGCAAGACCACGCTCGCGCGCCGCCTGTGGGGACCCGACCGCCACGGCAAGGCGACGCCGGTCGCCAGCTCCGACCTGTCCGTAGGCGATCTGGTGCTGATCGAGGCGGGGGAGATCATCCCGGCCGACGGCGAGATCGTCGAAGGGGCGGCGACGGTGGATGAAAGCGCGGTGACCGGCGAGAGCGCCCCAGTGCTGCGCGAGAGCGGGGGAGACCGCAGCTCCGTCACCGGCGGCACCCGCGTGCTCTCCGATTGGCTGGTGGTGCGGGTGACCACCAACCCGGGCGAGACTTTTCTCGATCGGATGATCGCGCTGGTCGAAGGGGCGGAGCGGCAGAAGACTCCGAACGAGATCGCGCTCACCATCTTCCTGGTGGCCCTCACCCTCACGTTTCTGTTCGCGACCGCGACGCTGCTGCCGTTTTCGATCTGGAGCGTCCAGGCGATCGGCCGCGGCGCGCCGGTCGCTCTGCCGGTATTGATCGCTCTGCTGGTCTGCCTGATGCCCACGACGATCGGCAGTCTGCTCTCCGCGATCGGCATCGCCGGGATGGACCGGATGATCCAGGCGAACGTCATCGCGACCTCCGGCCGGGCGGTCGAAGCGGCGGGCGACATCGACGTGCTGCTGCTCGACAAGACCGGCACGATCACGCTCGGCAACCGCCAGGCGGCGGCGTTTCTGCCCGCGCCGGGGGTGAGCGAGGCGGAGCTTGCGGACGCCGCGCAGCTCTCCTCGCTCGCCGACGAGACGCCCGAGGGCCGGAGCATCGTGGTGCTCGCCAAGGAGCGCCACGGCCTGCGCGAGCGCGATGTCGAAACCCTCGGCGGGCGATTCCTGGCGTTTTCCGCCTCGACCCGGATGAGCGGCGTCGACCTGGACGGCCGCGCGCTGCGCAAAGGGGCGAGCGACGTGCTGGCGCGGTGGGTGGCCGAGCGCGGCGGGACCTTCCCCGAGGAGGTGCGCCGCGACGTCGAAGGGATCGCGCGCCAGGGTGGCACGCCGCTGGTGGTGGCGGACGGGCCGAAGGTGCTCGGCGTGATCCAGCTCAAGGACGTGGTGAAAAACGGCATCCGCGAGCGCTTCGGCGAGCTGCGCCGGATGGGCATCCAGTCGATCATGATCACCGGCGACAACC
>DATMZU010000600.1:0-6507 GCA_035607435.1 Thermoanaerobaculia bacterium | reverse complement strand
CGGTCCACCCCGAACCGGCTCCAAGCGGCGAGCGGCATCACCAGCACCATCGCCGCGCAGTTCGGATTGGTGACGATCGCGCCGGACCAGCCGCGGTGGCGCCGCTGGACGGCGAGCAACCCCAAGTGCTCGGGGTTGATCTCGGGCACCAGCAGCGGCACGTCTTCGGCCATCCGAAAATGGCTGGAGTTGGAGACCACGAAATGCCCCGCTTGGGCGAACGCCTCCTCGATCTCGCCGGCCTGGGTTCCTGCCATGGACGAAAAGGCGAGCTGCGGGGCGGTGCCCGGCGTACATTCTTCGACCGTCATCCCGGCGATCCGCGCCGGAATCGGCGTGTCGAGCTGCCAGGCGGTCGCCTCGGCATAGCGCTTGCCCGCGCTCCGATCGGAGGCGCCGAGCCAGGCGACCTCGAACCACGGGTGATCTTCGAGAAGCTGAATGAAGCGCTGCCCGACCGTGCCGGTGGCGCCCAGGATTCCGACTTCGATCTTCTTGTCCATCTTGATGGTTCCACCGGGGAAGAGACGGAACTTCCGGTCCGCCGGGCGCAGATCCTAACTCAGGCGACCGGTCACGCCGCCCGTGGCGACCCCGACCAGCTCCGCCTCGGCGAACCGCCCGGCGAGATCCGCCGCCTCCGGGCAGAGCACGCGGACGTAATCGTCGGTGAGCCCCTGGCCGATCCCCTGGCGCGGATGCTCCCACAGGACGCTCACCCGACGGCCGATCTGGCGCTCGGCATGGCGGCGCTCGGCTTCGGCGGCGAGGGCGACCAGCCGGACGTTGCGCGCGTGGATCGTCGCGGGCGGGACCTGTCCGGGCAGGTCCGCGGCCTCGGTCCCCGGCCGGGGAGAGTAGGGGAAGGCGTGAATCTTCGCGAAGTCCGCTCCGGCGACGAACTCCAGGCTCGCCTCGAAATCCTCCTCGCTCTCGCCCGGGAAGCCGGCGATCACGTCCGTGGTGATCCCTACCCCGGGCACCGCCGCGCGGATCTCGCCGAGCAGGTCGGCATAGCGTTCCGGAGTGTGCGGCCGGCGCATCCGCTTCAAGGTCGCGGCGGCGCCGCTTTGGAGCGACAGGTGGAGATGACGGCAAAGCCGCGGGTCGGCGAACAGCGGCAGCAGGCGCCGGTCGAACTCCCATGGGGCGATCGAGGAAAGGCGCAGACGGGGAGCCCGTTCCCCCTTGGGGAGAGCATCGAGCAGGGCGGCCACCAAGCCGGGTAGCCGCAGCCCCTGCCAGCGATAGGAGGAGATCTGCACCCCGGTGACCACGATCTCGGGCGCTCCCGGGCGGTCCGAGGGGGCGAGAGCGCGGAGGTCGGCGACCACCTCGGGCAGCGGACGGCTCCGTTGGCCGCCGCGCACCGACGGGATGATGCAGAACGCGCAAGTCATGTTGCAGCCGTCTTCCACCTTGAGGAACGCGCGCGTCCGCCCCGGTTCGGGGGGAGAGCAGGGGATCTCGATCTCGACCGGCGGGGGAGAAGGCGAAAGATCCGGAAACGCCCGGGTGACGAGACGGAGCAGGTCCGCCTTGTCGTCATTCGAGACGATCAGATCGACGCCCGCCGCGCGCGCCGCGGCCTCCGGGTGCGAGGTCGCATAGCAGCCGGCGAGCACCGTGCGCAGCGGCAGCCCCTTCCGGACGCCCCGCCCGGCGGCCCGGCGGGAAGAGCGCTCGGCCTCGGCCGTCACCGTGCAGGAGTGGACGACGTGGAGATCGGCGGCGTCGAGCGCGGCCGCCACCTGCCAGCCGGCCGCGGCGAAATCGCGCGCCCAGCGCTCGGTTTCCGCCTGGTTGAGCTTGCAGCCGAGGTTGGTGAAGTAGACGCGCATCGGGAACCGGTAGGATAACCCGACGGAGGATTTGACTCTGCGTACGAACCTGCTCTCGATCGCCCTCCTTACAGCCTTTGCGTGGCCGACCGTCGCGGGTGCCGCCGCGAGCCCCTGGCAGACCAACGAGCATGGGGCCGTCCGCCTGATCGCCGCCGAAGCCGCCGTGACGCCCGGAACCGGCGTGCCGCTCCGCCTCGGCGTCCAGTTCCGCACCGCCCCCGGCTGGCACGTCTACTGGAAGAACCCGGGCGACGCGGGGTTTCCGCCGCGCGTCGATCTGCTCGCGCCGCCGGAGCTGGTGGGCAAGGAGCCCGCGGCTGAGATCGAGTTCCCCGCGCCGCGCCGCTTTACGCTCTCCGGCGGTCTGTTCGCGATCGGCTACGAGGGGGAGATCGTCTATCCGCTCCGACCGCGGCCCTACTCGCCCCCGGCAGGAGTGCGCAGCGTACGGATCGAAGCGGATGTCGATTACCTGACCTGCGAAGTCGATTGCGTGCCCTATCGCTACCGCCTGGCTCTCGATCTGCCCGTCGCCTCGACGGCGGCCGGCGATCCGGAGACCGGGCCGCTGCTCGATCGGGCCGAAGCGTCGCTGCCCCGCCGCGATGGCACGTTGCCGGGGGTCGCGATCCGTGCCGAGCTGGCACCCCGGCCGGCCGCCGCGTTGATCGTCGAGATCACGGGCGTGGCGGCCTCGGCCGCGTCCGATCTGTTCGTCGAACCCCAGGATCTGTTCGAAATCGGCCGTCCGAAGGTCGTGCCGCTGCCGGGCGGGGTCCGGTTCGAGGCGTCGCTCACGCCGCGCCGGAGCGATCTCCCCTTCCCGGAGCGGTTTCCGGTCGCGTTCACCGCCGTCGGCTTGGTTCATGCGGGCGGGCCGATCGCGCTCGAAGCGCGGCGGGAGCCGGGGCCGGAGCCCACGGGAACGGACGCCGAGAAGGTCCCGCAACCGTCGAGCCCCAACCCTTGGCCGGCGATCCTGCTCGCGGCGCTCGCCTTCGGGCTCACCGCGGCGGCGATGGCGCTCTGGGGCCAAGAGCCCGCGAGCCTCGGCCGCGGTTTGCTCGGTTTTGCCGCGCTCGGCCTCGTCGTCGCCTGCCTGCGCCTGCTGATCGTCCGGGTGACGCCGCAGGGTCTCGCGGGCATCGAGCTTGCTTTGCTCGCGCTGGGGCTCATCCTTTGGCTTCGCCGCCGGAAGGCGAGCCGGTAGACCGCCCGACACGATTCTTGCCGTCCAACGAGGAGAAAAAACCATGAAGAAGACTCGTACCGTCCTCGCCGCCGCGAGCTTTGCGCTCGGGATCCTCACGCTGGGCCTCTTCGCCGCGCCGGCTTCGGCCACCGGCGCCGTAGGCGAGAAAGCCCCTGCCTTCAAGCTCACCGACTTGAACGGCAAGGCGCAGTCGCTCGATCAGTACAAGGGCAAGGTCGTGGTCCTCGAATGGGTCAATCCGAACTGCCCGTTCTCCGACCGCCAGGCGCGGGAAAAGACCATGGTCGATCTGAACAAAAAGTACGGCCAGGTGGTCTGGCTCGGGATCAACAGCACCAACCCCAAGCATCAGGACTACCTGCCGCCGGCCGATCACCTGGCCTGGGCGAAGAAGAACGGCATCGGCTACTCGATCCTCTACGACCCGACCGGCAGCGTCGGCCATTCCTACGGCGCGAAGACCACCCCCCACATGTTCATCGTCGACCCGGCGGGAAAGATCGCCTACAACGGAGCGATCGACGACGACCCGAGCGGCCGCAAGGAAAAGCCGGCGCGGGTGAACTACGTCGATTCCGGCCTCGGCGCCGAGCTGGCCGGCCGGGCCGTGACGCCCGCCGTGACCCAGCCTTACGGCTGCTCGGTCAAGTACTAGGGCTCCGGAGTCCGCCGCATCGGGGCTCGCCCGCCCGGGCGCGCCCCGCTTTTGTCATCTCTTGCAATTGCTTCATTTCGTCTCTAGACTGCAAACAAAAGTTTTCAGTCAAGTGAGCGCATCCTTGCGCCATTCCGGCTCGGGATTTCGCGTTCACCAGGGAGACGAACATGCCGAGCCAGGCCACCATCTACGGGGAAATGCTGTTTGCCATCGGCCAGGGCGCGGGCGGAGTCTCGCTCGAACCGGCCGCCGCGGCCTATCTTGAGAATCACGGCTATGCTTGGATCGTGACCTCTCAACCCGGGCGGGGGACGCCGCAGGATTCCTGGAGCACGATCAGCGGCGGTATCCTCAATTGTTGCCGCGCCATCGGGGCCGAAGCCGCTTCGCTCTCCGGGGGCGACCCGATCTCCGCGGCGAACATGGAGAGCGCCTGCCTGACCGCCGAAGCCGAATCGGGCACACCCTGGTGCCCGTCCGTGCAGACCTGAGGCCGCGAGCTTAATGGGAGGGTTCACGCCGCGATGAAGCGGAGCGGTTGGGTTCGCCTCCTGGTGGCGGCGGCGCTGGTCAAGGTCGCCGGCACCTTCGTGGCGTATCTGAGTGTGCCGGGGGCGCTGGTCCCGATCGGATCGGGGTGGCTCGCGGATTACCGGGGCGCCCTATCGACCGGGGCGTTCACGCTCGGCGCCCTGGTGTTCCTGATCGGCGGACGCAACGACCGGCGGGCCTTCGACCTCGGCGTTCTCTACCTGCTGCTCGCCTCGACGTTCGACAACGCGCCGCTGCGGACCTGGGCCGAGGCGGGAGCGGGGCTGCCCGGAGCGGCGTTCCTTCCCAAGCTGCTCGAAAAGCTCGAGGTGGATGCCTTCCTGCCGCTGTTTCTCTGGCGCTTCGCGCTCCGCTTTCCTCACGGGCATCTCGATTGGTATGAGCGCCGGCTCGGTTCGGCGGCCCTGCGGCTGACCACCTGGGGAGGCATCGCCCTCTTTGCGGCCAATCTCTTCGCCGCGTTCCAACAGATCGCCGGAATGCCGCTCTCCCGGTGGAGCGCGATGCTCGATCGCGACGCCGGCAGTTTGTTTTGGTGCTCGATCTTCACCGCCATGGTGCCGGGATTGGGCATGATCGCCTGGCGGTTGCGGGGCCAAAGCGGGGAAGACCGCCGCCGCGTCCGTCTCTTCTTGGGGGCTCTTCTGCTCGGCTTTGCGCCGATCGTCGTGTCGATCTTCGGCGAGTTCGTGCTCGGCGCGGTCGTGCCGCCGATCGCGGCGGCTTTTGCCTCCCGCCGGGCGCTGATGATGGCGCTCTGCTTTCCGTTTTTCTGGTCGGTGCCGTTTACCTCTGCCTACGCGGTGCTGGTCCATCAGGTGCTCGATCTGCGATTGATCGCGAGAGGGATCGTCGGGTACGCCCTGGCCCGCGCGACGGTGGTCGCGCTGGGCACGATTCCGTTTGGCCTGATGGTCTGGCATCTCTTCGAGCAGCGGGCGCGGTCGATCGGCGTGGTGTTCTCCGAGGGGGCGCTGCTGCGCCTGGGGTTTCCCGCGGCGCTCGGGCTCGTAATGCTCTGGTTCCGGCGCCCGATCCTCGCCGCGCTCGACCGGCGGTTTTTCCGCGAGCAGGTGGACGCCCATCAGATCCTGACCGAGCTGGTCCTGCGCATCCGTACGGCTTCGAGCCCAGAAGATCTCGCGAATCTGATTCTCGGCGGCATCGATCGGGCGCTCCACCTGGAGCACTCGGCGCTGCTCTTGGAGGATCGCCGGAGCGGCCAGCTCGAAGATTCGCGCCGCCGGGCGCGGCGCCTGGATGCCTCGTCGCCGCTCGGCCTGAAGATCGCCGAGGCGAGCGAGCCGTTGGACGTGGACCTCGAAAACCCGCGCTCGCCGCTCGCCCTGTTGCCGGAGGCCGACCGCCATTGGCTGGCGGACGGCGAGCTGCGGCTCCTGGTGCCGATCCAAGCGGCCAGCGGCTCGCTGCTCGGGGTGATCGCGCTCGGCGCCAAGAAGAGCGAGCTGCCTTTCCTGCGCGAGGATCGCCGGCTGCTCGGCGACGTCGCGCGGACCGCGGCGCTCGGGCTGGAGCTGCAGCTCAGCCGCGAGCACGAAGCGGCGCGGCCGATCGAGGAGAGCGTGGCTCCCGACGATCCGAGCCGTCCGGGCCTGGCGCCGGAGCGGTTCGGGCCGGCCGCGGAGGCCGCGCGCGAATGTCCGCGCTGCGGCGGGCTGTTCCGCGCCTTCCTGGTCTACTGCGGCAATTGCAGCCACCGGTTGGAGTCGGCGCCGATCCCCTATGTCCTGCCCGGGCGGTATCGGTTCGAGCAGCGGCTCGGCCTGGGCGGCATGGGCGTCGTCTATCGGGGCACGGACTTGGCGCTCGGCCGCCCGATCGCGGCGAAGACGCTGCGCCGGGTCTCGCCGGAGGACGCGGTGCGCCTGCGCCGCGAGGCGCGGACGGCGGCGCGCTTCTCCCATACCCACCTCGCCGGGGTCTACGGCATCGAGACCTGGCTCGGCACCCCGATCATGATTTTCGAGTATCTGGCCGGCGGCACGCTCGCCGATCGGCTGACCCAAGGGCCGCTGGCGCCGGTGGAGACCGTGGAGCTGGGGATCGCGATGGCCGGGGCGCTCGAACGGCTGCACGAGGCCGACATCCTCCACCGCGACGTCAAGCCGAGCAACATCGGCTATTCCGGCGAGGGGGTGCCAAAGCTGATGGACTTCGGCATCGCTCGCGCTCCGGGAAGCAAAGAGCGCGAAAGTCCGCGGATGGGCGGCCTGCCGCTC
>DATMZU010000599.1:0-5315 GCA_035607435.1 Thermoanaerobaculia bacterium | reverse complement strand
CCAGACGGGCCACCGAGCGCACCATGCACGTGGTGTCGTCCATCACGATCACCGCCGCCGAGCCCAGCATGGAGCCGGCCTTGGCCACCGTGTCGAAGTCCATCTTGATGTCGATCTGGTCGGCCTTGAGGATGGGCGCCGAGGCGCCGCCCGGGATGAACGCCTTGAGCGGCCGCCCCTTGAGCATGCCGCCCGCGCCCTCCAGCATCTCGCGGAACGTGACGCCGATGGGATATTCGTACGTCCCCGGCCGCTCCACGTGGCCCGAGATGGCGTAGAGCTTGGGGCCCGTGTTCCTCTCGTCCGTGCCGATCGCCTTGTACCAGTCGGCGCCGCGTTCGATGATATGGGGCACGTTGCACAGCGTCTCGACGTTGTTGATCACGGTGGGAGCGCCGAAGGCGCCGACCACGGCGGGGAAGGGGGGCTTCACCCGCGGCTGGCCGCGCTTGCCTTCGAGCGACTCCAGCATCCCCGTCTCTTCGCCGCAGATGTAGGCGCCCGCCCCCATGTGCACGTACATGTCGAGCTTCCAGCCGGAGCCCATGACGCTGTCGCCCAAGATTCCCGCCTGGTACGCCTCGCGGATCGCGTCTTCCAGAATCCGCGCCGCCTTCGTGTACTCGCCGCGAATGTAGATATAGGTCGTGTTGGCGCCCACCGCGCGGCAGCAGATCGCGCACCCTTCGATCAACTGGTGCGGGTCGTACTCCATCAGCAGCCGGTCTTTGAACGTTCCGGGCTCGGATTCGTCGGCGTTGCAGACCAGGTACTTCGGTTTGTCGATCTTCGGAATGAAGCTCCACTTCATCCCGGCGGGGAAGCCCGCGCCGCCGCGCCCGCGGAGGCCGGAATCCTTGACCGCCTGGGTGATCGCGTCCGGCTCCATCTTCAAAGCCGCTTCGAGGGCGGTATAGCCGCCGTTCTTCTTATAGCCGGCGACGGTCAAGGCGTCGGGATTGCCGACGTTTTGGGTCAGTGTCTTCTCGAAGGCCATTACTTCAACCCTCGCACGATCTCCCGAGCGCTCTCGGGGGTCAGGTTCTCGTGGTAGTCGTCGTCGATCATCATCATCGGGGCCGTGTCGCACGAGCCGAGGCATTCGAAATGGACGTAGGAGCAGCGGCCGTCGTCCGTCACCTCGTCTTCGCCGACGCCCAACTCCGCGCGCATCGCATCGAGGATCTCCTCGGCGCCGCGCAGCTGGCATGACAGGTTGTTGCACACGCGGATGCGGTGCCGGCCGACCGGCTTCAAGTGATAGAGGTCGTAGAAGGTGACGACGCCGTAGACGGTCGAGACCGGCAGTCCCAGCTCCGCGGCGACCGCGGCGATCACCGGCTCGGCGAGCCAGCCGTCGAAATTGCGCTGGGCGATGTGGAGCGCCGGGAGCAATGCGGCCTGCGCCGTGGGATAGCGCTTGCGGATTTCGGCGATCTCGGCCTTCGCGGCATCCGGCAGCTCGGCGAGGGCCAACTCGGCGACCGAGGCGGTCTGTTCGGCGGTTGCGCTCACGAGTGCACCTCCGTGAGGTGGTCCCCGTGCTGCTTCGGGCTCAACATGACGTTCAACCCGCCCTTGGCCCAGACGTAGGCGTAGCCGACGAGGATCAGGCCGACGAACACCATCACCGCCCAGAACAGCGGCCAGCCCCCCTCGCGCAGGTGGAGCGCCCAGGGGAAGAGGAACGCGGCTTCGAGGTCGAAGATGATGAAATCGATCGCCACCAGGAAGAAGACGATCGACAGGCGCTTATGAGAGCGGTCGAGGAGCGGCAGGCCGGATTCGATCGCGGAGAGGTGGACCGTGCCGCCGCGGATCTGGCTCTTGCCGAGCAGGTAGGAGAGCATCAGGATCGCGAATCCGACGAACATCGCGATGCCCAGCGTCAAGAGGATCGGATAGTACTGCGAGGGCACTTAGGTCTTCCTCCCTAGGATCTCCCACCGAAGATCCGCAGCTCTTGGAACTCTCCCCGAAGGCGCCCGAACCGCGAACTCGACCGCGCCCTTCCCGCGGGTGCCAGGCACCCGTTTCATGGTCAGGGAGCTCGAAGTTCGATCGCTCGTGAAGGATGTCACAAGCTCGCGGGCGGGGGCAAGCGGGTGGGAGTCGCACCGGTGTCACGGCACGAGATGGTGCTTTTGCAGGCCCCGAAACACCGCTTCGGCGATCACGCCGTATCCTTCCGCCGTGCAGTGCAGGTCGTCGCTCCAGTAGATCTCCCGGTTCGCGGCGGCGGCGGCTTTGAGCGCCGGCAGGGTATCGATCAGGTAGGCGCCGTTGGCGGCGGCCCATGCGGACAGGCGGGCGGCGGGGTAGGCGGTCTTCCGTCTCCAGGGCGGATGGTCGGGAATGTGGAGGATCACCAGGCGCGCGCCTTGACCGGCGGCGAGGTCGGCCATCCGGCGGTACTCCGCCTCCACGGTGCGCCAGGCATCTTCGTGGCGGCCGTGGGCGACGTAGATGTCGTTCCAGAACAAAGGATGCTCGGCGCGAATGCGATGGGCGACCCAGCGGGAGAGCAGGGCGCGGGCGGCGTGGGAGCGGGTGAACAGCCAATAGCCGGCGGGGCCGATCTCGGCGGCTTCGCGGGTCATCAACGCGCCGTCCGCCGTAGGCTTCACCGCGTCGAGCCCCATCACGGTGTCGGCCACGTCGTTGGGCGTGAAACCGACCATCACCAGGTCGGGGTGGAGCGGCAGGCCATAGTGTTCCAGGAACAGCCGCTCGGGTTCCGGGAAATAACGCGGAATGCCGGCCTTGACGATCTCGATCTGCGGATGCCTGCCCCGCCGCTCGTTGAGGCGGCGTTCGAGGCGCACGAGGTAGGTGTGCTCGAATTCCGCCCCCGAGCCGTAGGTGAAGCTGTCGCCCAGGCCGAGGATGCGAAAGGAACCGAACGGTTTTTCCGCGGAATGCTCGACGTCGCGCAACCCGAGGCTGGAGTGCCGGGTTTCGTAGCGGAACCTCCCCGAGGCGGTCGCGGACATCCAGACGCCGTCGGGCCGAGGGCGATAGGGCAGATAGGGGTCCGGGACCATCAGCCCGGCGATCTGCCGGTTGAGCGGGGGGGCGAGAGAGAGCGCCCGGACGGCGACCTCCAAGCCGAGCGCCACGGAGAGCACCGCCAACCCCAAGAGAACGAAGCTCCGCCACCGTCCGGAGCGCCCAAAGCGCCGCTGACCCATGTGCATCTCCTTTGAGCTTGTGCTTCGGCGCCTACTGGACCCTTTGTACGCGCCTGAACCGCGAGTCATCTATTGAGAACCTCCGCCGGGCCTGCTAGGCTTTCGATAGTCAAATAGCGAAATCCCCACCCGCTTGCCCCGTCCGTTCTTTTTGCGAACGGCACCGAACGGAAAGGAAACCGCGATGCAAACGAGCCGTCCGCGGCTCGGGGGCGCGTTCGCGGCGACGATGACCACGGCGTGGATTCTTTCCGCGCTGTTGCTCGTCGCGTCGTGCCGTCCCTCCGAGCGCTTCAATGGCCAGGTGGTCGAACCGGTAAAAGAGGGGCCGCGGCTCGTCGGCGTCAACTGGAACGGCCAACGTTTCGACCTCAAAGACCTCCGCGGCAAGGTGGTGGTGGTCTTCTTCGGCTATACCTACTGCCCCGACGTCTGCCCCTTCACGCTCGCCAAGATGAAGCAGGTCTTTGGCGATCTGGGGAAGGAAGCCGAGGGATTGGAGGTCGTGTTCGCCTCGGTCGATCCGCAGCGCGACACGGTCGAAAAGCTCGCCGCCTACGTGCCGGCCTTCGATCGCCGGTTCTTCGGGCTGCGCCTGGAGCCGAACGAGGTGGACCAGGCTTCGCGGGCGTTCGGTCTCACGGTTCAGTACGGCACGCCGAAAGAGGGGATCGAAACCGACTCGAACTATTTCGTCGATCACACCGGAACCTTTTTCGTCATCGACCGTGCGGGCGATCTGCGGCTCAAGTTTCCGCCGAACGTGGCGGTGGACGTGATGGAGCCGGATTTGAAGAAGCTGCTCGCGGCGCCCGCTCCGCCCCCGGCTCCCGGCAAAGTCGCCGCGGCGCGCCTGGAGATCCGCGACGCGCGGGCGCAGCTGTTTGCGAGCAACGGCACGATCTACTTCGACGTGGTGAACCCCGGCGCGAGCCCCGACCGGCTGTTGCGCGTCGAGACCGCCGCGGCGAAGGCGGCGGAGGCGCATGAGACGATCGACGACGGCGGCGTGATGCGCATGAAGGCGCGGCCGGAGGGCTTCGAGGTCCCGGCGGGAGGAACGCTCTCTTTGAGCCCCGGCGGCAAGCACCTGATGCTGGTCGATCCCCAACCCCCGGCCGCGGGGGCGAAGTCGATTCCCCTCACCCTCCATTTCGAGCGCGCCGGGGCGATCGAGGTCCAAGCGCGCCTGGACGGAGCGAACGGGGGAGGCGCCTCGTGAGCGCGCCTCCCGATTCGCCCGCCGCCGGTCGCGGCGCCGAAAAGCGCCGCGCGTTGAGGGAGGTCCGGACCCGCGAGGAGGCCCTGCGCTGGTGGTCGCGGCCGGGCGTCCTCATCTTCTTGGGCGCCGTCGCCCTCGCGGCGGCCGGCTGGGGGCTTCTGGTCCATTCGGTGCGCCGTTTGCCGGTCGAGGAAGCTTCGATCGGCGGCCTCGACGTCCGGCTCGACGACGCGCGCTGGATCCTCGATCAGATGGAACATGGCGACAACTTCCAAAAGCCGGCGGCGATGATGCCCGACCTGCCCTCCGCCGGCTCGCAGCGGGTGACGGCGTACCTCGCGCTGGGCAACCGGACGAAAGAGGTCCAGGAATTTCACGGCGAGGAGTTCTACCTGGTACCCGAGATCGGCGAAGAGCTGCCGCCGATCGGCGCCGTGCTCGGCGAGGCGCAATTGGCGCCCGGCCAGACGTTGAACACCGCGCTGCATTTCGATCTCGACACCCGCAAGCCCTACGGCAAACTGCTGATGGAGTGGCGCCGCGGCAAGCGGTCGGCCTATTTCGCGATCCCCGAGCCTGCCGAGCACTACCACCTCCGCCCGCGGAAGGACGAAGTCGCCTTGCCGACCGATGCCCGCCTGCTGCTGCCGATCTCCAATCCGGATCGCGGCGAAGACCTCTACGCCAAGGTCTACGGCTGCGCCGCCTGCCATGGCGATCCTAAGGTTCCCGGGAGCAACAACATCGGCCCGCACTTGGGAGCCATCGGCCGCATTGCCGCCGGCCGGGTCCAAGGCATGGCCGGACCGCAGTACATCTACCAATCGATCCTTGAGCCCAACGCTTTCATCGCGCCCGACTGCAAAGGCAGCCCGTGCCAGAGCCCCAGCGCGATGCCCGAC
>DATMZU010000591.1:0-17532 GCA_035607435.1 Thermoanaerobaculia bacterium | reverse complement strand
GCAGACTCCCCACTTCGCCGTAGCGCTTGAGCCACTTGTAGCCCGTCTTCCGGCTGATCCCAAACTCCCGGCACAACTCACTGCGATTGACTTCCTCCTCCAGCGCTCGGACCACAAACTGGATCCTCTGATCCATCGCATTGGTCTCCCGCCAGGGCATCGTCGCGGCCCTCCTTGGACCCCAACTCTGCCCCAACCTGTTACCGATGTCTTGAGGTCGAGGTGTTACCTATGTCCTGAGGCCGGACACCCCCGTGGCCGCCCTGGACCGCTCAGTTCGGGAAGTGGGCCGCGATGTCTTTCTCGCGGTCCTTCAAGATCGATTCCCGCACCAGGGGTTTCGGCACCGCCCGCTCCTCTTCGATGATCGAGGTGAACAGCCCCTTGGCCCCGTCCGCGTCCATCTTCATCAGGTCCAGGAGGCGGTCCGCCGCGTTCAGCCGGCCCCAGAGATAGTCGGACTCTCGTCCGGGGCGGGAGAGGAAGGCCCCGAAATGGCCCAGTTTCGAGCCCTTGAGCTCGGTTTGTGCCGTGCGCTGTCCCAGGAGCGTGGTGTCGTTCGGGCTCAGGCGGTAGACGTCGATCTTGCGAAACTCTCCCAGATTGGAGAACGCGAGGTAGGGATAGATCTGGCGGTCCCAGAACGGAAATCCAAGGTAGCGCACCAGGATCTCGCCCCGCTCCTGGGGCGTCAACGGCGGCACCGCGAACTGCACGAAGCCCGCGAAGGAGCGGTCACGCTCCTTTTGCTGCAAGCCGTTCAAGATCTTGCCGAGATTGTCGCGCGCCGAGTCGAGGGCTTGGCGGTTTTTCGCCTCGGCGAGGAAGGCCTCCGCCTGCCGGTCGAGAGGGATCGCCGGCTGCCCCGGCTGGGGCCAGGGACGCAGGTGGCAAAACACCCCGTCCAGGCTTTTCAGCTCTTTGAGCAGATCCGGGTCGTTCGAGGTGCCGCGGATCAGACCGGTCAGGTTCTCCACCCGGTCGGCCGCCGCGGACTTCAACCGGTCGAGCGCGGCGCGCCGGTCGGGGAGGATGTCGTCGTTGTATTGGTTGTCGATCCAATCCATCACGAAACGCAGCTGCCGGCGCTGGTAGCCGATGTCGAAATCGTCGAGCAGCTTTTTCTGTTCGTCCCGCTGCACCCGCTGGGATTCGAGATCGCCTTCGTCGCCGATCAGCTTTTCGTCGCGCGCCCAGCGGTCGAGGATCTCTCCGAGCAGAGCGTATTGCCCGCTCTCCGGCGGGTAGTCGCAACCTCCGGCGATCACGGTCACGAATTGTTCGAGCACCGAATGCACCCGCAAGCTGAAATAGCTGCGGCCGGGTGCGTCGAGCCCCCGTTCGGCCGCGGTTCGCCGGGGCGTCGGCCGGTCCGAGGCACTCGGCTTGGCGGGCAAACCCAGCTCTGCCGCGCTCTCGACTTTGAGGCGCCCCCATTTGAGGTCTTCCTGGGTTGCATGGAGGAGGAGATCGGTCAATTGGCCGGGCTTGAAATCGGGGATCAACGCGCAGCCGAGACGCTGCGCGATCGGCAGATCTTCGAGATGATCGCAATCCTCGCTGTCGCCCCCTGCTTTTTCGGCCAGCCGGGCCGCCCGCTCCTCCGTCTGCACGATGTCGCGAATCCGGTCGACGTTTTCGTTGTGCGTCACCACGTCCTCGAAGTTGTCGAGGAGAGGCTGCGAACCGCGGAGGCCGGATAGACCGGCCCAGATCGTCGCCAGCAGGCCCGGGGTCTTCGCCTTCCGGGTCAAGCCCGACGGCGGGACTCCAGGGTCCGGTTGGAGAAAGACCAGAAAGCGCCGGACCTCCTGATCCTGGGGGCGGCGCAGGATCTCCTCGATCGCCGGACCGAAGGGATGGTTGTCGAGCACGCCGCCATCGACGAAATAGGTGCTCGTGGCGTACGAGCTGGCCTCGGTCGGTTCCTGGAGTTGGTAGTTGCGGAAGAAGCTTTCGACCACGGCGTCGGTCGATGCGCCCGGCGCGACGCCGACGGACGTCTTGCGGATCCGGTCCAAGGCGTCGCCCAGGTTCAGCGGCGGAAAGACCCCGGGAATGGACGACGTGGCGCGGGCGGCGAAGGCGAGCGAAGGGGTCCATTCGGGGCAGAAGTGATCGAGCTCGCCGCGCGGCCGGGCGACGTTGGGATCGCAGCCGCGGTTCACCCCCGAGTAGACGAAGTGCAGAACGTGCCGCAAACGCTTCTCGACCGCGAACGGAGGATTGCCGGTCAGCAGGTTCTGCGGGTAGCCGAAGCGATCGGTCGTGGTGACGAACAGATCGAGGCGGTAGCCCCCCGGCAACAGGCTCGGATAGTGATCGCGCGGTGTGCTCTCGCGCTTCTTCGCCTCCTTGTCCATCTGGTTGAGCGCGTCGGAGAGCCAACCGAGCATGGCGTTGCCGTCGACCGGCGGACGGTTGATCAGGACCTTCGCGAGCCCGGTGTAGCCGTGGGTCAGCTTGCCGAGCGAGGCCTTGTTCAGCCACAGCCCGGTCAGATCATCGACCGGCAGGTCGTGGGCGAGCGCCTTGGCGAGGATCACCCCGTTGATCCCGCCCGCCGAAGTGCCGGCGATGACGTCGATCAGGACCCGCGTGCGGACTTTGTGCTTGTCACCCACCCAGGCCGCGAGCAGGCGCCCGTACCACTCCCGGGCCGAGCCGGGGAGTTTCCGGCCGATCTCTCCCGGCTCGGGATGTGCGCCGCCGGCGACCTCCTGCTGCATCTTGCCGCCGTTCGCCTTGGCATCCTGTTCTAGGGCCTTCGACGCCTGAACGAGGCGAAAGAACTCCTTGGTGTTGCCATGGATGTAAATGGCGAGCGAGCTGCCGCCGTAGCAGACCAAGGCCAGGCGAACCTCGCGAACCTTCCCCGCGTCGTCGCGGCCCGCGTCGTCTTTGCGAAAGTCGGCTCTCTCCTGATTGAGGGGCGATCCCGCCGCCACGCCCTCCTGCGCCCCGGAGGGGCAGGCCAAGCCGGCCGCGATGCAGCCGATCAGCAGGGACGCGGGCAGCGTTCGAAGTTTCGACATGAGCCTCTCCTCGCGACGCTTCAAGCCGGAGGCGGCGCGCCACCGGCCGGGCCTTCTGAAAGTTTTCCGCTTTGTTTGCGCAAGTATAGGCCAGGGCGGGCCGCGCCGCTACTCTCGCGATCCGCCGAAGCTTTTCCTCAGCCACCACCAGAAGCGGGTCGGCGCGAAGCTCCACGACCGTTCGATGCCCGCAAGCGTTTGGCCGAGCGCCGCGCCGCGCGCCTCGGCCGCGGCGCAGCGTTCGCGCTCCTCGATCACGTCCGCGATCAACTCTTTGATCCGCTCGCGCTCGCGCAGCAGCGCCGTGGTCAGCTCCCGGACCTGCGGCGGGCCGGTCTCCAGGGTGAATTCGAGCGCCACGGCCGCTTCGTCTTCCATCCGGATGCGATGGTAGGCCTTGCGCTGTTCGAGCGTGGACGTGGCGGGGGCGCCGTCGCGGTCGCATTTTTCGAGCAGCGCGTAGAGCAGCGTCTCGCTCGCGCGCAGCAGGACCAGGTCGCGGGCGGCGGGCGGCGGGGTTTCCGCGTCCGGCGAAGGCTGTTTCCGCTCGGCCAGGTTCGCGGACCGGTCGAGCCGGCGGTACAGCTCCAGGGCGTCGGGGATCAAGCTCTCCCAAGCCGGGTTCGATGGCGCTTGCGGCGTCAGCTCTTCCGGAGCGTAGATCTCGGGCACGGCGTCCGCGTCGAGCGGCACGTCAAGCTCATCGCGCAGGCGGCGCACCAGCCCGCCCAGGTCGGCGGAAAGCGCCGGCACCTGCGCCAGGAAGCAGCGCTCCGGATGGCGGTTGCGGAATTCGAGCAGGCGGCGGTTGTAGACCTCCCAGGAGCGGATCGTCCGCCAGGGGGCCTCGCGCAGGTCGAGGTCGCCGTTCCTCCGCCAGAGCGAGAGGGCCACGTCCACCGGATGACGGTAGAGGAAGAGATAGCGCGCCTCCGGCAGGATCGTTTCCCAGAATTCGAGAAACAGGCAGATGCGCGGGTCCTTCCAGCCCCAAAGCGGCAGCTTGCGCCGGGCGGCGATCAGCTCCTCGGCCCGCCGGACGTATTTGCCGTCCACCGGCGGGACGAAATTCTCGCCGATCGAAAAACAGCTCTCGCCTTCGGCGGCGAGCATCTCCTCGTGCAGCTCCAGGAAATCCGGGTCCTCGAAGTGGCCGCGCGGATTGCCCAGCCCGGGGGCCGCCACGTCGCAGCCGATCGCGAGCCCTGCTTTTTGCAGCACGCTTGCGACGAGCGAAGTTCCCGAGCGGTGCATGCCGCCGATGACCAACGGGTAAGACATGGATGGGTGCTCCGATTCCATCAAAGAGTCATAACGTTCAGGGGGTGTGACGTTGGCGGGTCTCGCCCTCTCGATTATCCTCTACCCCATGCGGGTCTTGGCCATCATCGCCACCTACAACGAAGAACGTTTCATCGGCGGCTGCCTGGAGCATCTTTTCGCCCACGGTGTCGAAGCGTACTTGTGCGATAACCAATCGACCGACGGCACCGTCGCGATCGCCTCGCGCTTCCTCGGCGCCGGGTTGCGCGGCATCGAGCGGCTTCCCCGGGACGGCACCTTCCGGTGGCGCCAGATCCTACGACGCAAAGAGACGCTCGCGGCCGAGCTCGATGCCGATTGGTACCTCCACCTCGACGCCGACGAGATCCTGCTGCCGCCGCGCGCCGGGCAGACGCTCGTCGAGGCGTTTGCGGAGGCCGAGGCCGGCGGCTACAACGCCGTGGAGCTGGCGGAATTCACCTTCGTGCCGACGCGCGAGGAACCGGATCACGACCATCCGGATTTTCGCCGCACCATGCGCTGGTACTACCCGTTCTCCCCGAGCGCCCTGCACCTGGTGCGGGGATGGAAACGGCAGCCGCAAGTCGATCTCGTGAGCACCGGGGGGCATAACGTTCGCTTTCCCGGACTGCGGCTTTCGCCGTGGCGTTTCCGGCTGCGCCACTATCTCGTCCTCAGCCGGGAGCATGCGATCCGGAAGTACGTGCAGAAGACGTACGATCCGGCCGAAGTGGAAGGCGGCTGGCACGGCTGGCGGGCCCATCTTTCCGCCGCCGACGTGGAGCTTCCGTCGCAGGCGGAGCTGCGGGTCGCGGCCACCGACCACGATCTCGACCCCTCGTCGCCGCGCACCACCCACAGCCTGATGAGGCGGCTGTCCTGAGCCTGGCGGAGCCCTCCCGCCGGCCGATCGTCCTGTGCATCGTCGATCGTCCGAACTGGGCTCACGATCGGAAGACCGACGCTCTGGCGCTGGCGCTCGCCCCCTCGTTCGAGATCGTCAAGCGCTACCAGGCCGAGGTCACCGCCGACGATCTCGATCGCGCGGATTGCGTGCTCCTCTACTACTGGCTGCAGATCGAACGGTTGGCTCCTCTCAGGGCGGAGCTTCTAAGATTGCGCGACCGCCTGGTGATCGGTATTTGCAGCCATTACGAGCTGAGCGGGGACTGGCGAACGCCCGGCCTCGCCACGCTCAACGAATTCGCGCGCGCCGTGTTCGCCAACAATCGGCTGCTGCTCGAAGAGTTCGGGCCGCAGTTGGGGAAGCCGATCTATTACACGCCCAACGGGGTCGATACCCGCTTCTTCCAGCCGCCCGTCGAAACCCCGACGACCTCGGCGCGCCCGCAGCGGGTCGGCTGGGCCGGAAGCCTCACCAACCACGGATCGGAGCACCGAGGCGTCCATGAGGTGATCGTCCCCGCGGTCGAGGCGGCGGGCGCGGAACTTCGGCTGGCCGTCCGCGAGGAGAAATGGCGCGACCGGCACGAAATGCTGGAGTTCTATCGGTCGCTCGACGTCTACGTCTGCGCGAGCCGCAGCGAGGGGACGCCCAACCCCTGCCTCGAAGCGGCGGCCTGCGGCCTGCCGGTGATCACGACGCGCGTGGGCAACATGCCGGAGCTGATCCGCGACGGCGAGAACGGCTACTTCATTGGGCGAAGCTTCGACGACCTGGCCGAAAAGCTCGGACGTCTCCGCGACAATCCGGAATTGCGGGTCCGAATGGGCCGAGCCGCCCGCGCCTCGATCGAAGACTGGGATTGGCGGCGCCAGGCCACCCGCTACGCCGCGATGTTGCGGGACGTGGTGGCCGGCGAGCGTTAGACGAAGGCGCGGCTGGTGACGTGGCGCCCCATCTGGAGCGCTTCGCGATCGACCGGACCGTTGGCGAGCTGGACGTAGAGCTCGGTCAAAACGAACACGTTCGGGATTTTGAGGATCGGCACTGCGATCGCTTCAAGCCAGGCGCCTTTCTTCTTCAGGCGTAGGACGCCTTTTTCGATCCTGAACTTTTCGATCTCGACATAGGGGACCGGCTCCTTGGCGCCGAGGGCGATGCCGCGCAGAGAGAGGCCCAGCTTGCCGAACGCGACGGTGTCGCCGTTCCGGATGCGGCGCAACGCCTCTTCGACCAGGCGCGGATTGACCCGCGCGCTGACGATCTCGAACGCCTTCATGACCTCTTTGTCGTTCGAGGTGATGACGACCTTCTCGCCGGCCGACCCGAGAATCCGCGCCGTGATGCTCGCGCCTTTTCCGTCGAAAGGCTTGCCTTTGCGCTTCGCCGCGGCTTCCATCGCCGCGGTTGCGAGGAGGCCGATGAGACCCCCCGTCTGGAACTTGATCGCGCGAAACCAGATCTCCGTCACCTGACCCCAGCGCAACTCGGTGGTCTTCGTTCCCAGGACCTGCTCGATGCCGTCCTCATACAGCCGCACGATGCGCCCCTGTTCCCGCTGGAACAGCACCCAGCACAGAGCGGCGATGCCGAGCCCAAGCGCCGCGAAGAGCGCCATCGACTTCGCATCGTGTTCTTCATAAGCCGAATAAGCGACCCAAAGGAAGCCCAGCGCCGCGGGGATCATGAACAGAACGAGCGCCGCCCGAATGGCCGCGGTGCGCTTGAGGGTAAGGATCTGGGCGGTCGAGAACATAGAAGCTCCGAACGAGGAACTGCGCAAAAGCGAGACGGGACGGTTGTGCGGAGATTAACACGGGCGCTCGTCCCTCTACGCCGCACTGCGGCTTGACCGGCTGCCGGGGCATCCCTACGATCCGCGCAAAACAAACCGAACGTTCGTTCGGGATTTGAGGAGGCGATGCGCAAACGGACGCAGGCCGACCGCAGCGACGCGGCGACGAAGAAGGTGTTGAAAGCGGCGCTGGCGCTTTTCTCGCGCCAGGGGTTTCGTGCCACGACGATGCGCCAGATCGCGCGCAAGGCGAATTTGTCGGTCGGCAACCTCTACCACCACTTCGGTGGCAAGGAGCAGATCCTCGCGGTCTTGATCGATCACTACTGGCAGGAGCTGACGGACCCCGAGCTGCCGCTCAACAAGGTCTTTGCCGCCAATCGCTTTCCCGACGACCTCGAGGAGCTGGCGGCGGCGATCGAGCAGGTGGTCGATCGCAACTCGCATTCGATCCTGTTGATCTATATCGACGTCATCGAGTTCAAGGGTAAGCACATCCACGAGTTCTACCGGCGGATGGCGGAGCGGTTTTCCGCCACCTACGAGGACAACCTCAAGGAGCGCCAGGAGCGCGGCGAGCTGGGCGAGCCGAGCCCTCTGTTCGGCGTGATGATGGCCACCCGCTGGTTCTTCTACTACTTCACGGTCGAGAAATGCTTCGGCGTGCCGATGCACCTCGGCCTCGATTCGAAAACCGCCGTCGCCGAGTTCTGCCGCATCCTGCGGCTCGGCCTGCTGCCTCGTTTTGATACGCCACGGAGCGCGAGTCCGGCTCGTGCGCCCAAGAGTCTTCGACTGAAAAAAGGGGATGAATCATGAATCGTCACACCGAGGTTGTAGTTCCGAAAGGGCGCTCGTTGTCGCCTGCCGCTCTACTCCTGATCCTTACCGGCGGGCTGGTTCTTTGGGGCGTTCCGGCGCTTGCCGCGAGCTCGGATCCCCTCGCGCAAGAGCCCGCCGCCTCCGCGGAGGACACCAAGAAGGACGAGGCGAAGGCCGCCGAGGAAGAGACGCCGACGGTTTCGGACGAGATCATCGTGACCGCTCGGAAGCGCGAAGAAAACGTTCAGGAAGTGCCGGTCGCCGTCACCGTGGTCGGCGGCGAAGCGCTTCAGGAGACCGCCGCGTCGGACATCTCCGAGCTGCAATCCTCCGTGCCGAACCTGTCGATCTATCAAGGGCGCAACCAGACGACGACGCTCACCGCGTTCATGCGCGGCATTGGCCAGGCCGATCCGCTCTGGGGCGTCGATCCCGGCGTGGGTCTCTATCTCGACGACGTCTACATCGCCCGGCCGCAAGGTGCGTTGCTCGACGTCTACGACGTGCAGCGGATCGAGGTGCTGCGCGGACCGCAGGGAACGCTCTACGGCAAAAACACGATCGGCGGCGCGATCAAATATGTGAGCCGCGAGCTCTCCGACACGTTGGACGGCCGGCTCTCGATCTCGCCGGGCAGCTACTCGAACGAGGATTTCCGCGCGAGCCTTTCGGGCGCTCTCATCCCCGGCAAGCTGCGCGCGAAGATCGCCGCCGCCGCCTTGAAGCACGACGGCTACGGCACCAACCGGCTGACCGGCCGCGACGTGTCGGACAAGGACACCAAGGCGTTTCGCGGCGCGCTCGACTGGCTCGCTTCGGAGCGGGTGAAAGTCCAGGTGAGCTACGACCAGACCAAAGACAGCGCGGAACCGAAAGGTTATCGCCGACTCGCGGCGAACCCGCTCTGCCCGTTGTTCCTCGGCCGGACCTGCCCGCCGCTGTCGAACAACTTCGACACCGAAAGCGGCCTGGCGCCCAAGAACAGCACGGACGCGAGCGGCACCTCGCTGGTCGTCAGCTGGAAGATCAGCGAACCGTGGCAGTTCAAGTCGATCACCGCGTACCGCAAATCCGATTCGGACAACAACATCGACTTCGACACCACCCCGGCGCGGATCACCGACGTCATCGCGACCTACTTCGACAAGCAGACCTCGGAAGAGCTGCAGTTCAACTACGACGGCGGCGGAAAGTTCACCGGCGTGTTCGGCGCTTACTACTTCGACGGCAAGGCGGGCGGCCTGGTCAAGAACATCTTCTTGAACCGGATCTTCGGCACCACCGAAGGCGAAACGAACACCGATTCGATCGCGCTCTTCGGCGACGGCAGCTACCAGGTCAGTCCGGCGCTGCGGCTGAACCTCGGCCTGCGGGCGACGCGCGAGAAGAAGAACGTCATCGCGCTCAACCGAGGATTCACCAACGACACCTTCACCGTGGTCAACGCGGTGACCGCGAATTTCGACAAGACCGAGACGTTCAACTCGGTGGCGCCGAAGCTCGGCCTCGATTTCCAGGTGAACCCGAACGTGCTCGCCTACGTCACCCTCTCCCGCGGCTTCAAGAGCGGCGGATTCAACGTCCGCGCGCAGGCGACGGTGTTTCCCGCTTCCGCTCTGCCCTTCAAAGACGAGGTGCTCGACGTCGCCGAAGTCGGTTTGAAAACGGTGCTGTTCGATCGCCAGTTGGTGTTGAACACGGCGGCGTTCTGGGGCAAGTACAAGGACATTCAGGTGAGCACGTTCACCGCCTTCGACTCAAACGGCGACGGAGTGGAAGACGCCTTCTTCGGGAACTTCATCAACGCGGGCGACGCGACGATGAAGGGAGTCGAGGTCGAGTTCGACGCCGGCCCGCATTCGGTTTCGTGGCTTCGCTTAGTCGGCAACGTGAGCTACCTCTCCGCCAAGCCGGACGAGTTCCTCGACGCGAACCGCGACGGCTTCGTCGATACCCAGGTGATCACCAATGCTCCGGAATTCACCGGCGCGCTCCACGCGAACTTGAGTTTCCCGATCTCCAAAGGCTTGATCACCGGCTCGGTCGGCGTCGCCTACCGCGACGAATCCGTGCTGACGAACGAAGGCGGGCCGTATCCGGGCCGTCCGGGGCAGCCGCTGCTTCCGATCATCCAGCCGTCGTTCAGCCTGTGGGACGCCTCGATCGGCTGGCTGTCGCCGAGTGCCAAGTGGCGCGTCGGAATCAACGGCAAGAACCTGGGCGACAAGGGCTACCTGACCAACGGCTACAACATCCCGGCGCTCGGCATCCTGGTCGGCTCGTACGGCGCGCCGCGCACGGTGCTCGCGACGATCGACTACAAGTTCTTCTAAGCTTTTCGGATTCGTGCTCGGCGGGCGCCGTCCTATCGCAGGACGGTGTCCGCCCTTTCTTAGAAGGGGTTTTGAGTTGATCGAGACCGGACTGGCCGGAAAAGTGGTGATCGTCACCGGGGGAGCCGCGGGAATCGGCAAGACGACGGCGCTGCGCTTCGCCGCCGAGGGCGCGCGCTTGGTGCTCTGGGATCGTTCGGCCGAAGCGGGGGAGGCGGCCGCGGCGGAGATTGTCGCGGCCGGCGGCGCGGCGAGTTTCGATTCGGTGGACGTCTCGCTCGAAGCGGAGGTGAACGCCGCGGTCGAGCGGGCGCTTTCCGCCGAGGGGCGGATCGACGTGCTGATCAACAACGCGGGCATCACCCGCGACGCGCAGCTCGCGAAATGGAAAGAGGGCACGCTGCTCGGGTCGATGCCGCTGGTCGATTTCGACGCGGTGCTGGCGGTCAATCTGCGCGGCGTTTTCCTGCCCACGCGGGCGGTGGTGCCGGGGATGATCGCGCAGGGCGGCGGCGTGATTCTCTCCGCCAGTTCGGTCGTCGGCCTCTACGGCAACTTCGGCCAGACCAACTACTCGGCGACCAAAGCGGGGGTGATCGCGATGACCCGCACCTGGGCTCGCGAGCTGGGCCGCTACAACATCCGAGTCAACGCCGTGGCGCCCGGCTACATCGCGACCGAGATGGTGGCCAAGATGCCGCAGAAGGTGATCGACGGCATCGCGGGGAAGACCCCCTTGGGCCGCCTCGGCCGGACGGAAGAAGTCGCTGCGGCGTACCTCTGGCTTGCCTCGGACGCCGCGAGCTTCGTCAACGGGATCGTCCTTTCGGTCGATGGCGGTCTGGTGATCGGCACGTGATGCCGCGGAACCCCCCTCCTCGATCCTCCCCCACAAGGGGGGAGGACGCCGCCTCCCAAGAGACGACGCATCGTTTGTGGCAAGACCCTGCCCTTTCGTCTCGCCCTTTCGGCGAAGGGTCCCTCCCCCTCGACCCTGCCCTTTCGGCTCGACCTTTCGGCGAAGGGTCCCTCCCCCCCTTGTGGGGGGAGGATAGGAGGGGGGCTCAGTGATCGCAGGAGACCTCCTGGGCGAGCGAGCCCGGTTGACGCCGGACAAACTCGCCCTCGTCACCGTGCCGGGGACGCCGGGCGCAGAGCGGCTCACCTACGCCGCGCTCGATCGCCGCGCGACGGCCGTGGCTCGGGTGTTCCGCGAACGGTTGGGCCTGGCGAAAGGCGATCGCGTGGGCCTGCTCTCCGGCAATCGCGTCGAGTTCCTCGACGTGTTCTTCGCCTGCGCCAAGGCGGGCACGGTGCTGGTGCCGATCGGTACCCGCCTGACGGCGATCGAGATCGCCCATGTGATCCAAGACAGCGGCCTCGACGTGCTGCTTTACGACGGCGATCACGCCGAGCACGTGCGAGAGTTGGCGAACCTTGCGCCGCTTCGGGCCGCTATGGCGCTCGATCCCGAGGCGAAAGCGAGCCTGCACGATCTCGATCTCCCGGGTGCCATCACTGAGATCGCCACCCTGTCCGACGCCCCCTTCCACCCGGAGCGGATGGACCCGGAGGATCTCTGGGCGCTGCTCTACACCAGCGGCACCACGGGCAAGCCGAAAGGCGTGATGATCCCGCACCGCCAGGTGCTGTGGAACGGCTATAACACGGCGGTCTCCTGGCAGCTGCGCGAGGACGACGTGACGCCCATCTTCCTGCCTCTCTACCACGCGGGCGGGCTGTTCGCGTTTCTGGTGCCGATCCTTACGATCGGCGGCACGATCGTGCTTCATTCGGGGTTCGATGCCGGGGAGATCTGGACCTCGATCGAGCGGAATGGCTGCACCGTGGTGCTCGGTGTGCCGACGATCTGGGAGCGGCTGTCGGAGCATCCCGGCTTCGCGGCGGCGGACTTGTCGAGCGTCCGTTGGTTGGTCTCAGGGGGCGCTCCCTTACCGCGTTTTCTGATCGATCGCTACCAAGCGCGCGGCGTCGTTTTCAAGCAGGGGTACGGCCTCACCGAAGTGGGAGTCAACTGCTTTGCCATGACGGTCGAGGAATCGATCGCCAAAGCGGGCTCGATCGGCAAGCCCTTGATGTTTACCGAAGCGCGATTGATCGACGCCGAAGGCCGCGAAGTTTCGGACGGTGAAGTGGGGGAGCTGTGCCTCCGCGGTCCGCACCTCTCGCGCGGCTATTGGGGCAACCCGCAAGCGACGGCAGAGGCGCTCGACGCCGACGGCTGGTGGCATACCGGCGACCTCGCGCGGCGCGACGCGGAGGGCTTTTACACGATCGCCGGGCGCGCGAAGGATCTGCTGATCCGCGGCGGAGTGAACGTCTATCCGGCCGAGATCGAAGGGGAGCTGCTGCTCCATCCGGAAGTCCGCGACGCCGCGGTAATCGGCGTCCCGGACGAGAAATGGGGCGAGGCGGGCGTGGCGTTCCTGGTGGCGGGCGAGAGCCGGCCTACACGAGAAGAGCTGCTAGAGTTTCTCGGGCGCCGCCTCGCCCGCTACAAACACCCGAGCGTGTTCGTCTTCGTCGATGCCTTGCCGCGCACGGCGTACGGCAAGGTCGTCAAGGGGGAGCTTCGCGAGCGCTACATGAAAGACCCGACCGAAGGAGAGGCCCCATGATCGATGCACCGCCCGCGATCCACTACGTCGTCCAGGGAGACCCGCAGGCCGCCGAGCCGATCGTCCTCCTGAACGGCGGGATGATGACGACGTTTCACTGGGAGCCGGTCGCGGCGAAGCTGCGCGGCAAACATCGCGTGATCCTGCTCGACTTCCGCGGTCAGCTCCAATCGCCGATCACGCCAGAATCCCCGGCGCCGGCCGACCTCGCCGGCCATGCCCGGGACGTGGTCGCCGTGCTCGATCAGCTGGGGATCAAGAAAGCCCACCTCGCCGGCACCTCGTTCGGCTCGCTGGTGGCGCTGGTCATGGCGGCCGAGCATCCGGATCGGGTCTTCTCGGTCGTTGCTCTCAACTCGACCGCGCGTTTAAGCCCCGAGAACGTCGTGGGAACCAAGCTGCTGCGCCGTCTCGCGCAGGAGGCGGTCGCCGGGGGCGACGGCGGCAAGGTGCTCGACACGATCGTGCCGACCACCTATTCGCCGGAATGGATCGCGGCGAACCAAGAAGCGCTGCCGCTCCGGCGCAAGCAGGTCGCCGCTCTTCCGAAAGGCTGGTTCGCCGGGGTGGACGCGATTCTCGGCGCGCTCGAAACGATGAATCTGGCGCCCGATCTCGCGAAGATCCGCGCGAAGGTGACGCCGGTGACCATCATCGCGGGAGAGAAAGACGTCACGTTCCCGGTGGCGTTCTCCGAGGAGCTGCACAAGGCGATTCCGGACTCCTACCTGGTGGTCGTTCCCGGCGCTTCGCACGGCTATGTGCTGGAGCATCCCGACGACGCGGCGGCGCGGATCGAAAGCGCGGTCCAGATCGCCATCGAGATGGCGAAACCCATCCCGATGCCGTTGGAAAAACCCCCGGCGAAATCTGCAGCCCCTCCGGGGGAGAACCTTTGATCCAATCTTCGCGGACCGTTCGCTACGCCCGGATCGCCGCGACCGGCATGTACCTGCCGGAGCGCGAGGTCGGCAACGACGAGCTGCGGAGTTTGCTCGCCGCGACCGCGCCGGAGTACGTGGACAAGATGCAGGCTTCGACCGGCATCGTCCGCCGCTATTGGGCACGCGAGACCCAAGCGACCTCCGATCTCGCGCTCGAAGCGGCGCGCCAGGCGCTCGACCGGGCCGGGAAGAAGCCGCCGGAGGTCGATCTGATCGTCCTCGGCACCGACTCGCCCGACTACATCACCCCGGCGACGTCCGTCGTGCTCCAGCACAAGCTGGGGGCGACGAACGCCGGAACGTTCGACGTGGGCTGCGCCTGCGCTTCGTTTCCGACCGGCCTCGCCGCGGCGGCCGGAATGATCGCCTCGAACCCTGCCCTCCAGACGGTCCTCGTGGTTGGCGCCTACCTCATGCAGCGACTCGCGGCGCCGGACGAACCGACCCGGTTCTTTTACGGCGACGGAGCGGGCGCGGCGGTGCTGGTCGCGGGCGAGGCCCCGGGTTTCGTCGCCTCGGCGTTCCAGGCCGACGGTTCTTACGCGCGGAACTGGGCGATCCTCGCGGGCGGCACGGCCGAGCCGGCCTCTCCGGAGGCGATCGAGGCGGGGCGCACGACCGTCAAGTCGTACGAGCGCTATCCGCCCGAAGTGAACCACGAGGGCTGGCCGCGCCTCGCGCGAAAGCTCGCGGAGCAGGGCGGCTTCGCGCTCGACGAGGTGAAACTCTGGATCTTCACCCAGGTGCGCAGACCCTCGATCGAAATCGTCATGGCAGATCTCGGGTTTCCGATCGAGCGTGCCCACATGGTGATGGAAAAGTGGGGCTACACCGGCTCGGCCTGCATCCCCATGGCGCTCCACGACGCACTCGAAGCGGGCAAAGCCGAGGCGGGCGACCTGGTGGTGCTGCTCGGCTCAGGGGTCGGCTACAACCAGGCCGGTACGGCGTTCGTGTTGTAGGGAGGAGCGCTTGCCTTCCGTAGGGGCGGAGCTTGCCTCCGCCCGAGATCCTCGTAGGCGGCGGGCGGAGGCAAGCTCCGCCCCTACGATCGCTGGATCAGACGGCGACGGTTGAGATGGGCTCGATTCGGGAGGAGAAGAAGATGGCGGACGACAAGAGAGACGAGATCGGTGGCCCGTACGCCCGCTATGTGCTGGCGGTGCTGGTCCTGGTCTACGTCTTCAACTTCCTCGATCGCCAGATTCTGTCGATCCTGGCCGAGCGGATCAAGGCCGATCTCGGAGCCACAGATGCGCAGCTCGGCTATCTCTATGGCACCGCGTTCGCGGTCTTCTACGCCCTGTTCGGCCTGCCGCTCGGGCGTCTCGCGGACGTCTGGGATCGCCGCAAACTGATCTCGATCGGCCTCGGTTTCTGGAGCCTGATGACCGCGGTCTCCGGAATGGCCCGCTCCTTCGCCCAGCTCGCGCTCGCCCGGGTGGGGGTAGGCGTCGGCGAAGCGAGTGCCTCGCCCGCCGCCTATTCGCTCCTTTCGGATTACTTTCCCCGCGCCCGCCGGGCGACCGTGCTCGCGATCTATTCGAGCGGCATCTACATCGGCTCCGGCCTCGGTCTGTTCGTCGGCGGCCTGGTGGTCAATCGCTGGGACCTTGCCTTCGCGGCAGGCGCCGCGCCGTTCGGGCTCAAAGGCTGGCAGGCGGCGTTCTTCATCGTCGGCTTGCCCGGCATTCCGCTCGCGCTCTGGGCGGCCTCGCTGCGCGAGCCGAAACGGGGCATCAGCGACGGCATCGAAAGCGCAGCGGGCCCAAAGCCGCTTCCCGCGTTTCTCGTCGAACTGGCGGCGGTCATCCCGCCGTTCACGATCTGGAACCTCCTCCGCCTCGGCGCCTCGGGCGCGATGATCGCCGCCAACCTCGTTGCGGCGGGAGCATTGATCGGCGCGTCGTTTCTGCTCACCGACGCCTTCGGCAACCCGGCACAATGGGCCTCGCTCGCCCTCGGCGTCTACGCCGCGGTTTCCTGGGCGCAATCTCTGGCACTCCGCGACCGGCCGGCGGCGGCGCTCATCTTCCGCACCCCCTCGATGATCTATTCGATCCTCGGCTTCGCTTTCCTTTCCTTCAACGGCTACGGCCTGGGCTTCTGGATCGCGCCGTTCTTCGCCCGGGTCCACCACATGGAGCTTGGCCAACTGGGGATCATCGTCGGCGGAGCCGCGGCGGCGGGAGGTTGGATCGGGGTCACCTGCGGAGGAGTGCTCGCCGACCGCCTGCGGCGGACCTCGCCCCGCGGGCGCCTCTACGTCGGCATGCTGAACGCGATCCTCACCATCCCCCTCGCGCTCGCCGTCGTCTGGATTCCGAACAAGACGATCGCCCTCTGCCTCGCCCTGCCGCTCTACGCCGCCTCCGCCCTCTGGCTCGGCCCCGGCACCTCGACGATCCAGGATCTCGTCCTCCCAAGGATGCGCGCCATGGCCTCCGCCGCGTTTCTCCTGGTCAACACCCTGATCGGTCTCGCGATGGGTCCCTACACCATCGGCCGCCTGAGCATGGCAACCGGAGACCTCCGCGTCGCCCTCTCGCTCGCCCTGATCGCCTACGTCATATCCCTCGGTTTCTTCCTGCTCGCCGCGCGAACCTTGGGAGAAGACGAAGCCACCCGGCTCGAACGGGCACAGGCGGCGGGGGAAAAGTAACCTTTGGAGTGCGGCGACGTGTCGCCGCTTTCCGAGCGCCGACGCGTCGGCGCACTCGAAGCACGAAGACCTGGCCTTTAAAGAACTCTCTTGGAATCGGGCCTGCTTTGCCCGGCCCGCGGCGACACGTCGCCGCGACCAAAGCGCCGACACATCGGCGCACTCCAAAACGGCTCGAATGGTCACGCGCGGCGGGGGAGGGGACTGACTCCTAAGGGTCGATGATCGATCGGATGGCCTTACTGCGTTAGGCGTGCAACCAAGGCCTGGCTGAACTCCACGTTGTTCCGCAATGTCATGTTCGTCGGATCCAGTTCTGCGAAGGTCCTTGTCGATCTTGAGGCTTTCCAGGGCAAACACGAGGGCTTGAGGGCGATGGTCTTGTTCCTCATGAAACAGAGCGATTCGCGTGAGACCGAAGGCAAGGTCTCTTTGCCAAACGGCGTTGGAGGGATTGCTGAACGCCAAGTTGTGGATCACGACGAGCGACTCCAAGTAGGCGGCGAGTGCGCTAGCCAGATTGCCGTGGCGCCAGGTGGAAAACGCATCGCCGCCCAGGCCGTGGACGAAGATTACGTCGGCCTTGCGCTCTGGGTTCTCACAGCCGGAGATCGGATGAAGGATGCTCAAAAGGCGAAGGCTCTCTCCGAAGCGCCAACCGACGAAAAAGGACAATTCGTTCCGCTATTTTACTCACAACACTCATAGGCGGCGGCGGATGGGCAAATTTGGAGTGCGGCGACGCGTCGGCGTCCTCGAAGCACGGAGACCCAGGCTAAGAGAACTCCTTGGGATCGGGGCGGCTTGCCCGGCCGGCGGCGACACGTCGCCGCGATCAAAGCGCCGACGCGTCGGCGCACTCCAAACTTTGGAGTCTCTCGGCGTCGCTTTGGTGTGGCGTGTCTCGGAAGCGGTTCGTCGGCTCCCCGCGGCGGTTTCTTCGTTCTGCGCACCGCTCGACAGGTCCCGCGCACCGCTCGACAGGTCCCGCGCACCGCCCGACAGGTTCCGCGCACCGCTCGACAAGTCCCCAGCACCACTCGACAAGTCCCGCGCACCACTCGACAAGTCCCGCGCACCACTCGACAAGTCCCGCGCACCACTCGACAAGTCC
>DATMZU010000563.1:0-18704 GCA_035607435.1 Thermoanaerobaculia bacterium | reverse complement strand
TCGCGACCGCGGGGCTCGAACCGTCCGAGATCGCCCATGCGGTGCGCGGCATCTTCCATTCCCAGAAGAACTTCGACTTTCGCCTCGGCGAGGTAACGGGGATCGACCTCGCGGCCCGGACGCTATCGCTTACGACCGGCGAGCCGGTCTCCTGGGAATTTCTGATCCTGGCGCCCGGGGCGACCAACAACGACTTCGGCATCCCGGGAGTCGCCGAGCACGCGATCTTCTTGAAGACGCTCCAAGATGCGCTCGCCCTGCGCAACCACGTGATCGCTCAGTTCGAAGCGGCGAACGTCGATCCCTCGCTGATCGAACAGGGGGCGCTCAACTTCGTCCTGATCGGCGGCGGGGCGACCGGGGTCGAAATGGCCGGCGCGCTGATCGAGCTGATCGGCCAGGTGCTGCGCCGCGACTATCCGCACCTGCCGGTCGATCTCGCGAAGATCATCCTGGTCGAGCGCTCTCCCGAGCTGCTGACGCCCTTCCACCCGAAATCGCAGCGCCATGCCCTGGCGGTGCTGCGCGAGCGGGGGGTGGACGTGCGGTTGAACGAATCGATCGTTCAGGCGTCGGCCGAGGGGGTGAAGCTGGGAAGCGGCCTCGAAATCCGCAGCCGGTCGGTGATCTGGACCGCCGGAATCAAGGCGATGCCGTTTGCCGAGCTGCTGGGCGTGACGCCCGGCCGCGGGGGCCGGCTGGCGGTCGAGCCGGATCTGTCGCTGCCCGGGCACCCGGAGGTGTTCGTGATCGGCGACCTGGCGGCTGCGCTCGACAAGGAGGGCAAACCCTTGGCCCAGGTCGCCCAGGTGGCGATCCAGGGGGGCCATCACGCCGCACGGCAGATCGCGAACCGAATCGCGGGGCGCCCGACCGTGCCGTTCCGCTATTTCGACCCGGGGGTGATGGCCACGATCGGCCGAAACGCCGCGGTCGCCGAATTCCCGATCGGGCTCCGCTTCACCGGCCGGATCGGCTGGCTGATGTGGTTGTTCCTCCATCTGATGACCCTGGTCGGCTTCCGCAACCGGCTGAGCGTGTTCCTCAACTGGACCTGGAGCTACTTCACCTGGGACCGCAGCGCGCGGCTGATCCTCGAACCGGAGGAGAAGAAGGAACCGCCTCCCGCCGCCGCCCCCGTATAGGATTCGCGGCCGATGCCCCCGCGAGCCCCCTCCGCCCCCCGGCGTCCCGGGAAGAAACCCGCTTCGGCCGAGAAGAGTCCCTCTCGGGCGACGGCCGCGCCGACCGGGGACGCCGCTTCGGCAACCCCGGTCCATCCGTTCTGGCGCCGCGCGCTGCCCGCCCTGCTGCTGCTCGCGATCACGGTCGTCGCCTACCTGCCGGTGCTCTCCGCGGGATTCATCTGGGATGACGACGATTACGTGACCCAAAACGCCCTGCTCCAGCAGCCGGGCGGGTTGAGCCGAATCTGGACCGAGGTGGGGGCGACGCCCCAGTACTACCCGCTGGTGTTCACCTCGTTCTGGATCGAAAACAAGCTCTGGGGGCTCGATCCGACGGGTTATCACCTGACCAACGTCCTGCTCCACGCGCTCGCCGCGATCCTCCTCTGGCGGGTGCTTCTTCGACTGCGCATTCCGGGCGCACTGCTTGCGGGAGCGCTGTTCGCGGTCCACCCGATCCACGTCGAGTCGGTCGCCTGGATCACCGAGCGGAAGAACGTCCTCTCCGCCGTCTTCTTTCTGGCGGCGCTGCTGCTGTTCTTCCGCTTCCGGCCGCCGGGCGAGCCCTCTGCGGGCTGGCGCAAGCGGCCGGGAACCGACTACGGGCTCGCGCTGCTCGCCTTTACCGCGGCCCTGCTCGCCAAAACCGTCGCGGTCTCGCTCCCCGTGGTGATCCTGGTGATCGACACCTGGAAATCGCGCCGGGTGCGCGCGAGCACTTGGCTTCCGACCCTGCCGCTGTTCGCGCTCGGACTCGCCTTCGCCCGGATCACCGCGAACCTGGAGCGGAGCAAAGTCGGCGCGGAGGGAGACGCCTGGGATCTCTCGCTCGTCGAGCGCGGCCTGGTCGCCGGCCGCGCGCTCTGGCACTACCTGGGCAAGCTGCTTTGGCCGCACCCGCTGATCTTCATCTATCCCCGCTGGCGGATCGACGCCCACGACGCCGCGCAATGGCTGTTTCCTCTCGCCGCGCTCGCCGTCTTCGTCGCCCTCTGGGCGTTCCGCAAGCGGATCGGCGGCGGACCGCTCGCCGCGGCTCTCTGCTACGGCGCGATGATCTTTCCCGCGCTCGGTTTCGTGAACGTCTTTCCGATGCTGTTCTCGTGGGTCGCCGACCATTTTCTCTATCTGGCGTCCGCGCCCCTCTTGGCCCTATTTGCCGCTCTGGCGACCGGCGCGACGCCCCGTGCAGGTGACGCGGGTCGCCTTGCCGGGCGGATCGCGGCGGCGTTGGTGGTGCTCGTCCTCGCCGTGCTCACCTGGCGCCAGATCCCGATGTACCGCGACGTCGATAGCCTTTGGCGGACGACGATCGAGCGCAATCCCACGGCGTGGATCGCCTACAACAATCTGGGTGTCGCCCAAGTCGCCGCCGGCCGGACCGATGAGGCGATCGAGAACTACAAGCAGGCGATCGAGCTTCACCCGCAATTCTTCCAGGCGACCTCGAACCTCGCCGAGCTTTACCTCGCGCGCGGCCGGACGGACCTCGCCGAGCCGCTGTACGAAAAGCTGGTGGTGATCGCGCCGGGCAATGCCGTGGGCCAATACCAACTCGGCATGGCCCGTCTTCGCCAGGGTCGGACGGCCGAGGCGATCGAACGGTTCGAGCGCGCGCTACGCCTGAAGCCGGGCTTGGGGGCGGCCCACGCCCGGCTGGGCGACATGGCGCTCGCCCGCGGCGATTGGAACCAGGCGACCGCGCACTACGGCGAGGCGGTCCGCTTGGAACCGGGCGACAGCCGGACGCTGTTCTTGGAGAGTTTTGCCCTCACCGCAGTCGGGCGCGGCACGGAGGCGGTTGAGAGCCTCCGTCAGGCACTGGTCAAGGAGCCGGAAAACCCGGTGACGCTCGCCCGGCTCGCCCGCCTGCTCGCCGCCTGGTCGGACCCCGCCGTGAGGAACGGCCCCGAAGCCGTCCGCCTGGCCGAGCAGGCCGCCCGCATCAGCCAACAGCAAAACGGCACGATCCTCGACGCCCTGGCCGCCGCCTACGCCGAAACGGGAGATTTCGCCCGCGCCGCAGCCACCGCCGGGCGGGCCGCGGAGATGGCGCGCAGCCGCGGACGAGTCGAAGCGGCGCGCCTGTTCGCCAGCCACGCCCTGCGTTTCGCGAACCGACAGCCGCTGCGAATCGAGGCCGAGCCTCCCCCGCCGGATCTGCTGGCGGAATTGGCGGGCGGCGGGCCGTAAGCAGGGCTCCCCGCCAAGCTCCAGACCTTGGATTGCGGCCCTACGCTACGATGTCGAGAAAGGAGAGCGCCATGAACAGCCTGATCCGATCCGATCCTTCGATCATGATGGGCAAGCCGGTCGTTGCGGGAACTCGCTTGACCGTTGAGTTGATCCTCGAAAAGCTCGGAGCCGGAGAAACGATAGAACAGCTCGTTCAGTCCCACCCTCGTCTTACCCGTGAGGCGGTGCTAGCAGCCATCGCGTTCGCCGCCCAAAGCCTCCGTGCCGATGTGGTCTATCCCATTCCTGAACGGGCTGCATGAACTTCGTTGCAGATGAAAGCGTGGATGGCCAAATTGTAGAAAGCCTTCGTAACGAGGGCCATCAGGTTGCTTACGTCGCCGAATTTGATGCCGGGATAGAGGACGAAGCCGTTCTGAGTCGAGCCGTTGAGCTTGGGGCTCGCCTTAGTAAGAACTGTGCGAGAGCATGGACATACCTTCAGATTGTGAACCGAAAGCTCTTGTCCGTTCGTGCGAGCAGAAAGTATGACCAGAGCTTCCGGACAAGCTCTACAGTGAGCGTCTGCTGTGTGGCCGCATCTCGAAAAAGAACCAGGGCCGCGAATGCTTCTCTGTGTACGTCCTGGGCCTGAAAGATAGGGGCGATCTCTTCTGCCAGAGCACGCGTTTCTTCCAGACGATTGGCTCGCAGATATGCGAGTGCGAGATCTAGAGAAACCAGGGCCGCGTCGTAGCCAATGCCTGCGGCAATGAAGGTGTCGCGTGTCTTACGGAAACAGGCTTCTGCCGAGTCAAGATCCCCAGCTCTTGCCGCAATACGCCCGCGAAGCCATGTATAGCGAATCTGAAAAAGCGGTTGCCCCAGGCTTCTGTGCGCTCTTTCATCGATCTCGACGATAGAGAGTGCCTCATCAAGTTGTCCGTATTCCACCAAGTAGAAGCCCAGATTGTGCCGAGCAGCCAGGTAGAGCGCGTAGTCCTCCTCTTGGCTTAAGAGCTCAATGGCCTGCAAACCAACCGCCACAGCTTCCGAGTACTTCCCCTCATGGGAATGGATGATGGACAGCTTCATCAGAACCGTGGCGATTTGCCTCTGTTCTCCCACACTTCTATAGAGGAGCAGAGCCCGGCGGAGAGCCTCTCTGGCCTCCCTGAACCGGCGCTGGTCTTTTCGGAGAGATCCTTCAAGAGAATCAAGGCGCGCGGCGACTCGCAGGTCGGTTACGCCGCCGATCTTTATGACCTTTCGGGCTTGAGATAGGCGCTGGTCGGCACTGATGAGGTCGCCCCCTGCCCTCGTCGCATTGGCAAGCTCTCCCAAGCTGAGGCTCTGAAGTTCTCGGGCAACTGACGAGCCTGATAGTTGTACTGCCACCAAGTAGGCAAGATCAGCGAAGTGATGAGCCTCGCGAGGTCGGGAGGTGACAGAAGAGCGGCAGTCCTTAAGGAGCCGCTCTACCAGAGCAGGCGCTCGAAACCGACGGTAGGCCTTGGTGATCCGTGATGCACGGGCATCTTTGGGAAGACCCATCAAGTCGCGGTAATCACGGGCTGACCTCAGCTCCTCTTTCTGGAGCCGAGGAATCTCCTCCTTTGCGAGCCGGTTGAGGACCGCGAAGGCTCTCTCATAGGACCCGACAGGGTCGCGCCTTGATGTCTGGTAAGAGTTCCACTCCCGCCTACAGTCTGGACATAAATCAAGTAGGTGGTGCAACATGAAGTCTAGGAAGGCCCGAGGAGGCATTTTGCTCTCGACAACCGCCTGAATCAGCTCTCGGCTAAGGTGCATACTTATCGGCCCCATTCTCTTCTACTAAATTTTGCTCTCTAAGGAAGAGGATTACAACTGGAGACCAAAATTGGGGCCACCAGAACCGCGGCTACCCTCGCTCTAGGATGCTCGGTTCATGCTCAGGTGCAGCCCAGCGGAGGGCGGTCCAGATCACCACTGTTCTCGTCCAGATCACCACTGTTCTGGCCTAGATCACCACTGTCCTGGCCCAGATCACCACTGTCCTGGCCCAGATCACTACTGTTCTAGCCCGAAGCTCCTACCCGAAGAAGCCCACCACCGCGTCAGCGACGGCATCGACCTCGTCGTCGGTCAGCTCCGGGAAGATTGGCAGGCAGAGAACCTCCTTACCGGCGGCGGTGGCTACGGGCAGGTCGGGCATGGGGGTGTTCGCGAAATGCTCGGCGAAGGCCGGCTGGTGGTGGAGCGGCGAGGGGTAGTGGACCGAGGCGCCGATGCCACTTTTCGTGAGGTGGGCGAGCAGGTCGTCGCGCCTTTCGGTGCGCAGGGTGAACTGGTGGTAGACCGATTCGACCTCCGGCCGGTCGGGCGGCAGGCGTAGGTCGCCGACGCCGGAGAAGCGTTCGGCGTAGCGGGCGGCGATCGCGCGGCGGCGGGCGTTGTCTTCGTCGAGCAGGGCGAGCCGGCAGTTGAGCACCGCCGCCTGGAGCGTGTCCAAGCGGCTGTTGGTGCCGATCTCCAGGTGGGTATAGCGCTCCGCCTGGCCGTGATTGCCCTGGCGGCGGGTCTTTTCGACCAGCACGGGCTCGTTGCCGGTGACCGCGCCGCCGTCGCCGAAACCGCCGAGGTTCTTGGTCGGGTAAAAGCTCCAGGCGGCGATGCGCCCGAACCCACCCACCCTTTTTCCGCGCCACTTGGCGCCGTGCGCCTGGGCGGCGTCTTCCATCAGCCAGAGCCCATGGAGCCCGCAGAAGCGGCAGATCGCATCGACGTCGAAGGGCCGGCCATACAGATGGACGCCGATCATGCCGACCGTCCGATCGGTGATCCGCGCCTTGGCGTCGTCGGGCGAGATGTTGAGCGTCTCGGGATCGACATCGACGAACACCGGAGTTCCCCCGACCAGGGCGACCGCCTCGGCGGTGGCGAAAAAACTGAACGCGGGGACCAGCACCTCGTCGCCCGGTTTCACCCCGAGCACCCGGAGCGGCAGGATCAGCGCGTCGGTTCCGTTTGCGAGCCCGGCGCACGCATCGACGCCCAGGTAATCCGCGAAGGCCTGCTCGAATTCCTTCAGCTCGCGGCCGAGGATGAAACTGGTGGTATCGAGAATTCCGCGCCACCGCCGGTCCAGCTCGGGCTGGAGGCGGGCGACGGTGCGGGTGAGGTCGAGAAACGGCACTTTCATCGAGGGGTGGTCTCCGAGGCGGTCGGTGTCGCCGGATGGGCAGGTTCGAGGGGCTCCGGCGCGGTGCCGCCGATCGCGCCGCCCGGTTCGGGATCGCCCGGCAGGCGGCGGAGCGGGGCATCGGTCCACGGCGTCGCCCAGACGCCCAGGCTGTCGTCGCCCATGGTGATGTTGTTGACGATCTCCAGGGAGGCCACCAGGCGGAACCGCGGGTCGCGGGTCACCACCGGAAACCAGGAAGGAAAGACGATCACGTAATCGGGCCGGCGCCGTTCGATCGCGAGCAGCATCGCCGACTCGAAGCTGAGACCTTTCTTCATCTCCGCCGACGCTTCCAGCCGGATCTCCGGGCTGGCGATGCCGACCAGGTCGATCACCCGATTGGGCAGGAGAAACTTGACCGCGCCGATGTCGTTGACCGCAAGCACCGCATTTTCCGGCAGGCGCGGCGCGAGCCAGCGAGCGATCCGGACGTCGCTGTCCTCGACGTTCGCGACGTTTTGGGCGAACAGCAGCGAGCCGCGCCAGAGACCGGCGAGCGTCGGCCAGGCGAGCAGGGCGAGCAGGATCGCGCGGAGCGGCAGGCTCGCCCCGGTTCCGGCGGTGCCGGTGGCGCCGGATGCCCCGAGTCCGATCCGCGCGCCAAGCGCCGCCGCCGCGCGTTCGAGCCCGACGACCCCGAGGACGATCACGATCGGCATCAGCGGAAAGTAGTAGCGGCCGAAATTGCCCGCGAGCAGGCCGCGGCCGACGGGGCTGATCGTCGAGTAGGCGAGCGGCAGGGCGATCAGCCAGAGCGCGGGCAGCAGGCCGCGGTCGCGGCGGGTTCCCAGGCGCTCGATCAGGGCGAGCACGCCGGCTCCGGCGAGCAGCGTCATCCAGGGCACCGCGCGGAAGACGATCGAGAGGATCGTGGCGGCATATTGAAGGTCGGGAAGCAGGTCGTGGAGCTCGGCGCCCTTGGCCGAAAACGTCGTCGGCAGGAAATGACCGCCGACGATCTTGTAGAACAGGAGCGGACCGGCCAGGGCGCAGAGCGCGAGCGGCAGACCGAGAACGACCGGCCGCCAGGGGGGCAGCCGCCAGACCAGGCCTCCGGAGGCGGCGGAGTCGCCCGGGGAGTCCGCCCCGTCTTCTGGGGTGTCCGAAGCGTCCGGAGCGCGGCGGCTGAAACCGACCAGCAATCGGTCGACGACCGCGAGCACCAGGAGCAGGGCGCCTTCCGGCCGGGCGAGAATCGCCAGGCCGAAGATTCCGAGCGAGAGCGGCGGGCGGACCGGATCGCGGCGCTCGCGCAGGTGGAGCACCATGCCGCCGACGCTCAAGAGAATGAACAGCGGCACCTCCATGCCGGAGAGCGCCGACCAGACCAGCCAGGAGGTGGCGGCCGCGAAAGCGGTGGCGACCGAAGCGCCGGCCGCCGACAGGTCGAGCTCGCGTCCGAGGCGCCAGATCGCGGCCAAGCCCGCCAGATGAAGCGCCACGCCGAGCGCCTTGGTCCACAGGACGACGTTGCCGGGGAGGTAGATCAGCAGGGCGAGCAACGCGGTCCACAGCGGGGCCGTCGAGCCGGTCACCGGCTCGCCCGGGTTGTAGGACAGCCCATGGCCGAGCGCCAGGTTCTTCGCAAACTGCAGATGGATCCAGCTGTCGTCGAGCGGAAAGCCGAGCTCTCCGGAAAGAACGGACGCCTCGGCACCGAGATAGAGCAGGCAACCGAGCAGGCCCACGGCGAGCAGCCAGCGCGGCATTCTCGTCGGGCGCGGCGCGGGCGCATCGAGGCGCGGCGGGGCGGTGGGCGTCTCTAAGGTCGGCATCAATCGCGGGCTCGCATCGAAGGCGGGAAGCATACACAAGGTCCCGGCGGCGACTATGATCCGTCGAATGTTCGACCGCCCGAACCGCTTCTCCCCCTTCGAGCGCAAGCGCCGGGCCGTCTCGCGGGTCGCCCTCTATGCGAGCGCTCTGGCCGTCGCCGGCATCGCGTTCGCGTTCGTCACGGTGCTCGAACGCCCGTTGCGGCGGCTCGCCTCCGAGCGGCTCGACTCGCGCGACTACCTCCATTTGAAGGAGGTGGAGGAGCTTCGCGCGTACGTCCGGATCGACACCACGGACGCGACCGGCGACGAGATCGCCGGCGCCCGCTTCCTGGCCGGCGAGCTGGCGGCGGCGGGCATTCCTTCTCATATCGAGCGGATGGGACCGCACAAGGCGAATCTGTGGGCGGTGCTGGAAGGCAAAGATCCGCGCGCCATCGTGCTCCATCACCACATCGACGTCGAGGACATTCATCCGAACGAGAAATGGTTCGCGCCACCTTTTGAGGCGCATGTCGAAATGCCCTGGATGTACGGCCGGGGCACGTTCGACATGAAGAGCGTCGCGATCGCCCAGCTGCGCGCCTTGATCGCGCTCAAAGAGAGCGGCAAGCCGCTCAAGCGCTCGGTGATCTTTCTCGGCACCAGCAGCGAGGAGACGGGCAGCGATCTCGGCGTCCGCTGGCTGCTCGCCGAACGCCGGGACCTGGTCTCCCGCTTCGGCCTGGTGCTCACGGAAGGCGGATTTCTCGAAGCGCGGACGCGCGAGGACATCAAGTACTGGGGCATCGAGGTCGGCCAAAAGCATTACGTCGATCTGTACGTCTGCGGTCCGGATCGCCAGCCCTTGGACCAGATCCACGATTTTCTCGCCGCGGCGCAGGCCGAAAACAGCGGCTTGCGCCTGCTGCCCGAAGTGCGCGATTACATGAAGCGCTACGCCCCCTCGCGGGACCACCCTTGGCTCCGCCAGGCGCTCGCCGACCCCGATGCCCTGACCCAAAGCGCGGCGGAGTTCTCGAAGCTCCCGCGCTATCTCAAAGGCTTCTTCCGCGACGAGGCGCTGCCTTTCGACGTGGAGGCCGATCCGGGCGGCGGCTACCGGCTGCGGGTGATTCTCCATCTGCTCCGGGACACGGAAACCGACGAAGCGCTCGCTCGCCTGGTCCCCCCCGGCCTGCTCCATGGATTGGCGTACAGGATCTCCGACCCGGCGGGTCGTGCCGACCCGAGCCCCGCGGACGGCGCCGACTTCCAAGCGATCCGGCAGACCCTGGCGGAGAACTACCCTCAGGCGAGGATCGGACCCGCGCTCTTGCCGTGGACCGCGACCGACGCGCGCTTCTTCCGCGCCGCCGGCATTCCTTCCTACGGCCTGTCGCCGTTCCTGATCCTGAGCACGGATACCCTCCAAGTGGACAACGCCAACGAACGGATGGCGCTGCCGGGCTTCGTGGACGGGGTCGAATTGTACAAAGCGATCTTACGTCGTCTCGCTCTTTGACATTTTTTGACATCGCCGCTGGTCAAAGTTTGTCTGGCGTGCAGGGGAAGACCTTGATTTCTCAAGGGTTTCCGCGTTTCGACGGCCTGGCACGATGCCTGCTTTCTATCCCAGACAAAACCCATGGAATTGGCCGTGGGAGCAGTCTGGTAGAAAGAATAGGGAGGAGCCAATGCTCAACCGTCTTCGCAAGCGTCAGAAGGGCTTCACGCTCATCGAGCTTCTCATCGTCGTCGCGATCATCGGCATCATCGCGGCCTTGCTGATTCCGAACTTCCTCGATGCGCTCCAGAAGGCCAAGCAGAAGCGGACCGTCGCCGACATCCGCAACACCGGAACCGCCATGTTCTCGTGGCTGACCGACCAGGTCGGCGCCGCCGCCGCCGGTCAGAGCACGATCGAGCTCGGCTCGTACGTGTCCATCGATCAACCCGCCTTGAGCTCGCTGCTGGTCCCGGTCTACATGCAGGACGTACCGAAGGTTGACGGCTGGAAGGGCGACTACGACTTCTACCTGAAGACCGGCTCGCGCGTGCTCGAGCAGCAGGTCATGTTGATCCGCAGCAACGGCCGCGGCGGCGTGGCGGACGACGACACCAGCTACACGGTCACCTCGTTCGACCCGACCGACTACGCCAAGGACATCGTCTGGGCCGACGGCTTCTTCGTCCGCTGGCCGCAGAAGACCACCAACTAAACACCCTTTGCTGTCTGTTGGAGGCTCGGTCAGAGGGGGGTGTCGTCTAGGGCGATACCCTCCGCTTTTTCGAGCCCTGAAGTCCAGCCGCCGCGACCTTCACGTCGCGGCGGTTGTCTTTTGGGACGAGAACTTTTTGGAGCGAGAATCCACCTCATGATCCGCCGACTCTCTCTGCTCCTGCTCCTGCTGCTCGCCTGCTCCCCGGTCGTGGGCACCCCTCGGATCTCCGAAGGGACGGCTTGGCTGCGCGACTATCTGCGGATCGACACGACGAATCCGCCGGGCCACGAGAGCCGGGCGGTGGACTACCTCGCCGGCATCCTGGCGCGCGAGACGATCTCCTACCAAAGGCTGGGCAAGGAGCCCGGGCGCCAAAATCTCTGGGCGCGCCTTCCCGCCACCGCGGGTGGCGAGGGCGCTCGGGGCGCGATCCTCCTGCTGCATCACCTAGACGTCGTGCCGGCCGAATCCGGTTGGCAGGTCCCGCCGTTTTCGGGCGAGATTCGCGACGGCCGCCTCTGGGGCCGGGGAGCGATCGACGACAAGAGCCTCGGCATCGCGTTCCTGGCGGCGATGATCGATTTGAAACGCAGCGGCGTGCCGCGAACGCACGACGTGATCTGGCTCGCCGTCGCCGACGAGGAGAGCGGCGGCGGCGGCGGAACGGCCTGGCTGCTGGAAAAACATCCCGAGCTGTTTGCCGGCGTCACCTCCGTGATCGGGGAGGGCGGAGCGAACCGGATGGCGCAGGATCGCCTGCTCTGGTGGGGCATCGAGGTCGCACAGAAGCGCCCGCTCTGGCTGGAGGTCACCACCGAGGGACGCGGCGGCCACGGCTCGGGCTTGAATCCCTGGAGCGCGAACCACGACTTGATCCGGGGCCTCGATCGACTGCTCGGCGCCGCTCCCCGCTGGCGGGTCTCCGCGCCGGCCCGGACTTACCTGCACGCCCTGGCTCCGCTCCACAACCCCTACTGGCGAGAGCGTTTCTTGGCCATCGACCGGATCGTGGCGCCCGACGGGCCGCGGGAAATGCTGATGCCGGGGCTGGCCAATCTATTTCTCGATACCGCGCAGGTTACCGTTCTGGCCGGCGGCGATCGGATCAACGTCATTCCCCCGCGCGCTCGCGCCCAGATCGACGTTCGCCTGCTGCCGGACACCGACGCCCTGGCCTACCTGCGCCAGGTCAAGGAGGCGCTCGGCCCCGATCTCGACGTGAAGGTCTTGCTGACCTCCCCCCCCGCCGCGGCCTCGCCGACCACGACGCCGACCTTCGCCGCATTCCAAAAGACGCTCGGCGGCTCCGCGCCGGTCGTGCCCGCATTCATCGCCGGGTTCACCGATTCACGCTACTTTCGCCAACGGGGCATCCCTGCCTATGGGTTCTCCCCTTTTGCGTTGGAGGGACCGGATCTGGCGGGAATCCATGCCGTCGATGAACGCATTCCCCTCCTTGAGCTCGACCGCGGAATCGAGCGGACGAAGAAGCTCCTTCGCGCTCTCGCCGCGCCCTGACAGTTTCTGCCCCCTGGGTGACGCATTTTGGCAATCCGGCCGAAGATAGTCTCCGAAAGTATTGATTCCAAAGACTATTGCTGTTGACGGCCGGCTGGCACGTGGCTTGCGATTCCGTGGGATATCAGGAGTTAGATGGAGGGGTTCATATGTTCTCTCAGCGACGAGTCCGTGCCGGTGGCTTCACCCTGATCGAGCTTTTAATCGTCATCGCAATCATCGGCATCATTGCCGCGATGCTGATCCCGAACCTCTTGGACGCGATGCAAAAGGCGAAGCAGAAGCGAACGGTCGCCGAGATCAAGATCGTCGGCACCGGCATGATGTCCTGGCTGACCGACCAGACGGGCGCCGCGGCGGCCGGAGCCTCGACCACGACCTCCGGCACGACCAATCTCGGCGACTACACGGGCATCGCGGCGCCGATCCTGCAGACCGTCTTGGAGCCGAACTACGTCGGCCAGCTGCCGCCGCTCGACGGTTGGAAACACCCGTACAATTACTACCTCAACGTCGGGGACCCGACCAACAAGCACGTGATGGCGATCCGGAGCCCCGGTCTCGGCGGCATGCCTTCGGGCGAGACCTACGCCTTCGGCTCCTTCGACCCGACCGATTACACTCAGGACATCGTCTGGACCGACGGTTTCTTCGTTCGCTGGCCGCAAAAACCCTGAGATCGCGACGCGGCGGCGGCGGAGCCTGTTGACGTAAGATCCGCCCCGCCGTGCCCCTCTATCTCCTCTACTGGATCTATGCCGGACTGGTCGGCCTGCTGGTCGGCAGCTATCTGAACGTCGTCATCTATCGGCTGCCGCGGCATCTCTCGACGGTCCTGCCGCGCTCGCGCTGCCCCGCCTGCGGCACGCCGATCCGCCCCTACGACAACATACCGGTCTTCGCTTTCCTCTGGCTGCGCGGACGCTGCCGCACCTGCGGCGTGCGCATCGGCTGGCGTTACCCCGCGATCGAGGCGCTCACGGGAGCGTTGTTCGTGCTTTCGGCGTTGCGCTTCGGTCTGAGCCTCGACGCCCTGGTCGCCGCCGTTTTTTGTGCCGCGATGGTGGTGCTCGCGGCGATCGACGCCGAGCATTTCCTCCTGCCGGACAGGATCACGCTGCCGGGGATCGCGATCGGCCTTGCCGTCCAGCCTTGGCTCTCCGGCCCGGGGCTGCTTTCCGCGGCGATCGGCGCGGCGGCGGGCGCGGGCCTTCTCACTCTCGTCTGGGGCCTCTGGTACCTGATCCGGCGCGAGCACGGCATGGGCTTCGGCGACGTCAAAATGCTCGCGATGATCGGCGCCTTCCTCGGTCTCCGCTCGATGGGCGTGGCGCTGTTCGTCGCGGTCGTCGCGGGAGCCCTCTCGGGTCTCGCGCTTCTCGCCGTCGGCCGGTTCGGGTTTCGCTCGAAGCTGCCGTTCGGGCTCTTCCTCGCCTTGGGGGCGCTGGTCGGGCTGTTCTTCGGCGACGCGATCTCGACCGCCTACCTCGGCGTGTTGTAAAAGGAGTGGATGCGGCGACCTCAGAAGCTCGGCGCGCGACGGGAGATTTTGATCCTGCTGCCGGCGACCCTGCTGCTGCTGGTCCTGATCTCGACCTTTACGCTCTTCTCCATGCGCAGCGCCCTGCATCGCTGGCGGGAAGAGCGGTGCGACCAGGCCGCCGCGATCGCCGGGCGCCTGGTGCGGCAACTCGGCGAGTCCCCGCCGCGCTCCGCCGAAACCGATCTCGCCCGGCTGGCAGAACCCGTACGGGCCCTCGGCGGCGCTCTCGCGATGACCGACGGGCTGGGGACGACGATGGCGCAGATCGGACCTTTCTCCGGGCTCGGCCTTCCGGCACGAACCGGGGGCTCGGGCCTCGCCTGGGGACCTCTTTTGAGCGGCGATTCCGTGGCGGTCCGCGTACCGCTGGAGGGAGCCGGACGCGCCCTGGTGGTCGAGCTCCCCGCCGCCGCCCTTGCGAGCCAGCTGCGCGCCGTCCGCTGGCTCACGCTGATCGTCCTGCCGGTCAATGCGGCGCTCCTGCTGCTCGCCCTGTTTTCCTTGCAGCAGATCCTCGGCCCTTGGGAACGTCTGCTCGCCCGCGCCGAGCAGGCCGGGGGCACGCGCGCGACCGACGAAGACGAGGTCGATTTTCTTCTCGCGACGTTCGAGCGGGCGCTCGCCGACTCTCCCGCGCCGGCCGAAGCGGCGGCAGGAGAGGATGACCTCGCGGCGCTCGAACGAACCCTCTCGCCGAGCCTGCAGAGCGGCCTGCTGCTTCTCGACCGGGTGGGGGAAGTTCTGGCGCTCAACGACCTGGGCGCCGCCTTGCTCGGCCTGCCTACTTTCCGGCCGCCTGTTCGATCGGAGGGATCGCCGGCCGCGGCCGGCCCGGACGTGCGCGAGCTGCTGGCCGACCGGCCCGAGGTGCTCGCGCTGGTCGTGCCGGCGATCGCCTCGGAAAGCGGCGTCCAACGCGAGGAGATCCGTCTCGAAGGCTCCGGCGCCGCGGGAAGCGGGAACCGGCGGACGATTCTGGGCCTCTCCGTCCACCCGCTGCGACGGGTCGATGGCGGCGTCCGCGGCCATCTCGTCCTGTTCACCGATCTCACCGAGGTACGGCTGCGGCGCGAGCAGGCGAGGGTGGCCGAGGGACTCTCCCAACTCGGCGAAATGGCGGCGGGGGTCGCCCACGAGCTGAGGAATGGGCTCGCCACCCTGCGCGGTTACCTGACCCTGATCGATCGAAAGCCCGACGGCGAGGCGGTCGGCGGTTACCTGGCGGAGATGCGGCGCGAAGCCGATCACCTGGAGCGGGTGGCGAACGACTTCCTGGAATTCGCCCGGCCCGGCTCGGCGCGCCGGGAAGCCGTGGCGCTGGACGAGCTTCTGGCGCGCGCGGCTCACGATCCGGCGCTCGGAGGGTTCGGGGTAAACGTCACGGGCGAGACGGCGCTTCTCGCCTCGGGCGACGAACCATTGCTCTCCCGCGCGCTGCGCAATCTGCTGCTGAACGCCGCCGAGGCCGAGCGGAGGGCGGGCGGCACAGGCCCGCTGGAGATCGCGGTGCGCAAAACCTCGGAAGATTTTCTGGCGATCGAGATCCGCGATCGCGGACCGGGGGTCTCGCCCGAAATCCGCGAGCGGCTCTACCAGCCGTTCGTGACCGGCCGGCCGGGCGGAGTGGGGCTGGGGCTCGCCCTTGCCTATCGGATCGCGAGCCTGCACGGCGGCACGCTCGACCTCACGGACCGCGAAGGGGGGGGCACGGTCGCGACGCTCACCCTGCCCGTCGCCTGAAACGCGAAAAGGGCGGCGCCGAAGCACCGCCCCACGGACGTCTCAACATCGGACGTCGGACGACCAAGCCGTGAAGCCGGGCTCCTCAGGGCGTCGCGGAGCCGTCTCCCTGGTCTTCGTCTTCCTTGGGCGTGACTTTGAACATCGAGGCCTTGGGCGCGAACTTTACGGTCTGGTAGCTGACGATCTGAGGAAAAGTGGTCGAAAAATCGGTCGATTCCCCAGGCGCCAAGCTCAGCTTCTGGACCACCGCCGGTTGAGCCCCGACCACCACTCCCTGCCGGTCGATCAGCTGGACCTCCAGCTCGACCGACGCGGCCATGTCCTTGCTGCCATTCTGCAACGTGCCCGAGACCTTGACCCGATTGCGCGCCGGATCGACCGACTGGCTCCAAACCACCACTTCGAGGTCCTGCCTCTCCTCCGGAGGCTTCGCCTTCGCGCCCTTCTTGTCGCCATCGTCATCCTGGGACGGCTCCTCGGCTTGCGGGCGGGCGAAATCCTTGTCGGTGAACGACCACCGGGATTTCGCCTTGGCCTCGGGCGCGGTGGGCTCCGTCTTGGCTTCCCCGGTTTTCCGCTCGCGCAATGCTTCTTCGGTCGCGCGGGCGCTGGCGTCCAGATCGACCAGGTCGCCGCGGAGCGAGGAGAGTTTGCCCTCGACCGTGGTGAACACGATCTGCTTGCCCGAGACCTTCCAGGGTCCTTTGGCCTCGATCCGCGAACCGTCGCGCAGCACCAGCCAATCGGCCTTCGCGGCCGTGCACGACGCGAGCAACGCCGCGCCAAGCACCCAACCTCCAGCCACAATGCTCTTGTTCACTGATCCCTCCAGTTCTGCTCGCGCACGCAAACCGGAATCGCGGCGACGCAGACCAGCTCGGTATCGACTTGGAAGGTCTTGATGTCCTGAGTATACGCGGTGAACTTGCAACCGGAGGGGAACAAGGAACGCAAAGTCTGCACCGCCTCGCTGCTCGGACGGCAGACCGCACCGGTCGTCGGAGGCGCGTCGCTCCCTCTGGGGTTCTTGCTGATGTTGGTCTCGACGAACGGATTGGTGACGAACGACAGGACCACCCGGCGCCGGTCCGCGGGGAGCGACCCGAGCACCGCGTCGCCGTTCGTCGCGAGCACCGTGTAGATGTTGCTGGTGCCGTTGCGCTCGCAAAGGCCCAAGGCATTCGGGCGAATTCTCGGAATGAACCCGGTGAACACGGAGATACCCGACAGCGTGAGCGATTTCGAGATCACCCGTTCGTTCGCCGCGAGCCGCATGACCCAACCGGACTGGCTGCCGATCGGCGGTGCGTTGAGGAGGTTGGTGCCGCTGCCCGCGAGCGCGCTGGTGAGCGAGATCTGCACGAAGTTGTCTTCGGTCTTGGGCAGGGTCGTGTTGATGTTCGGCAGTTCGCTCGCCCCGAGCACGTGCCAGCCGGTATCGAGCAGGAAGTAGAAGCGCCCTTCGATCAGGGACTCGGGGGTTCCGGTCCACAGGTCTTCCCGGTTTCCGGTGCCGAAGCCGACCGCGAACTGACCGCTCTTGGAATCGAAGACGACGGACGGCGGGAAGTAGACCGGGCGAATCTCCTCGCTGGCCGTACCCCGCGCGGTCGCCGTGTCGAACACCTTGAACGGCGCCCATGCGGCCGTGGTGATCCGCGTCCTTCCGCCGCCGATGTCGACCAGCTCGGCGTCCTTGGTCAGATCCACCTTGTACAGCCAGCCCTTGGTGGTGCCGATGTAGATCCGATCCAGGTAGCCGTCGAGATCGCTGTCGATCGCCGCCGGATCGCTCGGCGCGGAACCGTCGAGAACCCGCTTGTAGATGATCTTCCCGGTCTCGACATCGACCATGTAAAGCCAGTTGCCGGTGCTGTTCGTCCGGTTCGGATCCATCCCGCCGCCGAAGACGGCGACGTAATGATCCTCGTATTGCTTGGGATCGGTCGCCGCGTTGGTGACGATGCGGATGCGCCCGGTGTTCGGCGTCGACCAGGTGTCGCCGAGGTCGGGGACCAAGTTGCCGTCTTCGTCGGACGAGTCGGAGAAGCTCCAAAGCACCGATCCGAACGGTACCGGCCCGCAGCCCGTGCCACCGTTCCAACAGGAGGGAACGTAGGTCGAGCCGGAGAGCGGACGGGGAATGCCGCCGCCGTCGAAGGCATCGGGTTGCGTGACGTCCAGCGCGTAATAGCCGGCCCCGCCTTCGCGCAGCCCGCCGATCAAGATCGTGCGCCACTCGCGTTCGATGTTCGTCGGCGTGCCGCTGTGGCTGGGATCGATGAACACGTCGTCCACCTGCACGGTGCCGTCCACCCCCCAATCCTGCCGCGTGTCCTCCGCTTGACGGCGGAGATGTTCGAGCATCGGCCGCGGGATGAAGGCGAATGCCTCTTTGCCGGTACCGTTGTCGAACGCCGCGGGAGACACGTTGTCGCGATAGATGCCGGCGTCGATCAGGTGAATCTCGCCTTCGTTGCTGCCGACCGCGACCAGCCGGCGGCGCAGCTGATGCTTGCTGCGGAAGCAGCGATACCCCTTGTTCGTCGAACAGGCGGTCGTGGTGCCCGGCGGGTTCGGCACGTCGGCGTCGAAATAGGCGATGCGGCCGGGTGCGCTGACCAGGACCGGGTTCGAATGGAAGATGTCGCCGAGGGCGAAGCGGGCGGTATGGGTCGCATCGAGGCTGGCGGCCTTCTCCTGCAAGGTGTACTTGATCGCCGATTCGACTTTCGCGTTTGCCGCGCTGACCTGAAGGCTATTGAGCGGGTCGGCGACCAGCTTCATCCCTTCCCACAGGTCCTGTTGCGTGGCGAGCGTCGTCTGCGGCAGGAACAGCCGACGCGTCACCGGAACCGTCGAGGAGGTCGAGGCCGCGGGATAGAAAACGCGCCGCTGAGTGTCGGCGGAGCCGATATTCCACAGCGGCGTAGCCGGCGGGGTGGGATTGAGCTCCGCCATCGTCGGCGCCTGGGTGAGCAGTTGTGCGCCCGCATCCCACAGGAAGCATCCGCTCCGCTTCGTCGGCGAGCAGGCGATCGTGGTATCCGGTTTTCCCGTCGAGTTATTGATCGGGATCGGCTTCAAGAAGGCGTTCAGGTGACCGTCCCAGGTGGCGCCCGCGCCGGGTGCGGTCGAGGTCGGCTCGGTGAACGACGCCGCGTTCAAAGGCGTAAACGTCGGCACGTAGATCGTGTCTTCGAAGTTCGCCTGAACGGTCGGGACCGCGGCGGAGGAGAAGGAACGGCTCGCCTGGGTGACGCGCTCGAAAATCGATGCGAGAGCGTTGTTGAGGCCGGTCTGGTCCTGCGGGTTGAACGGCTGAACGGTACC
>DATMZU010000523.1:0-2597 GCA_035607435.1 Thermoanaerobaculia bacterium | reverse complement strand
CCGTGCCGTCGGCGTTCGCGACCCAGATCTCCAGCTTCCCCGGGCGGACGAGCCCCTGCTTGAGCAGCGCGGCGTCGTCGTCCTGCTCTTTCCCCGGCGCCGGCCGGGCGGCGCGCCAGACCAGCTTCGTGCAATCGGGCGAGAAGAACGCGCCGCCGTCGTAACCGGGGGTGTGGGTGAGCCGGTGGACGTCCGTGCCGTCCGGTTTCATCGAATACAGCTCCAGGTCGCCGTCGCGATCCGAGGTGAAGACGATCGTGCCGGAGGTAAAGCAGACCGTGGATTCGGCGTCGTAGGCCCGGTTGTCGGTCAGTTTCACCAGGTCGGAGCCGTCGGGCTTGGCGCTCCAGATCTCATAGGTCGGATAGACCGCCCAGACGTAGCCGTGCGAGCGGTCGGGCGGCGGCGGGCACTCGGGACCGCTGCCCTCGGTCGAGGAGAAGATCACCCGCTCGCCGCCGCGGAGGAAATACGAGCAGGTGGTCCGCCCCTTCCCCGAAGAAACGCGGATCGGGGGCTTGCCGCCGTCGGCCGCGAGCCGGTAGATCTGGTCGCACGAGTCGGCCGCGCCGTGGGCCTGGAGGATCAGCTCCTTGCCGTCCGGCGACCAATACGCCTCGGCGTTCTCGCCGCCGGGCGTGAGCTGAAGAAGATCCGCGAGATGCGGCTCGCTGGGCGCCGGGGCCTCCGGGGTCTCCGAAGGGGCGGCCCAAATCGGCGAAGCGGCGATCAGAACCGCCGCGAGGAGGAGTCCTACGAGGGGACGATAGAGCGGCAGCCGACGCGAAAGCGAATCCATGGCGGAGGAATTCTCCAGGGTCGAGAGGTCTTACCGAAGGTCGAATCGAAGGGGCTCGTTGCAGGAATCTTAACGCTCACGGCAAGAATCGCGCGCGCCTGCCCCACATTTCCCCCTTTGCTGCACTCTTCACTTCTGGAAGGGCACGGCGGCGCTCCAATCGGGAGGCGCCCGGCGTGATACTTTGACCCGCTGTCGCACCGGGAAGAAGATTCCAGGCGAGCTGGAACGAGCCCCCCGGGCGGAAAAACGAGGATCCCCCCATGGACGACCAGACCCCCGCAGAGCCGCAGGACACCGAACGGACCGAGGCCGCCTCCGAGCCCCAAGAATCCAGCGAGATTCTCGCTTCGGAGGAGACCCAGGAGCCCGTGGTAGACGCGGCTCCCGAACCGACGGAGCCGGCCGCCGAGGCCGAGGAGCCCGTGGCGGATGCGGCTCCCGAGCCGACGGATCCAGCGGCCGAGCCGCTCGACGCGCCAAGCGCGGCAGAACCCGAGGCCGCTCCGGCGCCGCAGGCGCCCGAAGGATTCGGCGCCATCCTGGCCCAGTTCGAGCAATCGACCGCGACCGAAAAGAAAAACGACCCGCAGGTCGGCGGCAAGGTCAGCGGCACGGTGATCTCGATCGGCGAAGACACCACCCTGGTCGACATCGGCACCAAATCGGAAGCGGTGATCCCGACCGCGGATCTACGCGACAAGGAAGGCAACGTCACGGTCGAGATCGGCGCCAAGCTCGAAGCGACGGTCGCCGGACGCGATCCCGAGACCAACGCCCTGCTGCTCAAGCGCAAGATCTCGAAGAACGCGGCGCAGGCCGAGGCCGCGGGAGAGATCCGGCGGGCGTTCGAAACCCAGATGACGCTCGAAGGGCGGATCACGGGCTTGAACAAGGGCGGTCTCGAAGTGGACGTGGCGGGGGTGCGCTGCTTCTGCCCGATCTCGCAGATCGAGAACCGCTTCGTCGAGGACGCGAGCCCCTACGTCGGCCAGACGCTGACGTTCCGGGTGCTCCGGTTCGAGGAGCCGACCGGCAGCAACCGGCGGCCGAACATCGTGCTGTCGCGCCGCTCGCTGCTGCAGGAAGAAGCCGACGTGCGCGCCGCGGAAGTGCGCGCGACGCTGTCGATCGGCACCGTGATCACCGGCCACGTCACCTCGCTCACCACCTACGGCGCGTTCGTCGACCTGGGCGGCGTCGAAGGGCTGCTCCACGTCTCGGAGATCGGCCATTCGCGGCTCGCCAAGCCCGAGGACGCGCTCGCGGTCGGCCAGGAGGTGGAGGTCCAGATCATCCGCATCGAGCGCGCCGCGGACGACAAGCGCGGCGAGCGGATCTCGCTCTCGCGGAAAGCCTTGGAGCGCGACCCCTGGCGCGACGCCCCGGGCCGCTTCCCCGAGCGTTCGATCGTCCACGGCAAAGTCGTTCGGCTGGAGACGTTCGGCGCGTTCGTCGAGTTGGAACCGGGGCTCGACGGCCTGCTGCACATCAGCGAGATCGGCAACAGCTCGGGCCGGCGTCTACAGCATGCCCGCGAGGCGCTGTCGGTCGGCCAGGAGCTGTCGGTGCGCGTGCTCGGCGTCGATACCGCCCGCCATCGGATCTCGTTGGGATTGGGCGACGGCAGCGAAGATCACCACGACGACGATCTGCCGGAACCGCCGCGCGCGGCACCCGCCGGCACGTTCGGCAGCCTGGGCGATTTCTTCAAGGGCCGCCGCTAAGAAGGACGTCAGGCGGCGGCGCCTGCTCCGAGGACGGGTCGAATCTGTCTGAGCGTAGCGAGTTATGAGAC
>DATMZU010000514.1:0-2826 GCA_035607435.1 Thermoanaerobaculia bacterium | reverse complement strand
CAAAATCGATTTTCCCCGAGAAACAATCGATTGGCGGTCGGTCCGAATCGATTTCGAGCCGCCGGAAATCAATTCTTTTCAGCCGGAAATCGCCCCGCAGCGGAAGAAAATCGATTTCCGGCGGGAAAGAATCAATTCTTTTCCGGTGCCGGGCGATTCTTGGGCGGGCGGGAGGGGGCGGCAGGGGCTGCTCGGCGGGCGGTGCGCGGCGGCTGTCGACCCCGAACGGATGCGGTCCCGCCCGTGGCGACCGCCGCTCGCCCTGTGCGGATCCGCTTGCTGCTCCCCGTCATTTCTGCGAGGCCAGAACCAGTTTCTTGATCGTCGACTCGACTTCGGTAGGGGACTTGACCATCGCCATCAACAGTCCGAAGTAGTTACCGATGCCGGTCTGCAGGCCAGGGTGCTCGTGGCCCGTTTTCCGGGTGAAGTCAAGAAAGATGGTCACGCACCTCAGCATCAGCGGCTCAGCCTCGGCCAGGCGATTCGTATCCTGGAGCAGCCGGGCCAGATTGTTGAGGCGGATAGCAACCTTCGGATGGTCCGGCCCGAAGCTCTTCTCGTCGATCGCGAGCGCCCGGTGCATCAGCGGCTCGGCCTCGACCAGGCGGTTCGTGCCCTTAAGCAGAGCAGCCAGATTGCTAAGGCGGATGGCAACGTTCGGATGGTCCGGCCCGAAGCTCTTCTCGTCGATCGCGAGCGCACGATGCATCAGCGGCTCGGCCTCGGTCAGGCGATTCGTGGCCTGGAGCAGCTGGGCCAGATTGTTGAGGGCGGTCGCCACGTTCGGGTGTTCCCCACCCAGGTGCTTCTCGAGGATCGTCACCGCCCGTTCCATCAGGGGCTCGGCCTCGGCCAGGCGGAGAGCGGGCCGAGCGAGGCGAACGGAAGGGAGATCGGCTTGCCTCCGCGGAGGTCCGGGAAGGGCAGGAGGAGCACGTCCTCGACCAGCTTCGCCTTCGTGACGAGCGAGTCCCGGTGCTTCCCCGAGGCGTCGATCCACGCTCGATAAGCCGACTGGCAGGCGAGGAGATCGGCGCTCTCGGGATTCGGCGCGTCCGGCACGAACCCGGCTTCGGTCTGGAAGAGGTAGATCGCCTTGCCGGACTGCCGGGCGAGGAAGAGCTCCCACTGCGTGTAGGAGGCGCGCGCCTGCCCGGTGGACCGGCGGTATTCCTCGTAGACGGGCACCGTTCCGAGCGCCGCGGCGTGCACGTCCGTCGGGAACGCGCCGCAGCGTTCGCCGACCAAGAGGATCACCGCGTCGCACTGGGCGATGTAGTCCCGCAGCTGTTCGAGAAGCGTCGCCGGGCCCTGGCGGAAGTACTCCTGGTCCCGCACTTCCAGCTCTTTCCGCCGCAACGCGCGGGCGACCTCGGCCCGATAGGAGCCCAGCTCCCCGGTGACGGCCGAGAGGAAGACGCGATAGGTGGCCGGAGCGCTCATCGCAAATGGTCTCCGACGCACAAGCGCTCGAACTCGAGCGGCGCGAGCCGATCGAACGGGAGCGGGTGCGAGCCACCCGTCAGGCGGGGCTTGGCGCTCGTTTGCATGGCGTTGTTGCGAGGGCTGAAGTGTATGGCACGGAGCGGCGCCAAGGCCGAGCGCCGAAGGCGCGACCCATAGAAGCCTGGGGCATCGCCCCAGGGAACGGATCATCGAGGAGCGCACCGAGGGCTGTAAGCCCGGCCCAAAACTCGGGCGATGCCGAAAGCATGGCGCGGGCTTTCAGCCCTTGTTGGGGAGGGCCGGACCGGAGACCCAGGGCGTTGCCCTGGGCTGAAATGGGCCGGGCCGTTGGCCCTGGTGATGGGGCGCATCGGATCAGAGGGCGAGCGCGTCTCCTCCCCTGCCCGATTCGGAGGCGCGCGCTCGCGAGATCCCGGCTCCCGCTCGTGGGAGAGGGCCCCGCGCTCACCGGCGCCGCAGCCGCACTGGCGAGATCCCGGGCGGCGCTCGTCAGATCCTCCTCGGCGCTGGCGAGCGCTGAGCCGGCGCCCGCGAGATCTCGGCTCCCTCTCGCGGGAGCTTGCCCGATGCTCCCGAGCGTCAAGGCCGCGCTGACGAGATCTCGAACCGCGCTGGCGAGCGCGCGAGCCGCGCCAGCGCGTCGAGGAGAAAGTTCACGCCGCCGCGGGCTCGATCCGCTTGACGCGCGAGAGTCGCGCCGCATACGCCAGCGCCGCGAGGATGTCCTCGTGCTCGAGATCCTCGTAGTCCTTCAGGATCTCTTCCACGGTCATCCCCGAGCTCAGCAAATCGAGCAACGTCTCCACCGTATAGCGAAGACCGCGGAGGGTCGGCCGGCCGTGACAGATCTTCGGGTCGATGGTGATGCGCTCGAGAAGTTCCATGTCCTCAACCTCCCCCCGATCCTAGTACGAACCGAGCCGCCCACGGAACTTGGCGCCTGGTGAGTGACCGGCTACGCTCGGCGTTTGCGGTCGTTCGATGGGAGAGGCCGGCGAGGGCGCCGGCGGTCCCAGGAAAAGCAGGCTGCCGGATTTTCGCCCTGGGACCGCCGGCGCCCTCGCCGGCCGGCGGTGCCGGTTCGAATCCGCTCGCCAGGTGCGAGCTTCCTACCGCCGGCCTCCGCCCAGATGCCTTTCGAGGATCGCCGCCAGGCGTGCGACGTGAGGCGGGCGGTGCATCGAGAGGTGGTCTCCCGGGACGAGGTGGAACTCGACGCCGTCGGCTGCGGCTCCGAGCCAGGGCAGCTCGGGGTTCGCCGGCTCGCCGGGGCGGCGGGTCTCGGCGCGGACGTAGACGATGCGGCCGTCGTAGGTGCGCCTGGGGTAGCCGACCATCGCGCGCATGTTGGCCTCG
>DATMZU010000509.1:0-2193 GCA_035607435.1 Thermoanaerobaculia bacterium | reverse complement strand
CTCGGCGTAAGGGATGCCGAACCTGTCTCGGCTGCGGGTGCGCGATCTTCGCGATTCCCTTCGCGATCTACGGTTTCCTCGCCGTGCTCTCCTTCTTCCTGCCGGATGAGCCATCGGAAACGCCCAAGGCGTTGGCTCTTTGGCCCGCCGCGACGATCGAGGGAGCCCACAACGAAGTGCTGGACCGGCTCACCGATAGTCCCGGTCCGTATTCTCGCGGCGGCTTGTTCCGGCAGGTCGTCGACGAGGCCCGGATCTCGCGAGACGAGGTGTCGGCGGCGACCCGAATCGTCACCGAGAAGGGATTCCTGATTTTCTTCCAGTGCCGGGACGTTCAGAAAATCCTCTCGAGGCTGGCTCGGCGGGGCTACCAGCCCACGCCCTCGGGGAAGTTCTCGATCTACCAGTCCGCCGGCGCCGCAACCTCGCTGGCCTTCACGGATCTCGGCGAGAACACGCTCGGGGCGGGCTCCCCCACGGAAGTCAAAGAAGCGGCCCGCCTCGCGGCCGGGGAGAGCCCCAGCCTCTATGCCAGCCGAAAGGACCTGCGGCCGATCCTCAACCGGTTGAGTCAGGATCCCGCGTTCGGTGTCATCCTTCAAAGACAGGCCAACCGGGGACCGGTCAAGGGGGCGGAGATCGCCGTCACGGGAACCGGGATGGTCTTGCCTCCCTTTGTCGCACTCCTCTCGATTCAGGCGATCGGAGAAGCCTACAAGCCGCTCGAGGGCGGCGGCTGCCGGCAGAATTTGGCGTTCCAGTACGGCAACAGCCTGGCCGCGGCAACGGTGGCAACGGTCTTCAGGGCCTTGTCTGTTCTCGGCGCGCTGGAAATGGATTCCGCGATGGATTCGCCCGATGACATGGACGTCGATCGCAGCGGAGGGTTCGTCGACACTACGATGACCTTCTCCAAGAAGAAGTGCGACGAGGCCGTGGAGAAGCAGCGATCGAGGAACTTCAAGTGGTGAGCTGTGACCCGTCTCGCCAGCGGAGGCGGAGTGGTCCCTCGCGGTTCTGCAAGCGGCTCTGTGGTTCGCAAAGAACGGACAGGCCGAAGCCGATTATCCAAGCCGGTAGGAAGTCGCTGTTGGCCTCCTTGACGAGGTACACGGGAGGCGTCACATTTGCGCAACAGTGAACCGGCGGCCCACCCGGGACGCCGGGAATGACGCCGTCGTTCAAGAAGATCCAGCTCTCGTGCGGATTGCGAGTGGCACCTCTTTCAGGCTGTTACCCGGGATGTCCCAGTACCCCACCCGCCGCCCCCGCACAGGCGGAAAACCGGCCACATAGATCACACACTCGTCGCCCGGAATCCGCCGGATCTCGTCGGGCGTGAGCAAGGGCCGCCCCGTGTCGACCGGGTCGGTCGAGGTGCGACCTGGGCTCATCGGCCCGCCGCTTCCCTGATGTGAGCGCCTCTCAAAATGAACCGTCCGGACGCCGGTCATCTGAGAGAGCAGCTGAGCGGTCGCTTGATCGTTCGGCGCATACGCGATCTGAATCGCGCAGTTGGCCGTGATCGACTGGTGCTGGCCATAGACCTCGGTGAGCTGGGGGATCGCCTGGATCGAGATCAGGAGCTTGATCCCATAGCCGCGCAGATAGGCGACGGTCTTGGCGAGAAACTCGAGCTTTCCCCAAGCCGGAAACTCCTCGAGAGCGAGGAGCAAGCGCGGCCGGACCGGTCCCTCGGCCGAGAAATCCATCCGCTCCGTCCATCGTGCGGCGAGCTGGTGCAAGACGACCCGGACGAGCCCGCGGAGGCGACCGAGGTCCGAGGGCGAGATCGTCAGGTAAAGAGACGTGGGAGCCTCGGGCGCGAGGAGCTCCTCGGCCGTGAAGTCAGAAGCAGCCGTGTTCGCGGCGACGATCGGATCGTGGAAGATCTCGAGGTAGCTCTGTGCGGTTGCCACAACGCTCGAGGCGGTGCGGTCGGCCATATCGAGCACGGCGCGCGCGGCGCTCGCGACGGCCGGGTGCGTCGTCGTGGTTTCGCCGCTCGCGTCGAGCCACCCCTGTCCGCCCGAAGGATCGTGATCCGCCTCGAGCAGCTCGTTGAGCACAACCCGATAGGTCCGGATCGGGTCGGAGAGGAGGCGGGCGCAAACCGCAAGGCTCGGCTTCTCGCTCGCATAGCGCACGTGAAGGAGAAGCCCGGTCAGAAGCGCCCGGGCCGACAGCTCCCAA
>DATMZU010000503.1:0-4582 GCA_035607435.1 Thermoanaerobaculia bacterium | reverse complement strand
CGTTGCTCTCGAGAATGTCGGACACGATGCGGATCGTGTACGGCCACGAATCTTCGCCCGGCAGCATGTTGAGGAGCGACCGCTCCGCCAGCGCGCCGTGGCCGACTTCGCGGCGGCCCGGGCCCGACATGCGGCCGACTTCGCCGACCGAGAACGGCGGGAAGTTGTAATGGAGCATGAAGCGCTGTCGGTTCTCGCCCTCGTACTCCTCGATGATCTGCGCATCGCGGCTGGTGCCGAGGGTGGAGGAGACCATCGCCTGGGTTTCGCCGCGGGTGAACAGGGCGGAACCGTGGGTGCGGGGGAGGATGCCGACCTCGACCGCGATGTCGCGAACCTCGTCGAGCTTGCGGTTGTCGAACCGGATCCGATCTTCGAGCACGACGTGGCGCAGGATGTCCTCTTCGAGCTGACCGAGAACCTTCTTCACCTGGATGCGTTTCGTTTCGTCGTCCGCCGCGAAGCGCTCCATGTAGGCTTTGATCACCGCCGAGGAGTTCTTCTTGCGCGCGAACTTCTCCTTGGTGAAGAGGGCCGTTTTGAGGTCGTTCCAGATGTCCGTCTTCACCTGGTCGTATAGCTCGGCGGGATAGTGGACCGGCGCGGTCCACGCGGGCTTCTGCTTCTTGCCTTCGTGGTACATCTCTTTCTGCGCGTTGATGATCTTCTGGATCTCGGCATGCGCGCGGAAGATCGCGTCGAGCACCTGGGCCTCGGAGAGCTGGTTGCAGCCCGCCTCGACCATCACCACGGCTTCTTCGGTGCCGACGACCACGAGGTCGAGGTCCGAGACGTCGCGCTGGCTATTGGTGGGGTTGAACAGCAGCTCGCCGTCGATCATGCCGACGCGGACCGCGCCCACCGGATGGTAGAACGGGATCTCCGACAGCACGAGGGCGGTCGAGGCGCCGTTGATCGCCAGGATGTCCGGGTCGTTCTCGCCGTCGGCGGAGACGCAGAAGGCGATGATCTGGGTGTCGAAGGTGTAGCCGTCGGGAAACAGCGGGCGTAGCGGGCGGTCGATCTGGCGAGAGGTGATGATCTCCTTCTCGGTCGGGCGCCCTTCGCGCTTGAAGAAGCCGCCGGGGATGCGGCCGGCGGCGTAGGTGTATTCCTTGTAGTCGACGGTCAAGGGCAGGAAGTCGCGAGGAATTCCGCCCTTCAAATCGGCGCAGGCGGTCGCGAGAACCATCGTGTCGCCGTAGCGCACGGTGCAGGAGCCGTCGGCCTGTTTGGCGAGCTTGCCGGATTCGATCACGAGCGAGCTGGCGCCAATCGATATTTCTTTACGCAGGGTCATGGTATTTGGGTCTTTCGATCACTTCTGGCGATCATTTTCTTATGCGCCGGTGGCCGGATTCCCACGCGTTCGAGATCGATCTCGGGATTGGGATCCGGCATGCACTCAAGGCGCGGCCTCCGATCCTCCGCAAGGGAGGGGGGGCCGGTGATGGACCGGGCGAGTCTTTTGAGCTGCGCGGTCCGGACCTGCGGGCAAGCGCCGTCGCCGCCCGCCGACGGAGGGCGAACTCTACTTGCGGATTCCGAGGCGCTCGATCGTGCTGCGGTAGCGCTCGATGTCGCGGGATTTCAGGTAGTCGAGAAGGCGACGGCGGCGTCCGACCATCTTCAGCAGGCCGCGGCGTCCGTGGTGGTCCTTCTTGTGGGTCCTGAAGTGCTCGGTCAGATCGGTGATCCGGTGCGTGAGCAGGGCAACCTGGACCTCGGTCGATCCATTGTCCGTCTCGTGCAGCCGGTTCTCCGAGATGATGCGTTCCGTCGTAGCCTGATTCTGAGCCAAAGCCAACTCCTCCATGTGTCGCATCTAGCGATCGTCTCTTTGGGTTCCGGGGAATTGTAGCACAGAGCCCCCGGCCGCTCGGGGCGACGCCCGTCGTGTGGGCGTAAAGTCTTCTTAAAACACGACTTTAGGCTGCACGATGCCGGTACCGCCGGAGCCGATCCGCTCGATGATCGTGCCGACCGCCACCAGCTGTCGGCGCCGGTTGCGCAGCTCCACCCAGTCGCCTTCGTCGCCGTCCAGCTCGCGCACCAGGACGGTCTGGCCGTGGCGGATGCGCTGCTCCTGCTGGGTATCGGCGACCACCGCTCCGAACGGCAGCGGAATCTGGTCGAACGGCACCCAGGCGCTCCCCGCCGAGGCCGCGAGGCTCCCCGCGGTCGTCGGCGGCTTGGCAGGAGCCGGTTCGGCCGCGGGCTCGGCGGCCGGGGCGGCCGGCGGCTCGGGATGGGGAAGGATCACCGGGGGAGAGGCGAGCCGGTCGGCCAGCACCCCGAGCGTCACCGCCTGCTCCAGCCCGAACGTGCCGATCTTGATCCGCCGCAGGGCCGAAAGATGCGCGCCGCAGCCGAGCGCCTGGCCCACGTCGTGGGCGAGCGTCCTAGCGTAGGTCCCGGAGGTGCAGGCGAGGCGGAAAGTGATCGAGCCGTCGGCGAGCGCGCTCGTGGGGGCGAATTCGTAGACCGTGATCTCCTTGGTCTCGATCGGCACCTCCTCGCCGCGCCGGGCCATCTCGTAGAGCTTCACGCCGCCCACCTTCTTTGCCGAGTAGGGGGGCGTCGTCTGCTCGAACGTGCCGACGAAACGGGCCATCTCGGTTTCGATCGCGTCTTGCGTCAACCCTTCGATCGAGGCCTCCGAAGTGACCTGGCCGGCCGCGTCGTAGGTGTCGGTCGCCGCGCCGAACCGGATCGTCCCTTCGTAGACCTTGGGCGCCCGGATCAGAAACCGGGTGAGGCGCGTCGCGGTGCCGACGGTCAGCAGCAGCAGGCCGGTTGCGTCGGGATCGAGCGTGCCGCAGTGGCCGATCTTCTTTTCCTTGAGAATCCGCCGCGCCTTCTGCACCACGTCGTGCGAGGTGCAGCCGGTCTCTTTGTCGATCAGCAGCAGGCCGTCCTTCATGCCGAAGCGCCCTGCTTCTCATCCCCCTTCGGGGTGCCTTCGGCAAGCGCTGCTTCGATCTCGGCGAGAACGCCGGCCACCTGGTCGGCCGCCGACGCCGCTCCGCCGTCGAGCGTGAAGCCCGCGGCGTTCCGGTGCCCGCCGCCGCCGTGCTGCCGGGCGATCTTTTCGATGTCCACCTCGCCGCGGCTGCGTAGCGAGACTTTAATCGAGCCGTCGTCACGGGTTTTGAGCAGCGCCACCGCCTCGACCCCGGCGATCGAGCGCGGATGGTCGATCAGCCCTTCGGCGTCGCCCGGTCCGGCTCCCGCCCGTTCGAACATCTGCGGATCGAGCTTGACGGTGGCGATCCGGCCGCCCGCGTGAAGCTCCAGGGTGCGGAGCATCTCGCCGAGCAGGCGCACCGAGCCGAGCGGCTGGCTTTCGTTCAACCAGAGCGACACCTGCTCGGGCTGGGCGCCTTCGCGCACCAGGGCGGCCGCGGCTTCAAACGCCTGCGGCGTGGCGTTCGAGAAGCGGAAGCCTCCCGTGTCGGTGACCAGGGTGAGGTAGAGGCAGGTCGCGGTCTCGGCGTCGAGCTGGATGTGGAGGCCCTGAGCGAGGCGATAGACCAGCTCGCCCACCGCGGGCGCGGAGGTGTCCACCCAGTTGATCGCCCCGTAATGCTGATTGCCGAGGTGATGATCGATGTTGATCAAGGACACCCCGTCGAACTGCTCTTCGAGCCCGGTCCGGTCGAGGCTCGGGCATTCGAGCACGATGACCGCGTCGAACACCTCGGGAAAACCGGTCGGCGGCTCCGCTCCGGCGTGGATCCTCTCGCTGCCGGGTAGCGGCAGATAGATCGACGGCGTCGCGTCGCGCAGCCAGACCACCGCGCTTTTGCCCTGCTTGCGCAGGATGCGCGCGAGCCCCAAGGCGGAGCCGATCGCGTCCCCGTCGGGATTGACGTGGCTGGTGAGCAGAAAGCGGTTGCCTTGCCGGATTCGGCGCAGCAGCTCTTCAGGCGCTTTCGTCGTCGTTGACATGGAGAGTCTCCAGGAGGTTGGAAATGTTTTGACTATGTTCGGCGCCGCGGTCGAGCTTGAAATTCAGCTCGGGAGAAACGCGAAGATGACGAAGGCGCCGGGCGATTTCGGAACGCAGAAAGCCGCGCGCGTGGGTGAGGGCCTCGATCGTGGCCAGGCGCTCGGGTTCTTCCCCCAGCACCGAGACGAAAACCACCGCATGGCGCAGGTCGCCGGTCACCTCGACGTTCAGTACGGAGGCGAGCCGGACCCGCGGGTCTTTCACCTCGCGGAGCAGCAGATCGGCAAGCTCCGCGCGCAGCTGGTCGCCGATGCGATCGGTGCGGCGGCTCATGACAATCCTTCCAAGACCTGGGGATTCCAGAGCGTCAGGTAGGCTTCCCCTTCGTCATCGATCAGGTTTCGGACCTCGTCGAGCATGTGCTCCGCCTCGCGTTGAGTTTGAGCGACGATCGCGAGCGAGATTTCCGCTCGCTGCAGCAGGTCGTGGTGGGCGGTCTCGGCGACGGAGATCCGATAGCGCTGGTGAATGCGTTCGATCAGCGGCTTGATCACCCGCCGCTTTTCTTTGAGTCCCCGGCTGGTGGGCAGGTGCAGCTCGAAGATGCAGATCCCGACGACCATGGCCTCA
>DATMZU010000501.1:0-3974 GCA_035607435.1 Thermoanaerobaculia bacterium | reverse complement strand
CGAGGCCCACGGGGATGGAGCCGGAGTGGAGGAGCCCGCCGTTGCGGACGCGGAAGATCTCCAGCCGGTTGTCGGGCGTGTTGACGGCGAACAGATACCGCTTGTCCGGAGACATCGCGAGCGGGCGCACCTGGCCGCTCTCGAAAAGCGTGAAGGGGGAAGCGGAAGAGGCGACCGCCGGGTCGCGGGGCTGGCTGCCGGAAGGAGGGGTAGTGTCTGAAGAGAGCGCCGCGGTGAACGCGAACGCCACAAGGGCCATGAGCAGTACGAGCGAGCTACGGTACGAGTGTTTCGGACGCATGAAGGTCTCCTCCCCCTCGGTGGGTCGTGCTTGTCATCGTCGCAACCTTTCTTCATGGCATGCGCGATGCTCAATTTTTTCAAGGTTCCAATGAAGGCCCGGGAAGGGCGCTTCACCAACCTCCAATCTTCTCCATCGCATTCCAGGGGAAAAACCCGCCATTCGCGGATGCTGCTTGGGTATCTCTCTTTATCGTATGCAGGAGGTTGTATCTGTCAAGGCGTGAATACTCTGGTTAGCAGGCTGCCCGCAGCGCTCCGAAAGGCGAGCGCTTACGCGTCTTCGGGCTCGGCCGCTGGTGCCCGCGTGGCCTATACTTCCGACACTCGCAATAGAACGGATTGAGACTCGGCAGGGCGCATCCGCCGGCAGGAGGCCGAACATGAAACGAGCCCGTTTCGCTGCTTTTCTTGTGCTGCTCGCCGCTCCCTCCGCCGCCTTCGCTTGGGGGCCGATAGGACACCGCGTCGTCGGCCGCATCGCCGCGAACCACCTCACGGACGAGGCGCGCGTCGCCGTGACCTGCCTGATCGGCCCCCAGGGCCTGGACCAGGTGAGCACCTGGGCGGACGACCTCCGCAACGATCCGGACTGGCAGCCGCCGGGGAAGAACCCGAGCCCCTGGCACTACATCAGCATCGATGACGGCGAGACCCTGGAGACCACCGCACGCGATCCCAATGGCGACGTGCTCGAAGCGATCGAGCGTTTTTCCGCCGTGCTGCGCGATGCGCAGGCGACGCGGCCGGCGAAGCAGGAGGCTCTTCGCTTTCTGGTCCACTTCGTGGGAGACGTCCACCAACCGCTGCACGTCGGGCGGCGGGCCGACCGGGGCGGCAACGAGATCCCGTTGACGTTGTTCAAGGTGGCCACCAACCTCCATTCGGTTTGGGACAACGGCCTCATCGACAGCGAAAAACTGAGCTTCTCCGAGCTCGCCGCGTTCCTTGATCACCCCACCCTGATCGAGCTGCAATCCTGGCAGGCCTCGCCCCCCGCCGACTGGGCCAAGGAATCGAAGGCGGTGCGGGAACGGGTCTACAAGATCGGCGACGGCAACCTGAGCTACCCCTACGCGTTCGACAACCTTCCCTTGATCAGGACGCGGCTCCTGCAGGCGGGGGTGCGACTGGCCGGACTGCTCAATTCGATCTTCAGCCAGCCCGGCCCCTCAATCCCGGACCGCCTGGCGGCGGTGCCTCCAGCCGCGCAGTACGACGAACCGCCCCGTTGAGGCGGCCCCCTGTTCATCGGACGACTCGATCGACAACCCGCTCAGAGATCCGATCCGTCCCTGGGAAGCATCGCCACCGAGCCGGGCCGGAAAGGTGCGATTCTTGACGTGCCTGCATTGAGAGCCTAAACTGCCTGCATGCAGTACACCCTCCGCAACGTGCCACCTCACCTCGACCGCGCCTTGCGCCATAGAGCGCAGGAAGAGAAAAAGAGCCTGAACGAGGTCGCTCTCGAAGCGCTTCTCCAAGCCTTTGCGCTTCGCGGAGAGGGATTGAAGCGCCGGGACCTGAGCGACGTGGCGGGAACTTGGATCGAAGATCCGGAAGTGGATCGCGCCCTTGAGGAGCAGAGGAAAATCGATCCCGAGCTGTGGCGTTGAGAATCGCCCTCGACACGAACCGATTCTCGGATCTCGGCCGAGGCGATGCCGAGCTTGAGTTGCTCCTCGAGCGGGCCGAAGCGGTCTTCCTCCCCTTCGTAGTCGTCGCAGAGCTGCGCGCCGGCTTCTCGCTCGGCACCAAAGGCCGGGAAAACGAGAGAGCTCTGCAGCGCTTTCTCGCCAAGCCCGGGGTTGGCATCTTGTGGCCGACGGAAGCGACCACCCGGCAGTATGCGAGCCTTTACCGTCAGCTCAAGGACCAGGGTACGCCGATCCCAACGAACGACCTCTGGATCGCCGCGCTGGTCACCGAGCACGGGCTGGTGCTCTGTGATCGGGATCGCCATTTCGACGCTTTGCCTCAGCTTGAGCGGCTTTAGCCCGACCGATTCGAGGCCCTAAAACCGATTGCCTGGGGCGTTGTCCCAGGCTGGTTTCGGGCGGGCCATTCGCCCCTTTGCCCTGGGGAAGGCGAGCCACCTCAATGCCGCGGTACCGGGAGGCACCGAGCGGCGCCTCCCGGCAGCCGGCTCGTTTACACGGACCAGCTTTGCCCACCCGCCTTGACCTGGGTCTTCACTTTCATGCCTCTCACCTCCTTGCCCGTGCCGCGAAGTTGCGGTCGATTCTCTCATGCATCCCTTCAAGGGTGATGCGGTGAAGGGTTTGACCCCCCGTCCGACCCTCTGTTAGGTTGCGCCCCCTATGCAGGCCACCGACTCCTCCTTTGACGAGCCACTCGCCGATCTTCGCGATCGGATCGCCGAGCTTTCCGGATTTCCTGCCGGCAGCAGCCAGGCGAAAGAAGCCGAACGGCTGAAGGTTTCTCTGAGGAAGGCCGCGCAGGAGGTCTACGGCAACCTCAGCCGGTGGCAGCGCACACTGGTGGCGCGTCACCCGGATCGGCCGTACACGCTCGACTACGTCGAGATGCTGATGGACGATTGGGTCGAGCTGCACGGCGACCGACTGTTCGGCGACGATGCGGCGATCGTCTCGGGGCTCGCGACCTTCCGCGGCCGGAGCGTCGCGGTGATCGGCCACCAGAAGGGGCGCGACACCAAAGAGCGCATCCGCCGGAACTTCGGCCAGTCGCGGCCCGAGGGATACCGGAAGGCGCTACGGATCATGAAGCTCGCCGAGCGGTTCGGTCTGCCGGTGCTCACCTTCATCGACACGGCCGGCGCCTCGCCGGGGATCGAAGCCGAAGAGCGAGGCCAGGCCGAGGCGATCGCCCGCAATCTGATGGAGATGGCGGTGCTGCGAACGCCGATCGTCGTCACCGTGACCGGCGAGGGGGGGAGCGGCGGCGCGCTGGCGCTGGGAGTGGGGGATCGGATCTTGATCCTCGAATACGGCACCTACTCGGTGATCTCGCCCGAGGGGTGCGCGGCGATCCTGTGGAAAGACCAGAACAAGAAAGCCGAGGCGGCCGAGGCCTTGAAGCTCACCGCGCCCGACCTCGCCGAGCTGAAAGTCGTCGATACCATCGTGCCCGAGCCGATCGGCGGAGCGCACACCGACCCGGCCGAGACCGCCCGCCGGGTGGGGGATGCGATCGAGCGCGCGCTTTCCGATCTGGTCAAAGAGCCGGTCGAAAAACTGCTCGCCCGGCGCTACGCCAAGTTCCGGGCGATGGGGGTCTACGAATCGTAAGGAGCGGGCGGCGGCCTGGGTCGCCGAGCCCGCGCCGCCCGGCCTCGACGACCTGATCGCGGCCGGTCATTCTCCCGGATTCGCCGCCCTGCTCGCCCGCCGCGGGGCGACCGACCGGCAAGCCGCGGAGCGTTTTCTCTCCCCTTCTCTCGATCAGCTTCACGATCCGCGGCTTCTGGCCGGTATGGCCGAGGCCGTCGATCGATTGGTCGCCGCGCGCGAGGCGAAGCAGAAAATCGCGATCGTCGGCGATTACGATGTCGATGGGGTCACCGCGACCGCCCAATTGCTCGCGGTGTTTTCCGCCTGTGGCATCGAGGCCCAGGCGATCTTGCCGCACCGGATGCGCGACGGCTATGGCTTCCAGCCCTGCCATGTCGACCGCGCGAGAGAGGCGGGATG
>DATMZU010000480.1:0-5089 GCA_035607435.1 Thermoanaerobaculia bacterium | reverse complement strand
GCAGATAAGGCTCGGTCTGGCCGATGTGGACCAGGCGCGCCCGGGCCAGGCCCTGGACCAGGATGCGGATCCGGCCGTCCGGCAGCTTGAGCATCCGCATGATGATCGCGGCGGTGCCTACCGGGTAGAGGTCCGGCTCGCCGGGATTTTCGATCGCGCCGTCGCGCTGGGCGACCAGCAGGATCACCCGGCTTTCGGCCAGCGCCCGATCGACCGCGAAAACGCTCTTGTCCCGCCCGACCGACAGCGGCAGGATGATGTACGGAAAGATCACCGTGTCTTTGAGCGGCAGGACCGGTAAGACGTCGGGGATCTTGATCGCGTCCTCGGGCGCCTCGGAGGGCGGCCGGGTCGGAACGCCGGTTGTCATGGCCGTGCTCATTCCCCCTCCTCGGCATCGGAGCGGGAGGCCGGAGCGCTCGCCTCTTCGATCGGCACCGGGCGGGCGGCCAGGCGCTTCTCTTCGACCTTGGGGAACTCCACGGCGAGCAGGCCGTCGGTCAGACGGGCGCGCCCCATATGGCTATTGACCGGTACGAACAATTGCACCTCGCGGCGAAAACGGCCATGCGCACGCTCGATGCGCTGGAAGCGTATTTTATCGGCGGGCAGCGGCGTCATCTTCACTCCCGAGATAGCAACTCTCGTGCCGCGCACTTCGATCTTGATGTCTTCGGGAGCCAGCCCGGGCACTTCGACCAGAATCAGGATCGACTCGGCGGTCTCGACGATGTCGAGCTCCGGGCACCACTCGGTCGCGGGATCCGCCCCGAGCTCCAGCGCCTCGGTAAACAGGCGCTCCATCTCGGTATGGAAGCGGGAGATCAGCTCGATCGACGCGATCCGTTTCGCCACGGCTACTCCTCTTCCTGACGCTGGAGAGTCTGGATCACGTCGGTGAACGAGCCGATGTCCTCGAAGCGGCGGTAGACCGAGGCGAAGCGGACGTAGGCCACCTGGTCCAGCTCGCGCAGACGTTCCATCACGAAGGCGCCGATGTCGCGGGTCGAGATCTCGCGGTCCTCGCGCTCGTGCAGCAGGGTCTCCGCGTCGTCGGCGATCTTTTCGAGCTGCTTGCCCGAGACCGGCCGCTTCTCGCACGCCCGGTAGAGGCCGGACAGCAGCTTCTTGCGGCTGAATTCCTCGCGCCGGCCGTCGTGCTTGACGACCATGTAGGGGATGCCCTCGATCTGCTCGTAGGAGGTGAAGCGCCGGCCGCAACCGAGGCATTCGCGGCGCCGCCGGATCACCTCGCCGTCGCGGCTCTCGCGCGAATCGACCACCCGATCGCGGTTTTCGGAGCAGAAGGGGCACCTCATGGGCGCTCGATCATTCCTTGGCGTGGAGCGCGATGTTCAACCGCAGCAGCACGCGCTCCAGGGTTCCCGCGTCGCGGATGTCGACTTCCAGATCGCGCACCGCGTCCATCACCCGGTGCTCCTCGTCTTCGACCTGGAAGCTGACCAGAAAGCGGCGGGCGCGGGCGAAATCCGCCTTCTTGAGTGTCAGGTCGATCGAGCGCGACAGCTCGCCGCGGCCGTTCCTCTGCGCGGCGGCCGCGGTGATCGGAGCGGCGGCCGCGCCCGGAATGGCGCCGGTCGGAATGTTGGATGGCGGTGCGGGGGCCGCGGGCCGCGGGCTCGGGGTAGGGCTCGCGGCTTCGGCAGCGGCGCGAGGTGCGGGGCTTGACGCCGGGCGCGAGGGGGCGGCCGCTTCGCGGCGAATCTTTTCCAGCTCGGAAAGGACATCGACGGTCCGCCGGGTGCCGGTGGTCGAACCCACTTTGCTCCCGGCGGCGGCGGGGGTCGCCGGGTGGGGCGGCGGCGCGGCGGCGGCGCCCGCCGGGGAGCCGGAAGCGGGTCGCGGCAAGGGGGGCGGCGTCTGCTGCACGGCTGGAGCCGCGGCGGCCGGGGCCGGGAGAGGCCGGGGCGCCGGCTGCGGCAAGGGAGCCGAGACAGGCTGCGACGAAACCTGGGGAACTTGGGTGCCGGTGGCGGTGGGCGCCGGAACGACCGGTTTGGGCAGCGGCGGAGGAGCCGGACGGCCGGCGACCGGCGCCTGGGCCTCGCCGGGGCGGCCGAGCCGCTTCTTGAGCGACATCAGCGTCAACTTGGAGATCCCCTTGAGCGTTTCGAAGACCCCATGGCCGAGGGGGGCCGACGACTCGAAGTGGAGCCAGCCGTTGCGATTGAGGCTCCGGTTCATCTCGTCCACGGTGCAGATGTCGGGCAGATCGCGCTTGTTGTACTGGAGCACCAGGGGCAGGCTGTCGGACGACAGGCCCATCTCGGCCAAGTTCTCCTCCAGGTTGCGGAACGACTCCTGGTTCGCCTGGAGCATCGCGCGCTGCGAGTCGGCGACGAAGACGACGCCGTCCACCCCCTTCAAGACCAGCTTGCGGGTGGTGTTGTAGAAGACCTGTCCGGGGACCGTGTAGAGCTGGATGCGGGTCGAGAAGCCGGCGATCGTGCCGACGTCGATCGGCAGCAGGTCGAAGAACAGGGTGCGGTCGGTCTCGGTCTCCAGCGACACCATCTCGCCGCGCGAGTCTCCAGCCGTGTGTTTATAGATGTAATGAAGGTTTGTGGTTTTTCCACACAGACCCGGGCCGTAGTACACGACCTTGGCCGCCATCTGCATTGTGCTGTAGTTGAAGAAAACCATATTCCGGCCGACCTCGGGGACGGGGCTGGTGAGCATAGCACCAATGACGAGAGGTTCATTCTCCCTCTAACTCGGCCAATAACTCCAGGTGAGAGAGGCCGGCGAGCCCGACCCGGTCCCGCTGTCGGATCGTCTCGGCCAGGAGGCCGCGGACCCAAGAGGTCATCTCGGGGGCGGTTTCCGCCAGGCCGGCGAGCTGGGCGAGCAGGGTCGCGCGGTCGCCGCGCGCCGCCGGGCCGGTGATCGCCCGCGCCGGATCGGACGCCTCGCGGGCGGCGCCCCGGGTAGATTCGACTGCGCCGCGGGCCAATTCGAGGTACCCGCCGACGACTCCCGCCGGCAGCCGGAGCCGTCCGGCGAGATCGGCCGCGGCGGCCAGGAGGGTGGTCACACCGCCCGCCGCGAGGCTCGCCGCGAAGTGGTAGAGAAGGCGGGCGTCCTCCGGAATCTCGCCGCTCACCGCTCCCCAGGCCGCCGCGAGCCGGGCTCCGAGGGCCACCGCGGGCGGGTCGCCGTCCAGCCCAAAGAAGATCCCGTGCGCCTCGGCCGGGTCGGGCCGCGCGGTCGGAAACGCCTTGAGCGGATGGAGCGAGCCTATGCCCGAGCCGTTGGCGGCGAGCGGCGCGAGCGCCCGGGCGGTCCGGCTGCCCGAGGTGTGGAGGACGACCGCCGCCTGGGGACGCTTCGCCAGAGAGGCGGCGACCGCGTCGAGCGCCCCGTCCGGAACCGCCACCAGCAGGAGATCCTGCCCGGTGGTGGACAGGGTCGACAGCTCGGAATCGCGTCCCGCGACCGCGATCCGCCGGGCGCCGGCCGCCGTCGCCCAAGCGGCTAAGCTCGATCCCACCCGCCCCGGACCGACCAGGGAGAAGGTGAGATTCGCCAGCTGTCGGTCGAAAAGGGTCACTGAGCTACAATATGGGCGCATTTCGATGCATGGCAAGAGGCGCATGCTGGCCCGGAACGTTCTGAGCTTCCAGAAGATACAACTTGAGCCCGCAGAAACCTCCCGACCGCCGATCCGCGACCTAACACGACCTAACCTCATGGCCGACCGACCCGATCCCAAGAAGCTCATCCCGCAGCTCACGCCGCGGGATCGCGAAATCTTGAAGCAAGTGGTGGCCACCTACGTGCTTTCCGCCGAGCCGGTCTCCTCCCGGTCGGTCGCCAAACAGGCGGACCTGGGGCTTTCGGCGGCGACGATCCGCAACGTCATGGCCGACCTGGAGGAGTGGGGCTACCTCGCCCAGCCGCACACCTCGGCCGGCCGGGTGCCGACGCGGATCGCCTACCACCTGTTCATCGAGTCGCTGATGGACGTCCGCAGGGTGCCCGCCTGGCAGCGGCGCTACATCGAGGATCACCTGGGCAACGGCCCGGGGGATCCGGACCAGATCATGAGCTCGGCCTCCCACCTCCTGTCGGAGCTGTCGCATCAGGTCGGCCTGGTGGTGACTCCGTCGATCGCCGAAACCGTCCTCGCCTCGGTCGAGTTCGTGCCCCTGTCGGGCCGCAAGGTGCTGTGCGTCCTGGTCTCCACTTCCGGGTTCACCGAGACCAAGGTGATCGAGGTGCCGGAGGTGGTCCCGCGCGAGGATCTGGTGCGGATCTCCAATTACCTGACCGAAAACTTCGCCGGGGCTTCGATCCGCGAGGCGCGCGACCGCCTGCTGCGCATGCTGGCCGAAGAGCGGGCCCAGATGGACCGCCAGCTGGCGCTCGCCATCGAGCTGGCCAAGCACGCGCTCGAAATACCTGCCGGCCCGGGAGTGTTGGTTGACGGTGCCTCCGAGCTGCTGGCCCAGCCGGAGCTGGCCGACATCGGCAGAGTGCGGCGGATGTTCGACACCTTCGCCGACAAGGCCCGGCTGGTGTCGATTTTGTCGCGTTGCCTCCAAGGGGGCGGAGTGCGGGTGTGGATCGGCGCCGACAGCGACCTCACCTCGGAGCTCGACTTCAGCCTGGTCGCGACCACCTACGGCCTTGGCGAGCGTCCGCTCGGCACGCTCGGCATCCTCGGGCCGTCGCGGATGGAGTACGAGAAGGTGATTCCGCTGGTCGATTTCCTGGGCGAGGCGCTGACGCGCGCGCTCGGCGAGACGCTCGGCGGAAGGATCGATTGACGAATCTAGAAGGGTCGGATCACGAAGGACGGACTGAAAAAGACTCGGGGCTTTGAGGCCGCGGGCCGGTTCGAGCGGAAACGTAGGGGAGCATAAAGAATGGCGAACGACGACATGAACGATAGCGGTGCCGGCCGGCCGTCCGGGGGATCGGGCGGGGCGACCGAGCTGGATTTGGATCTGGACGACGACATGAACGACGACGTCGCTGCGGCGATCCAACAGGCCGTAGAGGCGGTGGAAGGGGTGGAGGCCGCCAAGAGCCCCGGCCGCCCGGACGGCGCCGCGGACCTGGCGAC
>DATMZU010000473.1:0-3898 GCA_035607435.1 Thermoanaerobaculia bacterium | reverse complement strand
GAAGAACGCTCGGGCGAGGCCGTGCAGATAGATCAGCGGCAGGAAGACCACGGCGGTGGTGCAGAAGCTCGCGATCACCGGCAGGGCGATCTGGCGCGCTCCGGCGAGCGCCGGTTCGGGCAAGCCTTGCGATCGGGCGGTCTCGATCGCTTCGAGCACCACGATCGAGCTATCGACCAGCATGCCCGCCGCGAGCGCGAGGCCCGCGAGCGACACCACGTCGAGCGCGGCGCCCCAGAGCGAGAAGCCGACGAACGCGGTGAGCAGCGAGGCGGGCACCACCACCGCGAGGCCGAGCGTCGGCCGCCAATGCCCCAGGATCGAGCGCAGCACCGCGGTCCCGAGCAGCAGGCCGAACAGGGCGCCGAGGCCGAGTTCCGCCAAGGCCCCCAACACCTCGCGGCTGCGGTCATCGACCACCGCGAGCTTGAGCCCCGAGCCCGCGCGGGCGGAGAGATCGGCGGTGCGCGCGCGCACCGCGGCGGAGAGTGCGACGGCGTTCGCCTCCGGCGCGCGGAAGATCCGCACCAGCGCGCCGTCCCGGCCGCCGAGGCGGAAGAAGGTGCCGTCCTCCACCTCTTCGAGGTCGATCCGCGCGACGTCGCCGAGCACGCTCTCCCCCCGCGGCCCGGGTATCCGCAACGCCCGCAGGGCATCGAGCGAGAGCGCCTCTTCGCGCACCAGCAGCGGCCGGACCGATGCGCCCGACCGCGCCCGGCCGGCGGCGGCGTCGATGCCCACCGTGCGCAGCCGGGCCACCAGATCGGCGGCGGTCAAGCCGCGGGCGGTGAGCGCGGCGGCCTGCGGGTAGACCACCGCGTGGCGCGGCGTGAGCCCCACCGTCTCCACCCGGCCCGCCCCTTCGATCCGCGCCAGCTCCGGCACCAGGAGTTTCTTGGCGAACTCCGTCCGCGCCGCCCCCGACTCGCCGCCCAGGACCGCGACCTCGACGATCGGCTCCGGGTCGCCGGCCGTCATTTCGACCGCGAGCGTCGCCTCGCCCGTCGGGTCCAGGTCGGCCAGCCGCCGCTCGGTCTCGATCCGCAGGCGGTCGGCGTCGGTCTGCCACTCGCTTTCGACCCGGGCACGGACGAAGCCGTCTCCCGTCGTCGTGCGCACCGAGGTGACGCCGGAAATCGCGGCGAGGCGGCGCTCCAACGGCCGGGTGAAACGGTCGAGCACCTCTTCGCGCGAGCGGCCGGGAGCCGCCACCGTGACGTCGAGCCGCGGCCGTTCGAGCGCCGGCAGCAGAGAAACCGGCAGGCGCAGCAGCGAGACCAGCCCCAGAACCACCAGGGTGAAGGCGCCGATCAGCGTCGAGATCGGCCGGGAAACGGCGCGGCGGATCATTTTTGCGCCGCTCCCGCCTCTTCGCCCGCGGCGGTCGCTGCCGCTTCGCTCCCTTCCCCTTCGTTCGCTTCGATCGCCGCGATCGGATCGCCTTCGGCCAACAGCGCCGCGCCGCCCACCACCACCTTGTCGCCCGGGCTCAAGCCGCGCAGGATCTCGACCCGGCCGCCGCCGCGCGCCCCCGTCTCGACCGACTCCCGATGCGCGATCAGATGCCCTTGGCCGCGCCGGGCAATGAACAGCGCGCTGCCGCTCTCGGCCACCACCAGCGCCTCCTCGGGAACGGTGAGCGCCTGTTCGTGGCGGTCGAGTGCCACCCTCACCTCGACCCCTTCGCCGGGACCGGGCAGACCGGCGGGATCGTCGACCGCGACGATCAGCTTCACCGTGCCCCCGGCGTCCACCACCGGCGCCACCTCGCGCACCGATCCCGCCCCCGCCTCATGACCCTCGCTGCCGAACCGCACCGCCAGGCCGGCGTGGAGACGGTCGCGATCCGCCGCGGCGGCCCGGCCCTCGACCGACAACGCCCCGGCGGCGGCGATGCGCCCGAGGACCGTGCCGGCCGTCACCTCGGATTGCGGCGCGATCCGCCGATCGACGATCAGCCGCCCGGAGAGCGGCGCGGAAAGCGACAGCCGGCCGAGGCGGTTTTCGGCCGCGGAAAGGCGGCTCCGGGCCAGCTCCAGATCCGCCTTGAACGAGGCGAGGATCACCGCCGCCTCCACCCCGGCGTCGAACGCCCGCTGGTGGCGGGCGACTTCCGATTCCGCCGTTTTGACCCGCAGCCGCGCCTCGGCGAGATCCGCGTCGGCGTCACCGAACGAGATCCGCGCGAGCACCTCCCCCGCGCGCACCTCGGCGCCCGCGATCAGCCCCCCCGCGAAGCGCGCCGGATAGAGCACCCGGCCGGCGGTCGGCACGGTCACCTCGGCCATCCCGCCCGGCTGCACGGTCCCGAGCACCAGCAGCTCCGGCTGGAACGTCTCGCGCTTCGCCGTTTCGAGCCGCACCGGAGCCGCGGGCGCCTCCTCGGGCGGCGGAGCGGGCGCCTGGGCGCAGCCTCCGCAGAGAAAACCGACGAATCCGATCGACCGGAGCCAAGCGGACGGCAGGGTGAGGCGGCGGTGGGGCTCGTGAGTCTTCATTGCGATCTCCGTCACGAAACGAGCGTCTCCGGCCGGCGCAGGCGCCGACGGGCATAGAGAAAAAGGATCAGCGTGGCGGCGCCGAGCACGAGGGCGCCGCCCAACCAGGAGAGCGACTCTTCGGGACCGGCGAGCCAGCCGTTGAACACCCCGAAATGGCGGTCGGGGATCGGGCTGGCGAAAAACCAGCGCGAGAAGGCGAGGACGGTGCCCATCGCCGCCAGCCAGACCGCCCCGCCGCTATTGAGCCGCACCGCCCAAAACAGCGCCGCGGCGCCCAGGAAGAGGGAGTGGATCACCACCTGCACGAGGACCGGCAGCAGCGGAAACCCCTTGCCGCCCTCGTGCAGCCAGTCGATCCCCATCAGCAGCCAACCCTGCGCGCAGAGCACGCCGCATACCGAGGCGACGCGGCGCAGGAAGTAGCCTTCCGCGGCCGGCGTGGTGAGCGCGAGGTCGAGACAACCGGCGCGCCGTTCGACCTCGACGATGCCGGAAAGCGCCGGCAGGCCGAGCAGCAGGAACGGCGGCAGAACGATCCCCGACCAGACCGCCGCCGGCTCGTCCCCCGCGCCGAGCAGCATCGAGATCAGAGCCGCCGCCACGGACAGAAAATCGATCGCGGCAAACAGCAGCAGACGCCGGCCGAGCAGCAGCTCCAGGGACAGACGCGTCGTCCGCAACAGGCGCCGCAGGCGATCCGCCGGTTTGCGCAGCCCCGGCGGCAGCGAGAGCGGCGCGGCCAGTTTTCCCTTGACGTGGGCCGTCATCGGCGGACGCCCTGGAAGTACACCCGATCGCGGGGCAACCCGAGGCGCACCAGGCGCTGGCATTCCTCGTCGGGATCGAGAAAAACCCCCTGCGGCCGGTGAGCGGTCGCGAAGGAGAACGCCGTGCTCTCCGCTGTGCCGGTCCGGACTTCCGTCTCGACCGGCCCCACTTCGGTGGAGAGGACCACGCGGCAGATCGACTCGCCGTCGCCCAGATTGTGGACCCGGCCGGTCACCCGCCAACCGCTGCCCGCGGGACGGAAATCCACCTCTTCGAGCACCAGCTCCGGCAGCTTGCCGGCGAGGAAAAAGTCGCGGAGCATCGGCTCGGGATCGCGCTCGCTCCGGCGCTTCAGGATCGCCGCGAATTCGGCGAACGTCGCCGGAGTTTCCGCGTGCCCGGGCGTCGGCGAGAGCAGCTCCTCCACCGACGACCGGAGCGCCTCCTCCCCGGTCCGGCGGCCCAGAGCCGCGATCAGGGCCGGAAAGCGGGCGTTCCAATAGCTGTAGGACTCCGGGTGAAGGGCGGGAGTCTTGGCCACCGACACCGCCTGGAGCGGCCCGACCAGCGCGCCGGATGGCGGTCCGAGGCCGAGCCGCTCCAAGACCAGCGTGCGCAAAAGCTGGCGA
>DATMZU010000455.1:0-16413 GCA_035607435.1 Thermoanaerobaculia bacterium | reverse complement strand
AAACAACGTGTCCAGGAGCTGACCTTCGCCGCCCCCTTCGGCGTAGATCTTCGCGGTCACCAGCGATTCGCTCCCAGCTCGCCCATGCTCCAGAGATCGCCGAGGGTGTACTTTTTCAGCCAATCGGCGAGCGCCGCTCGGTCGAGCCTTTCGAAGCGGGATTCGCCGTCCACCTTTTCGCAGACCACGACGCTGGAAGGGCGATCGGAAAGGGCATCGACCAGCATGCGAGAGTGGGTGGTCACTACGAGCTGGGTGCGCTCTGCGGCGCGGACCAGTAGCTCGGCGACGTGGGGAATCACGTCCGGGTGGAGGCCGAGCTCAGGCTCTTCGATCGCGATCAACGGGGGCGGGTCGGGATGGAGAAGAATGGCCAGGAGGCTCAGGTAACGCAATGTTCCGTCGGAGAGGCGGGAGGCCTGAATCTCGCGGCCGCCGCTCTCTTCCAGGAATAGGTGGACGTTGCCGCCATCGACCGAAAGGTTCAGGTTGACGATTCCGTCAAATAGCTTGCGTAGCGACTCGAGCAGATCAATTTTGGCCTGAGAACGGAACTTCGAAAGCACCAAGACGAGGTTTTCGCCGCCGTCGTTCAGATGGTCGCTCCGGCCCTGAGCGCTTTGCTCGCGGCGCCAGGCGGCGCCCGGTCCGAACGCCCAGTTGCGATACAGGCGGATACCTTCGTACTGGTCCTGCAGCCAGCTCAGCACGGGGTAGGCCTCGGGATCCCGCAGCTGCGAGAGGATCGACTCCTCAGGCTTCAAACTATCTCGCTTCAAATCTCGCCGAGGTTTGGACAGCTCGTTCAGTACCGGATGTCCTTGCTGGAATCGGTAGTAGAAATGAGGCTCGGTGGCGCCGCTCAGTGGGGTTTCGTCCTCGATCCTTTCGTCTGTAACCTCGAAGCGGCCGCCGTGCTCGCTGACTTGTAGAACGTGGCGAACGGGCGTCGGGCCTGCCGGGGCATCGACAAGCGCCTCGATCACAGCTTCAGTCCGAGACGCCGGACCCTTCCAGAGCCATTCCTTGATTCCCCCCATCTGTTTTACCGGTTCCGGTAGTTGGCTCGGAGCGGCCCGAAGCAGCGCCAGCACTTCGAGAAAGTTCGACTTGCCGGAACCGTTTGGGCCAATCAGGACGTTCAAGCCCTCCAACGGCAAATCGATACCCGTTGGGCCGAACGACAGCAGGCCGGAGACTTTCAAGCGGTGGATCAGCATGTCGTTTCCTTGGCGTAGCCTGAATCTTCCCGAAGAGGGAGGCGTAGATCCCTTTCCCTCAATGACTTACTCAGTTTACCCTGCCGACGATCCCCACGACCAGCGCCACGTCCGTCGGTAAGGCGGCTCCTTGGCAAGCAGCGAGTACACTTCGGGAAAGCGGCCCTGCCGTCGCTTGAGAGCCTCGACGGAGACATCTCATGACCTAGACGGAGCACCCTCGCCTGCTCGCCCGCGTCGCGGGTGCGATCTACCTGGTCATCACCGGCTGCGCCCTCTTCGCCTATCTGTACGTGCGTGGCGCGCTCATCGTGCCCGACGACATGGCGCAGACGGTGGCCAACCTCTTGGCGCACGAGCGGTTGCTGCGCATGGGTTTTTCTGCGGCGGTGATCGTGGTGATGTGCAACCTGCCGCTGGGGCTCCTCCTCTACGAGCTGCTCAAGGTGGTGAACCCTCGCGTCGCCCTTCTCGCGCTGCTCTTCATCGTCGCCTCCTCGACCTTGGAGGCGGTCAACGCCACCCACTACATCGAACCGCTTCTGCTGCTCCGCCTGCCCGAATACGCGGCCTTCGGACCCGCTCAGGTTCAGGCCCTCGTGCGCGGCCCGATCCGTCTCTTCGGACCCGGGTTCGGCCTGAGCCTCGCCTACTTCGGCGTGTTCTGCATCCTCACCGGATATCTCCTGTGGAAGTCTAGGTTCTTCCCCCGCCTGCTCGGCGTTCTCATGATCGTTGCCGGGGCCTATTACCTGACCAACTACAGCTTCCTCGGTTTCCTCGACCTGCCGCCGGTGCCTTACATCGACAAGCTGCGGCCCACCTTGGTGGCCGAAGTCGCCATGGCGCTGTGGCTCCTCATCGTCGGAGTCGATGAAACCAAGTGGCGGGCTCAGGTGCTCGCGCGGGAGAGCGGCCGGCCCGTAGCCTAAAGGGACGGTCGGTAAGACCCGTTGACCCTGGCGACGATCCCGGCGACCAGCGCCTCGTCCGTCGGCTGCGCCGCTTCGACCGCCGGTTCGACGCCCAGCGCGCGCAGGTCGGCGCTGGTGACCGGGCCGACCGACGCGCCGAGGAGATCCCGGCGGCGCTCGGGCCAGTCGCGGCCGAAGAGGTCGGCGAAGCGCCTTGCGATGCCGCCGCTCGTGAAAGTCACCCAACCGAGGGGGCCGGACGAGAACAGCGTCGCGGCGCGCGTCGGGGCATCGGGCGGCAGGCGCTTGTCATAGGCGATGACGATCGAGAGATCCGCGCCCGCGGCTTCGAGCCCTCGGGCGAGCATCGGGCGGGCGTCGGCTGCCTGGGGGAGGAGGACTCGGGCGTGGGCGACGTGCGGAGCGAGATCGGCCAGCAGGGCTTCGGCGTTGCCTTTCGTCGCGATGAGCCGGGGTTCGAAACCGGCTTCCCGGAGGACCGCGGCGGTGGCATTTCCCACCACGGCGATCGCGAGGCGCGCGGGGAGCGACTCTTCGGCCGCGTCGAGCAGGGCGCGCGCGCCGTTCGCCGAGGTGAAGACCGCCCAGTCGTAGAGCGGTAGCTCCGAGGCGGCGCGGAGGAGCGGTCGCGGATCGGCGGGAGGGATGACTTCGATCAGCGGCAGGGCCGCGACGAAGGCGCCGGCCTCGGACAAGAGGCGCGCCAGCTCGGTCGCTTGCGCCTCGGCGCGGGTGACGACAACCCGCAGGCCGGCGAGAGGGGGAGCGGTCGGACCGGAAACGGGATTCATTGCGGTCGTTCGCGAGGGGCTGGATTGTTCGCCGCTATTCGGCTCCGGCGGAACGGATCGCCGCGAGGATCTCGTCGGCACCTGCCGCCCGAAGCGCCTCGACGCAGGCCGCGGCGAGCGCTTGCGGATCATTGCCGGTCGCTTCGTGGCGGAGAGTCCGCACGCCGTCCGGCGTTCCGAGGAAGAGCGAGAGGTGCAGCCCCGTCGCGGTTCCCGAGCTTTGGGCGAACGCGGCGAGCGGCAGCGTGCAGTCCCCGCCGAAGGCGGCGACCACCGCTCGTTCGGCCTGCGCCTCGCGGCGGCTGCCGGGGTGGTCGAGCAGGGCGCAGATCTCGCGCGCGGCGCTGCCCGACCGGACTTCTAACGCGAGGATTCCTTGGCCGGGGGCGGGCACCATCTCGGTCGGGGAGAGCAGGTGGATCGGCAGCTCCGCCAGCTCCGGACGGTCGATCGTCAGGCGCGCAAGCCCCGAGGCCGCCAGGATCACTCCGGCCGCGCCCCGCTCGCGCCATTTGCGGATGCGGGTATCGACGTTGCCGCGGATCGGCTCGACGTGCAGGTCCGGTCGCAGCGCGAGGATCTGCGCCCGGCGGCGGAGCGAGCCGGTGAGCAGCTCAGCGCCCTCCGGCAGGCCGGCGAGGTCCGAAGACAGCTCGGAGATCATCGCGTCCCGCCCGTCCGCGCGCTGCGGGTAGGCCGCGATTTCGAGCCCTTCGGGGAGCGCCACGGGAAGATCCTTGAGGCTGTGTACCGCGAAGTCGAGCGAGCCGGCGAGCAGGCCCTGCTCCAGCTCGGCGGTGAACAGCCCCTTGCCGCCGAATTTCGCGAGATCGCCCGCCGTGCGGTCGCCCATCGTTTCGATGGGCACCAGCTCGACGAGCAGCCCCGGTTGAGCCGCTTCGAGCGCGCGCGCCACCTGCCCCGATTGGGCGAGGGCGAGGGGGCTTCGGCGGGTGCCGAGCCTCAGAAGGACCTCTCGCTCCAAGCTCACTCCTTGTTTCCGTCGGTCGGGTCGGTGCGGGAATCGAGGCGGAACAGGTCGCGCGCGATCGCCAGGCGGGCGGCGGTGTTTTCGCCTTCGACGTCGCGCAGCCGGGCGCTCGGATGATGGAGGATCTTCTTCACCAGCGAGCGGGTCAGGCGATCGAGGTCGGCATGGGTCTCGGCGGGAAATCGCGCGTAGGCCGCGGCCAGCTCGCGTTTGCGGATCTCTTCGGCCTGCCGTTGCAGCTCCGCCACGATCGGCTCGGCGTCGAGGCTCTTGTACCAGGAAAAGAACCGGTCGAGCTCGCGGCCGAGCAGCTCTTCGACCTTCGGCACCTCTTCCCGCCGCCGCTTGAGGTTGCGTTCGATCAGGTTCTGGAGCGAGTCGATGGTGTGGAGGAACAGGTTGCCGATCTTCGCCGCGCCCGGATCGACGTTTCGCGGCACGCCGAGATCGACCACCAGGAGCGGCCGGCTGCCGCGCACGTCCATCGCCGCGGACAGGTCGCGGCGGGTGAGCACCGGCTCTTCGGCTCCCGTCGCGACGACGATCAGGTCGGCTCCGGCGAGCGCGGCCACGCGCTGATCGAACGGCAGGGTTTCGATCGTCGGCAGCTCGCGGCGCATCGCTTCGAGCCGCTCGGCCGTCCGGTTCGCGACCGTGAGCTTGCGAGCGCCCCGCTCGAGCAGGTTGCGCGCCACCAGCTTCGCGGTCTCCCCGGCTCCGAGGATCAGAATGCGGCACTGCTCCAACTCGCGAAAGATGTTCTTGGCCAGCTCGACCGTCGCGTAGCCGAGCGAGACGGCGCCGCTCGCGATGCCGGTCTCGCGCCGCGCCCTGCCGCCCGCCTCGATCGCGGCGCGCAGCAGGTGCTGCATCACCGGTCCGCCGGACCCCACCTGCTCGGCGATTCCCGCGGCCTGTTTCACCTGGCCCAGGATCTCCGGCTCGCCGAGCACCATCGATTCGAGCCCGGAGGCGACCGAGAGCAGATGGTGCGCCGCTTCGCGGTTCCGCTGCACGAACAGCCGGCCCGGCTGGCCCAGCTCCGGCGCCCGGGCGAGGAACAGCAGGTCGAGCAGCTCGCGGTAGGCGGTCTCCTCGTCCCGCTCGTCGCGCGGGGCCAGGTACACCTCGGTCCGGTTGCAGGTGGAGAGCGCGAACGCCTCGCCGATCGCCGGACGGGCGAGCAGCGCCACCAGCAGCTCCTCGGTCTCGGCCGGCGAAAGCGCCACCCGCTCGCGCAGCTCCAACGGCGCGAGCCGGTAGTCGGTGCCGACCAACAGCAGGGGCGGGCCGTCGGGTCGCGCCATGGTCAGAGGAACCCGTGAAAGTCGGTGAAGAAGAAGTTGACTGCGAACAGCGAGAACAGAATCGCGCCGAGGCCGGTGAGCGCCACGATCGCGGTCTGCTTGCCCTGCCAGCGACGGAATCGATGGAGCGCGAGAGCCGCTCCGTAGAGCAGCCAGATCGCCGCCGTCGCGATGATTTTCGGATCGTGATGCCAAACCGCTGGGAACTCCCGCTGCGCGAACAGGATGCCGCTGAGCACGGCGCCGCTCAAAGCGGCGAAACCGGTCACCAGCGCGCCGAGCATCATCCGTTCGAGCGCTTCGAGCGGCGGCAGCTTGCCGAAAAAGGTCGAGAAGCGCCCCCCTTTGAGGTCGCGGTAGAGCTGGAGGAACAGGAAGGCGTAGCCCGCGGCGATCGCGAACGCCGTGTAGCCGAGCAGCGCGAGCGAGATGTGGATCGCGATCACGCCGTCCTTGAACCGGGCGAGATCGGGCGGGACCGGGCGGCCGAGCAGGGAGGAGAAGAGCTGGAAGAAGAACACCAGGCCGACCAGCCAGAAGCCGGTCGAGCGCTCGCGTCCCAGCCACTCGACCAGGGCGTAAACCCCGGCGATCGCGAACGCGATGATCGACAGCGCCTGCGCCACCGTGGCCGCCGGAAACTGGTGCCAGCGATACGCCAGGACGACGAGATAGAGCAGGTGGAAGGCGAGCGTGCCGAGCAGCGCCGGAGTCGCCCAGCGGCTCGCTTTGGAGGGAACGGAAAAGAACAGAAAGCCGTACGCCGCGGCCACCACCAGGTAGGCCAGCGGCAGGAGAACTACGCCGACGGAAAGGAAGGTCTCCATGAAGCGGATCGTAGCATTCCCTTGTCGCTCCCGGGCCCATCTGCTAGCCTCACCCGCTTCCGTAGGCGGCGCCGGGATAGGTCCGGCCCCCAGGTTTTTCTTCTTCGAGGTCCGGCTCATGGCGAACATGGTGATCGTCGGCATGCAATGGGGGGACGAGGGCAAGGGCAAGATCGTCGATCTTCTCTGCCCGGCGTTCGATGCCGTGGTCCGCTACCAGGGCGGGCACAACGCCGGCCACACGGTCAAGTTTCGCGATCAGCACTTCTCGCTCCACCTGGTGCCGTCCGGCGTGCTCCATCCGGGCATGCTGTGCGCCTTGGGCAATGGCATGGTGCTCGCGCCCGATGCCTTCCTCGCCGAGCTGGCGAAGCTCTACGAGGCGGGGGTCCGGTTCGACGGCCGGCTGTTCGTCTCGAACCGCGCCCACCTCCTGCTGCCGCCCCACGCCGCGCTCGACAAGGCGCGCGAGAGCGCCCGGGGACGCGAGAAAATCGGCACCACCTCGCGCGGCATCGGCCCGGCCTACGAGGGAAAGGCGGCGCGCATCGGCCTCCGGGTCTCCGACCTCTCGGCGCCCGACCTCGAAGATCGCCTGCGCGCCCAGCTCGCGCACATCCAGGCCGAGATCACCGCTCTGGGCGGCGATCCGCTCCCGTCCCCGGCTTCGCTCGCCGACCAATGCCGTGCCTGGGCCGAGCGCCTGCGGCCCTGCATCACCGACACCGCCGTCCTGTTGAACGAATGGATCGACGCCGGCAAGTGCCTGCTGTTCGAAGGGGCGCAAGGGACTATGCTCGACGTCGATCACGGCACCTACCCCTTCGTCACCAGCTCGAACTCGACCGCCGGCGGAGCGGCGACCGGCACGGGGGTCGCTCCCACCCGCATTCACGGCGCGATGGGGGTGCTCAAGGCCTACACCACCCGCGTGGGCGAAGGGCCGTTCCCGACCGAGCTGGCCGGCGAAGAGGGGGAGTACCTGCGCCAGCGGGGCAACGAGTTCGGCACCACCACCGGCCGCCCCCGCCGCTGCGGCTGGCTCGACCTGGTGGTCGCCCGCTACGCCAAGATCCTGAACGGCATCGACGGCATCGCGCTCACCAAGCTCGACGTGCTCGACACCCTGGCGGAGATACCGATCTGCACCGGCTACCGAGTCCGCGGCGAAGTGGTCAAAACCCTCCCCGCCGAACGCCACCTGCTGGAAGGCGCCGAACCCGTCTACCGCACCGTCCCGGGCTGGAAGACCTCCACCGTCGGCACCCTGGAGCACGCCGATCTGCCCCAGGCGGCGCGAGACTACATCGACCTCATCGAACAGGAGCTGGGCACCCCGATCGTTCTCACCTCCACCGGCCCCCGCCGCGAAGAAACCATCGTCCGCAACCACCCGGCGCTCCAACGCCTGACCAGCCAGCGCCTCCCCCAAGTCCTCGCCGAGCGATAAGAGGACGAACAACTTCGACTCGACCGCGCGCCATCCTCTATACTCCGCGCTTCGCAGTTCCTGCCTTTCGGGCGGTTAGCTCAGTTGGTAGAGCAACGGACTTTTAATCCGTGGGTCCAGGGTTCGAGCCCCTGACCGCCCACCAATAGAATCAACAACTTAGATCCAAGGGTTGCATTTAGTCCTGTTTCGCGTCACAATTTTGTCACACTCTCTAGAGGGGATGTGTGACATGCCTACCTTCCGACGCCGAGTTCTGCAGAATGGTTCGACCGTTTATCAGGTCCAAGTTCGCCTCGGCGGATCGGCCCCGATCACCCGAACCTTCGAGCGCCTAACCGATGCACGCCAATGGGGAACGGAAGCCGAGGCCGCGGTTCGGACCGGGCGCGAACTCTCGGTTGGCGATCGGGCTCGTCCCGCGCCGAGGGCAAAACGAACGACGGTTGGCGATGCGATCCGTCGCTATGTTGAAGAGTATCTGCCGAGCGTAGCGATGACCGACCGGCCTAACCGCATCCGGCAGCTGGATTGGTGGTTGGAGCGGATTGGAACGGTCCCGCTGGCGGACCTACGCCCACCGGCGATCGCCGCGGCACGCGAAAACCTCTCACGCTCGGTCCGACCGGCGACGGTCAACCGCTATGTGGCGGCACTGTCCCATGTGCTCTCGATCGCCACGCGCGATTGGGAGTGGCTAAAGGCGAATCCGGCCCTCAAACTTCGCCGCCTCAAGGAGCCTTCGGGGCGGGTTCGGCACTTGTCGGACTCCGAACTCGAAGCCCTCCTTCGAAGCTGCGAGCAGAGCGCGAACCCCAGGCTGGAGCTATTGGTCTTGGCGGCCCTGGTAACGGGTGCGCGCGAGGGCGAGCTGCTAGCGCTCCGGTGGCGCGATATCGATCTGAGGCAGGGCCTCATTCACTTCCGGCGTTCGAAGAACGACGACCCAAAGACCGTGCCGATGGTCGATTCCCTCGTGAAAAGGTTCGAGCGCTTCGTCGGCGAGATTAAAAGCGATCGGGACTTCGTCTTCGTGACCGAACGGGGTGCCCCCAACTTTCCGCGGAAGGCTTGGGAAACGGCGCTTCGCAACGCAAAAGTCGAAGACTTTCGATTTCACGATCTGCGGCACACGGCAGCGTCTTACCTGGCGATGAGCGGCGCGTCGCTCCGGGAAATCCAACAAGTGCTCGGCCATCGCACGCCACAGATGACAGCCCGGTACGCTCACCTGACGAATGGGCACTTGAGAGAGGTCGGCGAGCGCATGTCAGCGAAGTTCCTTGATCCGGCAGTCAAGACCCTGGCGCAAGGGCAGGAGCAGCAAGCGGTATTGAGCACAGAGGTGTTCCAGGAAGTAGTTGAACGACCCATCTCAACGATGGCGGCCGACCCTGGGGGAGGGTCGACCCCGGCGGGCGACGGGCAAGCTCCTTGAGGAACGCAAAGGATCGCTGAACGAAAAGCGGTGAAACCACCTAAGGAAGGCGGCTTCGTCGAGCAACAGAAGCCGGCCGCGCCAAAGCAGGGCGCCGGATTCAGTCAGGCCATTATTCTCACGGCCAAAGACCAGACGACGCAGCCGCCCCACGGAGAAGGTTGGATGCTTGGCCGCAAACTGCGGCACGGTGAGAATCTCGGTCGGAGGCGGGCAATGATCGCTCTCTAGAGCTGCCAGCCGTTCCGCCAGCGACCGAATCTCTCCCGTGAGCTCTTCGAGAGTTTCGGCCAGCGTCTCCGTAGCGTGCCGACCGCCGTTCATCGCCGAGAGTCTTTCTCGGAGATTCGAAGTGAACTACCGCGCACCCCCCAGGGCTCCACGTGCAAGCCGTGGAAACCCGGTAGGAAGCGCACAGGAAAATCGGGATAGACGAGGCGGATCTCGGCAAGGATCTGCGCCAGGGAGTGTTTGAGGCGTCGAGGATAGTGATCCTCCGACGACATCTGGGAAAGGAGGTCGGCCCAAGGAACCACGGAAGGCACCCGAGCTGCAAAGCAGCGATAGAGCACGAAGACCGCAAGATCCCAGGCCTTCGGTCGGTTATGAAAGTGGCGCAGGAGCGAAAGCGGGAGAGGCACCGGGTTCTGACGCAGGTAGGCATGGAAGTCGCCGTTGAGCTCAAAGCCGTATCTGCCGCGGCTATGGACGAGCGGTGCGGGGCTCGCAGGGCCGAGAACCGAAGTCGCCCGCGGCATTCGAGTGGCCCGTACCGGATGGAGATACACCCGGGCGTCTTCCTGAGGGGTTTCGAGATGAAGGGTGAGAGATAGGCACTCCAAACGCCGCAGGCGTTCGCGAAAGGTCCGATACTCTCGGCCACCGCGGGCAAGGCCGAAGGCTCGGAAAAAATCGGTGAGCGATTCGAGCGAGACGATGCCGTCTCGAAATCCGCGAGTCTGAATCCATCCGAGCAACGCCCGATCGGCTCCGAAAGCGATGGCCACATGAGGATCGACCGAGCTGAACGTAACGCGCATTCGTTCGGATGGGGAAGTCCGCGCGACGCGCGTGACGGATTGCACCTCGCAGAGGCGCTGGGGAAGCGTGCAGTAGATGAGCGCTTTGGCCTGCACAATCCGCTCGCCGTTTCGTTCGTCCCCGATAGCAAGGCCGGAAAACATTATGGAGACTCCTGCTCGGGTGGGTACTGCACCAGGATCAGTGCCGCATGCCGGAGCGTCGCCGAACGCCGGCCTGTCAGGATTCGAAGTACCGGGGTGTAGATCCCCGGCGCCGGATAGGCATGGTTGGCGACCGGAGAACCGGCTACCTCCTCGAACGTGCCGTTACCGTCCCAGTCGTAGAGATACGCCGAAGGGCTTCCCTCGAACCGCTGGTCAAAACGGATCGGCACTCCCGGCGCGAACAAGCAGAAACCGAGCGTGCAGCCCTGCGCCTCGAAGGCGAGGATCTTTGGGTCGGGAAGGGTCGTGACCTGGACCGAAACCGGTGGGCTCTGGAGGATTGGGTCGCGGCAGTTGCGCGCCCGGGCGCGGAGCGTGTAGGTGCCCGCCCTCGGGTAGCGGTGGGTCAAAGTGATTCCGTCGCATAAGGGGAGCCAAGCCGAGGACGTTCCGTCGCCCCAGATCCATTGAAGCTCGGCGGCCCCTTCGGTCGAGACCGCAACCCGGATCTGAAGTTCCCCGAGGTTCTCGTAGGAAAGTGCTTCCCGGAAGTGAAGCCCTTCGATCACGAAGGTGACCCCGAGCGAAGCGCGACCGAATCCGTTGACCGCGGTAAACGTCGCTCTGTAGACGCCGGGCGGTCGGCGCCCGGGATCGAACAGGGTCGGGTTCGAGCGGGAGCGACCGCCCCCGGGAAGCGTCCAAAAGGTCCGGAGGGGCGGTCGCCCGGTCACTCCCTTCGCACGGAGCTCAAGCGGCGTGCAAGGAGGAACCGAGACCGTCTGCGCCCAGACCGCCGACCCCAGGAGACCCCAGAGAAGAAACAACCTGCCGGCGAGCAAGCTCGCCGACAGGTTGGCGGAGAACCGTCTCACGACGCGCCCTCCGCGCGGGATTCGGTGCCCGGTGCCGGATGCTCGGCGACCCGGGCGGCGAAAAACGCCAGCGCATTGGCGACCTTGGCGCACGAGGAACGCACCTCGCTACGCTTCGCGAGAGAAAGACTCCCTTGGCGTAGCTCGGGAACTCGCTGGCTGACCCCCTGTAGGTCCTTCAAGGCCAAGATCAAGATCTTGCGATACGACATCTCCCGCCAATGGCCGACCAGCTCGGCGCTCTCTGGAGCGTCGAGCGTTGCGGTCTGGATTTCCAGCATGTCGACCACCGCGGCGAGAGCAGACCGTGGGCGAGGCCTACCCATGAAGATCTCCCAGACGCCGCAAATGGGGAAAGGCGCCGCCCGCGATGAAAAGGATGAGCAAGCCTAAGCCCAGTTCGCCGAGAGTCGGAATGTCCATCGCCGGACCGGCGGGCAGGGCGTACGGGGTGAGCGTCGGATCGTTCGGGGTCGGCGTATCGGGATCGTCGGTGACGCCGGGGTCCGTGTTGCCGGCGAGAAACTCTCCTTGGCATGAGATCGGGCGCGTGTCGAACACATCGACGTTGACCTCGAACGTGATCATCGCCGCTTGGCCCTTAGGGATCGTCGGGATGCGCACCTCCACCGCGCCGTCGTTGGCCTGGTTCCCTCGGACGATTGTGCCGGAGATGGTGGTGACCGAGCCCGCGACGAGCGACGTCCGCGGATCAGTCCCGGACCGGAACACGACATCCATGGCGTTTCCTGGGCCGATGTTATTGATCACGACGGTGTAGACGATCCGGTCGCCGACGTCGGCCATGTTCGGCGTTCCGAGATCGACGCGGAACCGATCCTGGTTGGCGGCGATCAATCGAGGGCGTGGCCCAGGGTCGGTCCCCTGGATCGGAGTCATGTCGGAGGCAAAGTTGTCTTTCGGATGGAGGTCTCCGCCGCTCGAACCATCGTCGGCGATGAACGCGGCGTTGACGATCTGGGTGATGCCTTGAGGAATCGAGGCATCCAGGCGGACCGCGAAGGTGACCGAACCCGAGTCTCCGGCGGGAAGGTCGGCGACACCCAGCTTGCAGGTGCGACCGGTGCAGGTCCAACCGGGTGTTGAACCGGCTGCCTCAAACGTCGTGTGCTCCGGCAGCGTCTCTTCGATTCCGACACCGCGAGAGCCTTGGTTGCCTCGATTTTGATACTGGAGGACATACGCCACGGTCTGCCCTGCCCGGGTGGAGATTCCACCATCCGACTTGGTGAGGAAAAGGTCCGGATCGGCCACGATCGGCACTTCGGAGCACGCGGTGGGAGCCCGGATGATCTTGTTGCCGAGCTCCGCGCAATTGGTGAGGGTCTCCACTCCTGCCGGGAACGGGGTGGCGATCCGCAAGGCGAGCACCGCCTCTCCGCCCGAGCCGGCGGGCACCGTTCCCAGGGCACGGGTGCAAATCGTCTGGGTGGCAGCTCCCGGAGCACAGGTCCATCCCGGAGAGGACTCCTTCGCCACAAACGTCGTGTAAGGCGGAATCGCGTCGGAAAGCGTGACGTTCGGGGCATCCTGGTTGCCGGTGTTCTCCCAAAGGAGAAACCAGACCATGACCTCGCCGGGCAGGTGGCCGGAGCTCGAATCGAAGCGCTTGGCGACTCTCAGGTTCGGGGCGACACCATCGAGCGGCGTCAGATCGGTTGCGGAGTTGTTGGCAAGATCGGCATCGGGACCGTTCGTGCCGTCATCCTCAATCCGGACAGTGTTCGAAAGGCTCTCGATACCCGCTGGGAATCGGCTCACAGCCCGAACCGCAAACGTCGCACTTCGACTCGAGCCGGGGCCGCCTCCATCCAAGATGCCCAGAGCGAGCGAGCAGGAAGTTCCCGCGACACTTCCGTCGGGACACGACCAGCCGGCCGAGGACCCCTTCGCGACGAAGGTCGAATGGGCGGGCACCATCTCGCGCAAGATGACGCCGGAAGCGCCCAGAGGACCGAGGTTCGAGGCCCGTAACGAATAGGTGACCACCTGGCCTGGTCGGACATGGGCTCCCCCGTCGTCCTTCGTGATCGAGAGGTCGGGCCGGGCTCGGGTGCGATCGAGCGGCGTCGAATCGGACGCAGTGTTGTTCTTGAGGCTTGGCTCGGGACCGTTCGCGCCGTCGTCCATGACACGCGCCGGATTGTCGAAAGTGGAGGTACCCGCGGGGAGTGCAGCGTCGATCCGGATCGCGAAGGTTCGGGTCAGTGAAGCCGCGGGACCGACCGTGCCGAGCAGCAGAGTGCAGTTGCGTCCGAGGCAATTCCAGCCCGGGCTCGATCCCTTGGACGAGAACGTGGCGCTCGCCGGCACGACCTCCGAGAGGGTTACGTTCGCGGCGGCTTGGCGCGAGGAGAGGTTCGAGACGCCGAGCGTGTAGGGGACGATTTGACCCGGCGCGGCGAGCGCGCCGCCGTCCGATTTGGTGAGGGCGAGATCGGGATCGAAGTCAATCGTCGTGCGCGTCGGATCGTTCGCGGCAGGAGTCGAAGGATCGTCGGTCAGGAAGTTGGCGAAATCGCCCGTGGTACTGGAGACCGTTCCTTGGCAGGCAATCTGGGACGCCGATGGAGGAAAGGGTGCCGCGATCCGCGCATCGAGCGTGATCGTGGTCGAAGCGTTTCCCGCGAGGTCTCCCACCTGGACGCGAACGGCGGTGTTTCCCGGGGTGTTGCCGAGCAGAACCGAGCCCCGGGTGGTCGTCACCGAACCGACGAGCAGGGTCGAGTTCGAATCGACGCCCGAGTCGAACCGGACGCCGTGCGCCGTAAAGCTTGTGGTGTTCTGAACCTGGACGGCGTAGCGGATCGAGTCGCCCGGATCGGGCTTGCCGTCCCGGTCGAGATCCTCGACGAGCGACCAGGTCTTCGTCGCGCGCAGGATCACCGTCGGCGGGCAGGGGACGAACGGCGTCACCGTCGGCTCGATCGCCGCATCCGGCGTGCCATCGGTCCGGGTCATCGCGAAGTTGCCGCCTGAGACCTCACCCTGGATCGAAACCGCGGAGCCCGTGTTGAGGACGCGGATCTGTCCATCGAACGTCACCCTGGCCGGCGGCCCAGGACAGCCTGTGGAGTTGCAGACGCGGCCGAGCTCGACGTGGAGCGAGAGAGGATCAGCCGTCACCCGCACGGTTTGATTCGAATTGACCGCGACGACGCTCGTCGGATCGAACAGGATGTTGGTGTCCGGCACGATGTCGAAGACGACGCTCTGCAGGTCGGTGCCGAATTCGGTCTGCGGCTCGATCGTGAGCGTGTAGCGGAGGACGTCGCCGCAGGTCACGGTTCCGCTGCGATCCACATCGGTTTGAAGGACGGCGGGCATCGGAGCCCGGAGTGTGGGGAGCGCGAGCGCGGGTGGAAGAAGCGAGAAGAAACCGAGTAGACCGAGAGCGAAGTGGCGAAGAGGGCGCATGTTCAGAGGGCTCCTTGAGGAACGGGTTCGAGTTCAATCGAAGCGGTGAAGGTCAGTCGGACGGAGTGAGCGCGCGGGCGAGTAGCTGATGCAGTTCGGCCACGAGCCCGGGGGCGGTTTCGGAGGTGACTGCGCGATGGCTCATCGGGCCGGCCCCGACGAGCTCGAGCAGGTAGCGGAGAGCGGGAGCGGAGACTTCGCCGAGCGCCACGAGATCGAGCTCGGGTGGGGTAGTCAGATCGAGCAGCGCATCGGTCGCGCGATCCGAGGCCGGCAGTGGCGGTTTGGGTTTGGTCTCCCGGCGCGCGGCCTCTCGCGCCTCAATGCGAGTTGCACGGTCGCGCACCTGACGCAGCGTGATCGCCTCTCCGCGCGAGCCCGCGCGGGAGAGCAAGTCCTTCTGATCCCGGGTCGGCAGCTTCTGGAATTGCCTCGCGGTCTCGGCGTGGCGGATCAGACCCTCTTCGAGCGCCTGAAGGGCGGTGCCTTCGGCGGCGGCGAGAGCGAGCAGGTTGGAAAGCCAGGCGAGCGACTTTCCGAGCCGCTCGGCGATCGCCCTCTTGGCGAGCCCTGACTGTTCGACCATCTGTTGGAGCGCCCGGGCTCGATCGAGCAGCGAGAGATCTTCCCGAGCATCGTTTTCGGCGAGTTGAAGCAGCGTCCGATCAAGCCCCGTCGCCGGCTCCTCGCGGACGAGGACGGGGACGGTGGCGAGCCCCGCGATCTGGGCCGCCCGCCACCGGCGCTCCCCGGCAAGCAGGAGGTAGGGCGTCGCTTCCCGCGACCCGGGATCCGGGTTCTCGGTGGCGAGCAGCGGCTCTAGCACACCATGGGCGGCAAGGCTCGCCGCAAGCTCGCGGAGTCCCGCTTCGTCAAAGAACGTTCGCGGCTGCGTCGGGTCGGGCGCGAGCTGGGTAAGCGGCACTTCGCGGAGACCCCGCCGTTCGGCCGTCACCGGGGCTCCTCGAAGACCAGATCGGCGTTTAAAAAGACGTGAAACGGCGTGCCGCGTTCGAGGCGGATCGTCGGCGCGATCCGCAAATTGCGGCGGAGTATTTCGGTGGTGAGCGAGCCCAGCTCTTGGCCTACAGCCGCGGCGCCCACCTGACGCGCCGAAGCGCCCTGCCCGAACGCGGCCGACTCCTGAGGCTGGCTCAACTGGATGCCGGCCGTAATCAGAGATAGCAGGAGAGCTGTGCCGAAGATCCGTCCGGTGTGGTTGTGGACCTCGCCGGCAAGTCCGGCTTCTCCGGATCGTGCGACAGCCGGCAGACCTGGAAACGCCAGGCTTCGCCCGTCCGGAAGCTGCAACTGGGTCCACGCGATGAGCAGCCGGTTCTGGCCGAGCGCGAGCTGGTTTTCGTAGCGCCCGAGCAGCCGGGAGCCGCGAGGAATGACCAGCCGGCGCTGGTTCTCGTCGTAGATGTTTCGCTCGACCTGGGCGAGCACATCGCCCGGAAGGTCGGAGTGAATCGCGGTCAACAGGAGCGCAGGAATCAGAGTGCCGGCCCGTAGCCTGGGCACGAGTGAGGCCGGTTCGAACCGAACGACGAGCGGCGTCGGGCCTGCTGGGGACGGAGTGGTTCTGGGCGCTTCGGGAGCAGGCGCTCCCGGCAAGCTGGCTGCCGGAATCGCGAGGCTCGAGGCGACGAGATCGCGCAGGCTCGGAGGCTGAAACGCTCCGGGTTCGTGCGGGACCCCGATCTCGTCGAGCAGGCCGCGAGATGCGGCGGGCGCGGCCGAGGGCGCCGACGCGGGCAAGCGCACTTCGAGCGGAGAGCGAAGTGCCCGTGCGTAGGCCTCTTCCCGAGGGTTGGGTGGTGGCAAAGACGGTCCACTCGGCGGAGGCGCAAAGCTTCCATCCTCGAAGCCCGGTCCCGGTTCCGGTGATCGCTCGTTGCCCGCGTTTCTCTGGGCGTCGAGCGCGGCGAGAATCTCGGCCTCGTTCGAAACG
>DATMZU010000446.1:0-9720 GCA_035607435.1 Thermoanaerobaculia bacterium | reverse complement strand
CTCGCTTCCTCATCCGCAGTGGCTAAGGATGCGCCTAGCGCTCTGGCCTGAGGGAGGGGAAGCCGAACATCTCGCCGAGATGGAAGCGTTCCTCGAGGAGCCGGAACGCTACGCTCAGTTCATCGCCGTCGCCGAGTCCGGCGCCGCCTTGGGCTTCGTCGAGGCTTCTCTTCGCACGGACTACGTCAACGGAACGGAATCGAGCCCCGTCGCTTTCCTGGAGGGTTTGTACGTCGAACCCACCGCGCGTCGTCAGGGAACGGCTCGCGCCCTCGTTCAAGCGGTCGTCGCCTGGGCGAAAAGCCGCGGCTGCAGCGAGCTGGCTTCGGATACGCAGCTTGAGAACGTCGAGAGCCAGGCGATGCACGCCCGCCTGGGCTTCGTCGAGACCGAACGCGTCGTCTACTTCAACATGGCGCTGGGCTCCGACTGATCCGGCGGAGAGACTTTGCTTCAGTTCGATTGAGGAACGCGCTTCACGCGACGCGTGCCAGAAGTGCCTGGGTCGCCTGGTCGAGGAACGCGTTGACTTGCGCTTGGCGGACGCTGGGGAAGTTGTCCAAGAACTCGTCGACGCTGTAGCCGCCCTCGAGATAGTCGACAAGCGTTTGGACCGGCACCCGGGTTCCAACAAAAACTGGGGTCCCCCCTAGGATCTCGGAATCCGAGTGGACAACACTGCCGTCAGCAAGGGCAACCGGTCGAATGTCAGGCATGAAACACCTCTCAGAGCCGGCCGGTATTGTACCAATCCGCAAATCGCCTACTTGGCAGAGGGCATGCGGGGACCAAGCGCCCTATAGCCAAAGGCCCGAGTCCGGCAAACTCGCCGGACCCGGGCCTCTATTCATCCCATCCCTACGATAGTAGATATCTCAGTTCTCAGTCTTCAGCGCTCGTCATAGGCGCGCAGCGCGCTCGCGAGCAGCCGGTCCTGCTGCGCTCGGTCGATCGCTCCGGCGCGGTGGAGATCTCGGACGGCGTTGGCGACGCAGGCCCGGTAGGCTCCGCGGGTCTCCGTGGTGTCGAAGCTGCAGGGGATTTCGGGGAAGCGGACTTTCTCTCCGGCGGCGACGCCGTAGAGGCGGTTTTTCACCCGGCCGGGCCAGACGACTTCGACGGTTCCGGAGGCGGTGTCGCCGATGCCGAAGTGGGCGGTGAGCGAATCTTGCGAGGCGAGGCTCGATCCGCCGAGGACGGGTTGGGTGGCTTTCCTTCCGCCGTCGGGGGTGAACGAGACGATCGCGCCGATGCCGTCGCGGTTCACCTTGCCGCGCTCGGTGAGGCCGATCGAGCCGAGGACGTTCACGTCCACGCCCTTGCGGCCGTTGCCTCCCTGGTTCAGCTCGATCGCGAGCGTGCCGTTTTCCATCTGAATCCCGCTCCAGCGCGCCTCGTCGCCGTTGCCGGTGAGCGACCAGACCGGCGCGAAGCCGGCGATGCCGTCGAGGAAGTTGCCGTAGCTGGTCGGATAGAGGGTGAACGGCAGGGCGGCGGGCCGGTTGACGATCGAGACCGAGACCACGTCCTCGAAGCCGTTGCCGTCGAGATCGCCGACCGCGACGCCGTGGTCGTTGCGGCTGGAATGATCGGCGGCGAGCGAGAGGTCGGGCGAGAAATGGGCGTCGCCGTCGTTCACCAGGATGACGCCGGGGTTCGACTCGTCGACGATCAGCGACATGTCGAAGCCGCCGAGGCCTACGTAGTCGAAGTCGCCGTCGTTGTCGTAGTCGAACGGCGAGATGCCCCAGCTCCAGCCGGAAGAGACCAGATCGCCGACGCCCGGATCGCGGAACGTGCCGTCGCCGTTGTTCAGGAACCAGCGCTGCGTCTGGTCGCCGAGCGTGTAGGGGATGCCGAAGAACGGTTCGATGTAGTCGCCGATGTTCGAGATCGCGAGGTCGAGCGTGCCGTCGCCGTCGAAGTCGGCGACCGCAAACCCCATGTGGCTCTCCGGCTTGCCCAGGCCGGTCTCGGCGGTGACCTCCGTGAAATGGGCGTGGCCGTCGTTCTTGTAGGTGCGGACGAAGCCGCGATCGACGCCGCCGTAACGGGCGGGCGGGATCGCGCCCTGGTCGTTGGCGACGAAGATGTCGTCGTCGCCGTCGGCGTCGTAATCGAACAGCGCCACCGCCCAGGAAATGTCATTGACCGCGCCCTGAATGCCGGCGCGGGCCGACACATCGACGAAGCGCCGCCCCCCGCGGTTCATGAACAGCTGGTTCGGCTGGTTGAGGGCGAAAGGCTCGACCATGATCGGCATCTTGTTCTTCCAGTCGAACGTGTTGCCGATGAACAGATCGAGCCGGCCGTCGCCGTCCAAATCGCTCATCGCGCACGAGGAATGGTTGAAAGTACCGCCACCGACTCCCGCGCGGGGGGTAACGTCCACATAGCGGCCGTTCCGGTATTCGAGCAGTCGGTTCGGCATTTTGGCGCCGAGGACGTAGAGATCCTGATCGCCGTCGTTGTCGATGTCGCCGAAGCAGACGCCGGTCGAGTCCTGATCGGCGAGCCCGGCGCCCACCTGGCGCGCGACGTCGCGGAACTTCACCTGACCGGTCTCGCGCAACTGGTTGGAGTAGAGACTGTTGGCGTGGCCCGGGCCGTTCGTGACGTAAAGGTCGAGATCGCCGTCGCCATCGAAGTCGAGCAGGGCGACGCCCGGTGCGCCGCGCTCCTTGGCCGGTCCGAGCAGGACGTCGAATTTGCTCGTGGTGCCGCGTTGGCGGATCGCCTCGGCGATCGCGTTGTCGGCCGAAGGGGTGCGGCGGTACGTGATGCCGTGGTCGGCATTCGCAATGTCGCGGAAAGTCACCCCTTGGGCGAACGCGCCCGCGCCGACGGCGAGCAGCCCGGCAAAAGCGAAGGGAGAGAGGAGGGTACGACGGCGCACGGCGAGGCACTTTGGCTGCAGGTCGATCGAAGACATAAAACCTCCCAGGACATGAGAGTCGAGCGAAATTAGCTCGTATCTAATAATCACAGGTACGCCAGGGCGCCTTGGCGTGGCAAGAATTAGCCAGGCATTTTGGTAGGGGGGACCGATAAGGGAAAATCAGGGATGAACGGCGCCGTCGGCGCGCGAACGAAAGTTGACGCTGCGAACGAAAGTTAACGATTCGAGCGGCGAGCCGTCGGGCGGGATGTAAGGAAAAGGTTTTTCGGGCCGCGGGTGAAGCGACTCGGCGGGCTATTCGGCGTCGTCCGGCTCGCCGGGCTCGAGGCCGTCGATCAGCCAGGCGAGCGCCCGGTCGTGCCAGTCGGCGTGGAGGGTCGCATCGACATAGCGCAGTTCCGGCGCGATGCCGGTCTCCTTCACCATGCGCCGCGCCTGGAGGCCGGCGATCACGCTGTGGGTGACCACGGCGTTCCTCCCCATGCCGGCTTCGCGGCAGATCAGGATCGTCTGCTTGACCAGCTCCTGCGCCTCGGCGGTGAAGGTGCGGGTCGCGCGCAAATCGACCAGGACCGCAAAACCGCCGTCGCGCGGCCGGACGGTGCGGCGAAACTCTTCGAGCATCCGCCGCGCCGTGTCGCGATCGACCGTGCTCTCGAAGACGATTTCGTAGCCGTAGGGGGTTTCTGAGATTTGCGGCATGGGGATTGAGGCGCAAACCCCGGAAGCTCAAGCGCTTCCGGGGCTCGCTTACGGTTGCTACCTTACGCCTGGATCAATCCAAATGGAACGACAGGGTCAGAATGATCGATTCCAAGGCGATTTCCTGCTGGACGCCGGCTCCCGGGATCGGTCCGGACAGAGCGAACAGCGGACCGCTCGCCTCGTTCTTGAACGCCCGATAGTACGCGAGGTCGAGCCGGAGCTTCTCGCCCACCTGATAGCCGAGCCCGGCCGTCGCGTGGTTTTCGAAGATCCCCGGCGCGAACAGGCTGAAGAACGTCTGCGCGTCCGGAATCGGGTTGTCGCTCTTGTTGTAGCCGCCGCGCAGCGTGATCTTCGGCGTCGCCGCGTACTGGATGCCCAGGGCGAAGACGTCGATGTCCTCCCAGCCTGGGCCGCGGATCGCGCCGGTGGCGGGGTTGATGCCGGAGTCGCCGAAACCGGGGGTGGAGGAGTAGAAGAAGCGCTTCGCGTCGAGCGCCACGGCGAGCTTGGGGCTCGGCGTCCAGGCGAGGCCGAGGGCGGCGACGGCGGGGGCGCCGAGCTCGAACTTGATCTTCCGCGCGGTGCCGAAGTTCGGCAGGTTGGGATTGGCGTGGGTCGAGTTCCACTCGAAGTCCTCGAACTTCGTCTCGGTCGTATAGGAGAAGCCGAGGGCGAACGCCGGGTTGGCCTGGAAGTGGGCGCCGACCTGAAGGCCGTGGCCCATCGCGCTGTCGGCATCGACCCGCGGAAAGAAGCAGACGAGGCCGCCCGGAGTGGGGTTGCAGTCCGGCGCGGCGAAGCCGACCGGGTCGCCGGCCAGGGTGGCGCGGGCGAGGTTCAGCGAGGCGCCGAGCGATAGGCGGTCGCTCGCCCGGTAGGCGACTGCGAACGGGATCTTCAGGTACTGATAGCTCGAATAGAGCCGGCCGAAGCCGCGGGGCTGCGGCGCGAGGATCGGGTTGGTGCCATCCTGCGGGTAATCGACGCTGAAGCCGGCGAGGCCGAGGAAGCCCATGCCGAAGGCGAAGCGGCTGTCCTGCTTATGGTGGGTCCAGCCGAACGCCGGCACCGCGGCGTCGTCCCCCTCGTCCTCGGTGCGGCCGGAGAACGGCCCGACGTGGCTTTCGACCGCGTTCTGCTGATCGACGTTCTCCAGACTGAATTGGAACTGATAGCCGTCCAGCCGCCCGAGCAGCGACGGGTTCAAGGCCAGGGCGCCGAGGGCGTCGTTGGGCAGCGCCACGCCCGCGCCGCCGAGAGCGCTGTTGACGGCGCCGACGCCGTGCAGGAAGTGGCCGTTGCCCGCCGCGGCCGGCCGGGGCGCGGCCACGGCCATCAAGGCGATCAGCGCGCAGGCCCCGAGCGGACCGAAAAGACGGGCGGGTAAGGTTCGTGAAGCGGGACGACGAGGGGCTCCGGGACGACGATCGAGCATTTCTCCTCCGCGAGATAAGAGTCCATCAAGGATCGAATGGAAAGGCACCGCCGACCGGTGCTGCATTTCCAGGGTAGAGCCAATTCCCACTTGCGTTCGTTCGGGGCGCGCGAAACTATAACGGCACAACGGTTGGGTCAAGACGAGAACGCTGTGAGCGCGAAAGCGGCTCCGAATCTGCGTGTAGTGACACCATAGAGAGTGCGCCCCGCACCGAATTGCGAGCCTTCCGGCCCGCACGCCGCTCCGGCCCGCGAAAAAGAGGCCGACGAGGACCCGCGAAGTGATCGAGCCGAACCGCCGATTTCCAGATCGAACCGCGACCGAGCCCCGCCTTTTGCCGGCGACCTCCGGGGCGGTCGCCCTGCTCGCGGGCGCGGCGGCGGCGGGCGTTTTGCTGCTCGCGCTGGGGATCGGTCTGGGATCGGGCGTGCCGGTCTGGCCCCTGGCGGTATTCCTCCTGGTCGCCGCCGTGGCCCTGGCGATCCTCGCCGGGCGGAAGGGGCTCCTCGCGCGCGGGGCGGGGAGCGCCGCGGGCGCCGCGCGGGAGCCGGTGGCGGCCGAGCAGGCCGCCGCGCGCGCCGCCCTTCGCGAGCTGCGGTCGGGCGATCTGGTCACCGCCGCGGAGGCGCGCCCTCACCTGGTGCCGCGGGTCCGCTCGGCGATCGCGACCGCGGCGGAGGGCCTGGCGTCGCTCGCGGAGCAACTTCGCGAGGTGAACGGCGAGATGGCGTCTTCGGCGGACGGAGTGGTGCGGATGACCGCCGAGCTCGCCTCGTCCTCGTCCGAGCTGTCGGCCTCGGTGGCCGAGATCACCGCCGCGATGGAGGAGCTGGCGCGCACGGCCTCCGGCATCTCGGAGCGGGCGATCGCCCAGGCCGAGTTGGCGGCCCGGGTCGAGCGGCGCGGCGCCGTCGGCGAGGAGGCCCTGGTCGAGGCGGTCGGCGGCGTCGGCGAGGTCGAAGCGCGGATCGCCGCGATCGCCGAGCGCACCGACGCCTTGGGGGCGCGCTCGAAAGAGATCTACCGGGTGCTCGACCTGATCGCCGAGATCGCCCAGGAGACCCACGTCCTGTCGTTGAACGCGGCGATCGAAGCCGCGGCGGCGGGGCCGGAGGGGAGGCGGATCGCGGTGGTCGCCGAGGAGGTCCGGCGCCTGGCCAGCCGCTCGCGCGATTCGGTCGCCTCCGTGCGCGCGCTGCTCGACGAGTTTTCGGCCTCGATCCGCGGCACCGTGGTCGCCACCGAAGAGGGGGCGAAGGAGACCCGGCGGGTGCTCGGCTCCGCCGAACAGGCGGCCGCGGCGGTCGCCGAGCTGCGCGCGGTCGGCGCCGAGACCTCCGCGCGCGCCCGGCGGATTTCCGCCGCCACCCGCGAGCAGGACGGCGCGTCGGACGAGGTGGTGGCGACGCTCCGCGACGTGGGCTACGTCGTCGAGCGGACCTCGGCGGCGCTCTCCGGCCTGGATACCACCCAGCGCCGGCTCGAACGCCTGGTGCTCGGCGTCGAGCTGCTGGCGCAGGGACTAAGGCGCGACTCGCCGACCTCGCTGGTGCATCTCGCGGAGGGGTGGGGCGCGCGGATCGTCGGCGAGACCGAGGTCCAACGCGCCCTCGACGACCTGTTGGTCGAGGCGCCGTACCTCGACGATGCGTACATGGCCGACGCGAAGGGATATGCTCTGTTCCTCGGCTCGAGACGAAGGCCGGTCGATGCCCAGCCTGCGGCGGGCGGCGGAGCGAAGGCGAGTCCGGAGCCCGATCGCGATCTTTCCGCCCGCCCCTGGTTTCGTGCCGTGGTGGCGCGCGGGCGAACCGTGTTGACCGCACCCTACGTCTCGGTCAACGGCAGAACCTGCTTCACGGTCGCCGTGCCGGCCTTCGGGCCGAACGGCGAGCTTCGGTCGGTCTTCGGAGTCGACGTCGATGTCCACAACTGGACGCGAATCGGCGCCGCGAGCTGATCCGGGGGTAGGTTTCGGGAAGGACGAAGATTCGACCGATGGACGCACCCAAAGCCAACGAAACTCCCGCGGGCGAACGCTCCGGCCACCTGCTCGTGCGGGTCGGCGAGCAGATCTGCGCGGTCCCCGTGGGGGCCGTGCGGCGCGTGGTCCGCGCGCTCACCGTCCATCCGCTGCCGGGAGCGCGCGCCGAGCTGGCGGGCCTCGCGGAGTTTGCCGGCGAGCCGCTGCCGGTGCTCGATCTCGGCCGGCTGATCGGCGCGCCGATCGGTCCCCACCCGCTGTTTCCGGTCACCGTGGTGGTCTGGTCGCGCACCGCCGACGGCCGCGAGGCGATCGGCCTGGCCGCCGACGAGGCGTTGGAGGTCGTCGATCTCTCCGCCGCTTCGTGGCTGCCGACGGCCGGTTTCCTGGTCGGCGAGGCGCTGGTCGGCGACCAGGTGGTCCGCGTGCTCGATCCCGACCAATTGGGAGCCGGGTAGATGGTCCCCGGCTCCTTCCTTCTGTTTCACCGCGGCGGCGGTCTCTGGGGGATCGACAGCGGCCAGGTGGTGCGCATCGGCCCCGGACGCTCGGAAAGCGCGCCCGGCGAAGCGGAGACCGAAGCCGGCGGCGGAACCCTGCGGGTCGAGCTGGCGGGCGGCTCCGCGCCGGCCGCCGGCCCGGTGGCGCTCGCCGCCGACCGGGTGGAAGGGGTCGTCGCCGGGCTCGCCGTCCGTCCGCTGTCCACCGCGCTGCGTACCTTCTGGCCCGAGGCGGGATTCGGCATCGCCCTCTACTCCGGCCGGCCGGTGATCCTGCTCGATCCGCTCCATCTTCCCCTGCCCCTGGTCGCCTCTGGAGGGCCCGATGCCTGACCCGAACTTCTCTTCATCGACCGGTTCGCTCCCGCCCGCGCCCGCGGCGCCTTCCCGGCGGTTCGGCGCCTCCCTGCTGGGGCTGGTGCTGCTGGGAACGGTCCTGGTGGCCGGTTTCGCCCTGCTGCTGATCGCCGAGGCGCACGGCGCTCCGGGCTGGCTGTTCGAGGCGTTCCTGCTCGTCGCCCTGGTCGCGGCCGCCGTGCAGCTCGCGATCGTGGTTCCGGCGGAGCGCCGGCTCGCCGCGTTGGCCGAAGCCCAGGCGAGCACCCGCGTCGAGGCCGAGACCGTGCTGGTCGAGGCGCTGGGCCATTTGAGCTCCGGCGACTTGGTGCGCTGCTCGGCGCGGGGGCAAGGCTTGCCGGGCGAGCTGGCGCCCGCGTTCGAGAGCGCCACCGCGGCGCTCGGCGTGCTCGCGCAGCAGATCCAGTCGAGCTCGATCGAGGTCGCGGGCGCGGCGAACGGGGTGAACCAGATCGCTTCGGAGCTGGCGTCCGGCTCGTCCGAGCAGGCCGCGTCGGTGGTCGAGATCACCGCCGCGATGGAGGAGCTGGCGCGCACCGCGTTTCAGATCGCCGAGAACGCGGCGAGCCAGGCGGAGCTGGCGCAGCGCGCCGAGGAGAGCGGCGACGTCGGCGCCGCGGCGGTCGAGGAGGCGGTGGCCGGGGTCGAAGAGGTGAAGAAGCGGATCAGCGGCATCGCCGACCGCGCCGATTCGCTCGGCGCGCGCTCGAAAGAGATCTACCGCGTGCTCGACCTGATCACCGAGATCTCGCAGGAGACCCACATCCTGTCGTTGAACGCGGCGATCGAGGCCGCCGCGGCGGGGGAGCACGGGCGGCGCTTCTCGGTGGTCGCCGAAGAGGTGCGCCGGCTCGCCCAGCGCTCGCAGGAGTCGGTCGAGTCGGTGCGCGCGCTGCTCGACGAGTTCGCGGGCTCGATCCGCGCCACGGTGGTGGCGACCGAAGAGGGGAGCAAAGAGGCGAGCCGGGTGCTCGAACGCGCCCGCGCCGCGGCCTCGGCGATCGACGAGCTGCGCCGCGCCTCGGGCGACACCGCGCGGGTCGCGCGCGAGATCTCGCTCGCCACCCAGCAGCAGAACGCGGCCTCCGATCAGGTGGTGCTGACGCTCAAGGAGGTGAGCCAGGTGGTGCAGCGGATGGCCGACGGCCTGAAGCAGTTCACCTCGACCGCCGACCGGCTGAACCACCTGGGGCTGCAAATCCAGATGCTCGCCCAATCGTTCCACCTCGACACCCCCCATTCGCTCAAGCACGCCGCCGAGCTGTGGGCCAAGGAGGTCGAGCGCCGCGCCGGCAATTGGGAGGCGATCGACCGCCTGCTGCCCGAGCTGTTGACCCAGCGGGGATATATCGAGTTCCTCTACTTCACCGACGAGGTCGCCGGCCAGCTGTCGTCCGCGGCCAACTACGAGTTGCTCGGCAGCCGCGACGTGCCGGAATCGGTGCAGCGCGGCACGGGTTTCCAGGATCGGCCCTGGTTCCGTTCGGCGGTCAAGGCGGGGCGCGCGGTGATCACCACGGTCTACCCGTCGCTGATCTCGGGCGAGCCGATCTTCACGGTCGCGGCGCCGGTCTACGAAGACGGCCGGCTCGCCGGCATTCTCGCCTTCGACATCAATATCAATAGCTGGACCAAGATTTAGGCCCCGGGGAGTCCGGTGGATCCGGAGTTTGCAGACCTAGTCCCCCTGTTCGCCGAAGAGGCGCGCGATCGGCTGGCCCGCCTGTCGGCGACGCTCTCGCGCCTGGACGAGGACCGCGCGGCGCTCGCCGAGGCCCGGCGCGAGCTGCATACCCTCAAGGGCGCCGGCCGAATGCTGCAAATCGCGCCGCTC
>DATMZU010000439.1:0-7911 GCA_035607435.1 Thermoanaerobaculia bacterium | reverse complement strand
TCGTCGGCGAGCAGCAGGGCCCCGCCGTGGCCGAGCGCCACGATGCGCTGAATCCAGGAGTGCGGCGGCAGATCGGGGATCGCCGCGCCGACCTCGCGCCACCGGCCGCCCCCGTCGATCGTGACGTGAACCCGGCCGTCGTCGCTGCCCGCCCAGATCTCCCGGTCGGAGACGGGGGAGACCGCGATCGTGCTCAAGGTGGTGTAGTTCTCGGCCCCGGCGACATCGGGCGTCAAGCCGCCGCTCTCCTTCTGGCGTTGCCACTCCGGGTCGTCGGTCGTCAGGTCGGGACTGATCATCGACCAGGTCTCTCCCCGGTCGGTCGAGCGGTGAACCCGTTGGCTGCCGACCAGCAGCGCGCCCGCAGAATCGATCGCCATCGGCGAGTACCAGCCGAAGCGCAGGGCGATGCCGGGCGGCGCCGCCGGGGAGACGTCTCGCCACTCGCCACCCGTCCGGTTCCAGCGCACCAGCCCGCCGGCCGTCTGCATCGTGTAGCCGCCGCCGGTTTGCGGATCGGGCAGCGTGTCCATCGCATCCGCGCCGCCGACCATCCGCCAGTCCTCGCGCGCCGCGCCCCCAAGCGCCCAGGCGTTGAGCGGCCCGCTCCAGGCGCCGTTGTCTTGAGTGCCGCCGTACAGCAGCCCGCCGGCATCCGCGGCGATCGTGTAGAACTGCGCGAGCGGCAGTCCCGGCTTCCACTCGGCGGTTTGGCCGCCGTCGCGGCTTTCGTAAAGGCCGCCGTCGGTTCCCAGGAGAAACCGGCGGGGATCGCGTGGATCGATCCAGAGCGCGTGCAGATCGGCATGGACTCGGGATTTGAGCAGCAGGGGTTTCATCGTCACCCCGCCGTCGTCGGAACGATCGAGGTTGAAATGGAGCTGATAGAGCCGCTCCGGGTTTTGCGGATCGACGCGCAGCTCGGAGAAGTAGAACGGGCGCGGCGACCGGTTCGCTCCCCGGGCGACGGTGCGCCAGGTGGCCCCGCCGTCGTCCGAGCGAACGAGCGCGCCCGCGCGGTCCAGCTCGATCAGCGCAAAGACGGTGGCCGGACGAGATGGCGCGTAGGCGATGCCGATGCGCCCGAGCTCGCCTTCCGGCAGACCGTCCGCGGCGCCGCGGCGGACCCAAGCTTTGCCGCCGTCCGCCGAGGCGTAGAGCCCCGAACCCGGACCGCCGGAGCGGAGATCCCACGGCCGGCGGCGGACCTGCCAGAGCGTCGCGACCAGCCGGTCCGGATCGCCCGGGTCGAGCGCCAGGTCGGCGGCTCCCGTCCGCTCGTCGAAATAGAGCGTCCGCCGCCAGCTCTTCCCGCCGTCCTCCGTGCGGTAGACGCCGCGCTCGCCACCGTCGCTCCAGAGCGGACCGAGCGCGGCCACCCAGGCGACCTCGGGGTCGGTCGGATGGAGCACGATGCGCGCGATCCGTTCGCTCGCGGGCAGCCCGAGCCGGGTCCAGGTGGCGCCGCCGTCGATCGAGCGGTAGACGCCGTCGCCGGACGAGGCCGTGTTGCGGACGTCGCACTCGCCGGTCCCCGCCCAGACGATCCGCGGATCGGGCTGAAACACCGCGAGCGCGCCGATCGAGGCGACGTCCTGATCGTCGAAGACGGGCGTAAACGTCGTGCCGCCGTTGATCGTCTTCCAGACGCCGCCGGCCGCCGCGCCGACATAGTAGGTCTCCGGATCGCCTTCCACCCCCGCGATCGCCGTCACCCGGCCGCTGATGCCCGGAGGACCGATCGGACGCGCGGCAAGCGCTGCGGTCAGCCCCGCGGGAAGCTCGATGCCGGGGACCGGAGCGGCGACGGCGAAGGCGAGGAGGAGCGGGGCGGAAAGGCGCATGAAGATCTCCTGTGTAGCAGTGCTGCGATACACTACCACGCAACACCGATACGTCTCCCCGCGGGCGTTTTTCCCTTTCTTGACCGAATGCCCTGCCTGCGTACAATTTAAACCTATGAACCATCCGAAGATCCGCCGCTCCCTCCCGCTTCTGCTCCTGCTGTCGGCTCTGTTCGCGCAGGTCTCCTTCGCCGCCAACCCGGGACAATGTCCGGCCATCCATCGGCCGCTGCCCACGGCCGAAGAGCGGCAGCACCTGGAACCGCTCTTCCTCCTGCGCTGCTTCCTGTCGATCGAAGAGCTCGACCGCGTCACCGGCTCGCTCGACCACGACGCCCAGACGACGGTCACCGACCCGGCGTTCGACAGCGGCGAGCTGAATCCGGACGGCTCGATGCGTCCGCCGCTTTCCGCCGATCAGAGGGCGGCGTTGACCAAGATGCATTCCGTCCTGGATCAGGACATGCGGGCCGGCGCGATCATCCGCAAGTTCATTCCGAATTCGGACATCGGCGGTTTCCTGTTCGGCCGCACGGTCATCGGCTCGGCCGCTTCGCCGCAGATCGTGCCGACCAATACGGTACGCGGCTTCGTAGGACTGGAGCGGAATACCAACGGGCTGGGAGCAGGGGAGACCGTGGCGGCGCTCGGGCTCGATTTCGAAACGGGCGCGGTCGGGCAGTTCACCGACGCGACCCCGGTTCCGTTCCGGCGCAAGGTGGCGGCGGAAATTCTCGCCCACGGCCTGCACTCGATCCGCCACGTGATGAGCGCCCAAGCGGCGAGCGACGCGAAGATCCCCCTGGCCAAGGATTTGCGGGATACCGCGATCGCGGCCACCCCGAGTTTTTCGAGCCGGTCGCTCGAAATGAACCGCAGCGGCCAGAGCAATCCGTACACCGGATTGGGCTATTCGGCCGACCTTTCGGTCCTGACGCTCAAGGTGAACGATGGGGACGCCGGCTATCCCCTCCATCTCAACGAAGAGGACGTGATGACCGTGCCCACGCCGCTCGCGGTGGGGGACGAGTTGCTGCGCCGGAAGGCCGACGGCTCCGATCGCAGCGAGCGGGTGGTCGCCCGATACCTCCCGGTGAGGGATTCGGACGGCACGGTGAGGAATCAATGGGTGATGGTCCGAAATCTGCCACGGGACCTGGCGCTTTATTACAACGGGCTGTTCAACCAGGCGAAGGCGCGGGTCCTCGCGGCGGGAGGCTAGTGCCGCTCCACCGCCGCGACACGCCCGACGGGCCGGCGTGGGTCCGCCCGCCGTTCCGCGCCGAGGACTATGCCGCGCCCCCGGACGCGGTGCGGCTGTTCGAACGCTGGCAAGGCGACCCGCAAAGCTCCGACGCGATCCTCACCGACCGGGAGAGCCCGTTTTCCAACTACGCCGAAGTGGATCGGCAGGCCCGAGACGGCCGGACCTGGATCACCCTGCTCGAAGCGAGCCAGGAATTCGCGATCGAGGTCGAAGCCGCCCGCTCCGGCTTCGGCGAGGTCAAAGCCGTAGAACCCCGCCGCGCCTTCGAGCTGGCCTGCGCCCGCGATCCGCTCCGCTCGCGGCCGGTGATCCGGGAGACGTAAAGGCCCGCGATTCGCTTCGTTCTCCGCGGTTCCTCCCTCTCTGCGGTCATTTCATCCCAGAGCGCGCGCGAGGGTGAGAAGGTTCTTCAACCACTTCCGCCAACCCCCGTAGAAGAATCGATCGCGGAGAATTCTCTCCGGATCGTTCCTCGGGAGAACCCTCATGTCGAAGAACCGTTTCCTCGTCGCCCTCCTCGCTCTCGTCGCCCTTGGGACCCTGGGACTCGCCGACCTCGCCTCGGCGTGCGATCAACAGTGCCAGGTGGTGACCCCGCCGTTCTGTCGCCGCTGTGTCGACACGGGCGCCTTCACCGGACAGACCTGTCAGAACAGCGGCTCCTGCGGTTGCTTCTATACCCAGAACAACTGCAATGGCCTCTCGGCGTCCGCCGCGCCCGCGGCCGCGCCGGACTTTTTGATGGCCGAGAACGTGACGCCCGCCGACGCACCCGTATCCTTCGATCTCCACCTCGCTTTCGCGGGGCAATAGCAAAGCTCAAAACGACCCGGTCGGCGGAGCCCGGCCGGTTCGGCCGGGCTCTTTTTCGCGGCCGGCCGTAAGGCGGCTCAAGAAAAGTCGTGGTTGGATCTCACAGAGCCGGCGCCAACCAGCGCGCCAGCCCATCCCGAAGTTTCTCGCCGATCGGCCGACGGTTCCACGATTTCGGAAGGATCTCCTCCGATCGGGCGAGATCCTTGGCAAAGGCCTGTTCGAGCGTCCTCGCGCTGTCGGGGCAGAAGATCACCAGGTTGCATTCGGCGTTGAAGAAAAAAGATCGGAAGTCGAGATTGCTGGAGCCGACGAGGGAGAGGTGGCCGTCGGTGACGAGGGATTTGGCGTGGAGGATCTCGGGTTGGTATTCGAAGATCCGGACGCCGGCCGCGAGAAGGTCGGCGTAGATTCCGTGGGAGGCGTAGCGGACGAGCGGCGCGTCGGTTTTTCCCGGCAGGAGGAGGCGCACGTCCACGCCGCGGCGGGCCGCGGCGCCCAGCTCGCGGACGGCCGATCGGCCGGGGGCGAAGTAGGCGTTGGTGATCCAGAGCGTCCGCCGGGCCGCTCCGGCGATCGCGGTGAGGACGGACGCCGATTCGTGGTGGCCGCGGAACGGGCGCGAGTCGAGGACCAGGATGCCGACACCGGGCTCCGGGTGATGGGGCAGCGCAAGCGGAGGGATCTTGAGCGGATCGCCGCCCGTTCGTCCCCAACCTTCCGAAAAGACCACCGCCATCTCCCAGACGGCCGGGCCGGTGACTCGGACGTGGGTGTCGCGCCAGGGTCCACCTTTTCGGCGGGAGCGGGAGAACGAGCCGTAATCCTCGCTGATGTTCATGCCGCCGGTGAAACCGATCTTTCGGTCCACCACCAGAATCTTCCGATGGTCGCGGAACACCTGGTTCCACAGGTTGCCGAACAGCGGATGGAACAGCCGCCGCTCGATGCCGTGGTCGGCCATCTCGCGCCAGAACGCGCGCCGGGTTTCGAAGGAGCCGACCGCGTCGGCAAGCACCCGTACGGTAACGCCGCGTTGGACGGCGGCGCCCAGAAGGTCCAGGAAGCGCCGGCCGACCGAGTCGTCGCGCAGGATGTACGACTCCAGCAGGATTTCTTCCCGCGCCGCGCGGAGCGCCTCGCTCATCGCGGCGAACGCGTCGTCGCCGTGGGTGTAGATCGTGACGTGATTGCTCGGATGGATCGGCGAGTCGTCGATCCGCTCCAGCAGGGAGGCGAAGGCCGGGTCTTCGACCCCGTCGGCGAAGGCTTCGGCCAGCCGGCCCACCCGATCGGCGCGCAGCTCGGGCGGCAACCGGCGGCCGAGCACCGGATGCACGATCGGGTCGAGCATCCGGCGGAGCCGGCGCATGCGGTGGTGACGCGTACGGACGCGGGGCATGAGGGCAAAGGGTGACATCTCTCGCGGGTGCGATCAACCTCGGAGGCCGGCACCGTTTTTCGCCGGACAGGCACTCTCAGGAGTAGGAGGAAGACTTATGAACGGGAAACGAATCCTGTCGGCCGCCGCGCTCGCCATCGGACTTACTCTCAAGGCGGCGCACGCGGGCGGGGCCTGGGTGCCGGAGCCGGGCCAGGGAGACGTCTCTTTCGGCATCAGCCGCAAGACGGCGGGCAGCAGTTGGGATCGCAAGGGGGATGCCTTCGACAACCGGCGGGCCGCCGACCGCAAGATTTCGTACCACGATTTCCGCTACGGCTACCTCTCGGGCGAGGTCGGCCTGTTCCGCAACCTCTCGGGAACTTTTCTGATCGCCTACCTCGACGGGCGCGAAGGGCCGACCGGCGAGATGGAGAAGAACTCCGGGCTCACCGATGCTTGGTACGGGCTGAAGTACGCGGTCCACAAGGGAAACCTCCCGATGGCGGTCGGTTTCACCTACCGATCTTCCGAGTTTTACGACCTCCAGGGTCCTTACGACCGCCACCTGTTCGACTCGAACGGCAATTTTCGCGGCGTCAGCCCGGAGTGGCGGGGCCTGCTCAAGCACGACTACACGCTGTCGTATCTGATCAGCCGCTCGATCCAAGGGGGGCGCGGCTGGTGGAACGTGCAATCCGGCTACACCTGGCGGGAAGGAGCCCCCGCGGACGAGATTCCGCTTCTTTTCGATCTCGGGTACCCGCTGCCGTGGGGAGGATGGGTCGGCAAGGTCTCGATGGTCACGGTTCGCTCGCTCGGCAACGACAGCCCGCGCCGGCCGGACGACCGCTTCGGCAGCTCGCGCACGACCAACTTCAACGACGCGAGCATGGCGCGCCTCGGCCTCTCGGGTTGGAAGTCGTTCGGCCGGGATGACCGTTGGTTCGGCGAGGTCGGATACAACCGCTGGGTCTGGGGGCGTTCGGCGCGCCGCTACAGCGAGCCGTATCTCGCCATCGGCCGCAAGTTCTGAGTGGCCCCGGGCGTCAAAAGTCGTCGGCCGAAAAGGCGCCGTAGACGTTCTGGAAATAGGTGTCGATGCCGTCGCGGAGCGCGCGGTCGGCCCGGTACAGGTTCATCGCCGTCTCCGTGCGCCGATACATCTTGAGCTGGGTCTTGTCGTTGTGGTTCGCGGCGAACAACCGCTTGGCGCCCGCCTCGTCGCCGTTGGCGTAGATTTGCAGCGGGACGTCGCCGACCGCGGCGACCTGCTCGTCGGTGACCCCTTCGAGGTCGGGGGAGATCAGGACCATCAGCTTCACCTTGCCGGTCTTGGCGGCGAACGGAACCGCGATCCGCGCGCCGCAGCCGATCGCGACGATGCCGATGACATCCGTGCCGACACGCGCCTGGTGGGCCAACAGCTGCCAGGCGGCGTTGGTGTCCGCGGTCGCCTTTTCGATCGAAGTCTTGGGGTTGCCCCCGGAGCGGTAGTTCCAGAGCAGGACGCGCGGCCCGGCGGCGGTGATCTTGCCGGCCAAATTGACCAGTTCGGGAGCCTCGCCTTCGCAGTCCAAGAGGAACAGGGCGCCCGGTCCCACCGCCCGACTGTCGTAAAACGTCCCCGAGAGGTTCGTGCCGTCGGCGCTCTTGAATTGAATCGGGCGGCGAATGTCGGCGCGAGCCTCGGGAGCCAAAAGGAACGGCAGCAGCGCGAGCAGGACGAGAGCCTTCCGGGATGATTCGTGTCGCAAAATACGGTGCCTCCTGGCGAGTCGCTTAGTAGTCGGGGTGCGCCCAGCCGCCATAGACGAATTCGAAGTAGTCGTCGATGCCGCCCTTCAAAGTTCCGTCGGCTCGATAGAGTGCCATGCCCTTGTCCGGGCGCCGGTAGAGTTTGAGCTGACTCTTTTCATGGTGGGTCGCGGCGAACAGCCGTTTGGCATCCGCCTCGCCGTCGTTGGCGAAGATCAGCAAGGGAACGTCGGCGAGAGCGGCGAGTTGTTCGTCGGTGACCCCTTCGAGGTCGGGCGAGATCAGCGCCATCAATCGGACCTTGCCGGTCTTGGCGGCAAACGGAATTGCAATTCTCGCGCCGCACCCGATCGCGACAATTCCGACCCGGTCCGAGCCGACGCGCGTTTGGCTGATCAGCATTCGCCAAGCGGCGTTGGCGTCCTCGGTCGCCATGGCGAGGGCTTCCTTGGGATTGCCCCCGGGGCGGTAGTTCCAGAGCAGGGCGCGCGGTCCGGAGGCGGTGATCTTGCCGGCCAGGTTGAGCAGCTCGGGCGCGTCGCCGTCGCAATCCTGGAGAAACAGGGCGGCCGGTCCGCTCGCCCGGCTGTCGAAGAAGATCGCCGGAATCTCGGTTCCACCGGCGCCGTTGAATTTCGTCGGATTGCGGTCGACGGCGCGGGCGCCGACGGCGAGAAGGAGAGGCAGAAGGACGGCGAGGACGACGGCGGAACGGAGCGGTTGGGTTCTCAAGAGCATGGGCCTCCCGAGGGAGATGGTATCGGTTTCCTGTCGATTTCGCTTCCTGCCGGGGGGCTGTCCGGTTTAGAGTCGCCGCAGTTTTTCTTCCGAGGAGCGGCCATGCCCAA
>DATMZU010000438.1:0-6889 GCA_035607435.1 Thermoanaerobaculia bacterium | reverse complement strand
GGCTTGACCTAAAGACGAAGGGGCGGGGAAACCCGCCCCTATCCCAACCGGCGAAGCAGCTCCCGCCAAGCCTTGCCGCGGTGGCTGGTGGCGTCTTTCTCCAAGCCGTCCAACTCGCCGTAGGTGAGGCCCGATCCGTCGGGCACGAAGACCGGATCGAAGCCGAAACCGTTCCTGCCGCGGCCGGGGGCGATCAGAGTGCCGTGGGTTTCGCCTTCCGCCAAGATCTCGTGCTCGCCGTCCTTATAGAGCAGCAGGCAGGCGGCGGTCGCGCGTGGGTCGCCGAGGGCGATCGCGGTGCGCGCGATGGCGTCAGGCCCCGCCGCTTCGAGCATCCATTTGACCAGCGGACCGGGAAAGCCGCCGAGCGCCGAAAGCCCGAGGCCCGCCTCTTCGACCACCAGCGGCGCCTTGAACAGGCGCCAGGCTTCGGCGGCTTTTTCGCGCACGATCTCCTCGTAGGAGAGCGACTGGATCTCCGGCAGGTCGAGGGTCACCGAATCGAACTCGAACCCGGCGAGGCGGCGCGCCTCGGCGAGCTTGCCCGGGTTGCCGGTGACCAGAACGAACGGCGGGATGGCGCGGCTCATCGGCTTCGGTCGGCGAGCGCCTGAAGATCGGCGAGCAGCACGGCCGTCTGTTCGGCCAGTCGCTCGGCGCCGGCACCGTTGTCGATTTCCCGATGGGTACCCTGGCGCCTGCGGAGGCCGTCGCCCTGCGCCGCGAGGCGGGCGCGGGCGTCTTCTTGGTTCAATCCCCGGTCGATCGCGCGGGCGAGGCGGATTTGCGCGGGCGCTTCGACCGAGACGATCAAATCGAAATCCGGACCGTAGCCCGCTTCGACCAGGAGCGTCGCTTCGAGCACCCCGATCGTGCCGTCGGCAAGCTCCGCCGCGATCTCCTGGAACCGGAGGCGGACGAGCGGATGGATCGCCGCTTCGAGCGCCTTCCGAGCAGCCGGGTCCGCGAACACTTTTGCTCCGACCGCGCGGTGATCGACCGCGCCTTCTTCGTCGAGCGCCGAGGGGCCGAACAGATCGGCGACCGCCCGCGCCCCCGGTTCGCCCGGCCGGTAGAGGGCGGCCACCACCTCGTCGGCATCGACCGCCGTGCACCCGCCCTCGGCGAGCAGCCGGGCGACGGTCGATTTGCCGCTCGCGAGACCGCCAGTGAGACCTACTCGGAGAGCGCTCATGCCTTAAAGCCCCTGCCGTCTCCGCGAGGAGGCGAGAGTGCTCGCGACCAGCATCGCGACCGTGAGTGGGCCGACGCCGCCGGGAACCGGGGAGACCGCTCCGGCTTTCTCCAGGACCGCGACGTAATCGACGTCGCCGGTAAGGATCGACCCCTTCTCGGCGAGCTGAGTCGCTTTCTTCTCGTCGCCGGGGAACATGCGCGCGACGGTCTCGGCGTCGCGGACGCGGTTGATCCCCACGTCCACCACCACCGCCCCCTCGCGGATGTGGTCGGCGCCGATCAGTCCCGGGCGGCCGACCGCGGCGATCACGATGTCGCCGCGGCGGCAGACCGCGGCGAGGTCTTTCGTCCGCGAGTGGGCGATCGTCACGGTGCAATGCTCGCGCAGAAGCAGGCCGGCCATCGGCTTGCCGACGATCGCGCTGCGGCCAACGATCACCACCTCCTTGCCCGAGAGGGTGCCGCCGGTCTCCGTGTAGTGCTCGCGCAGCATGCGGATGATGCCGGTGGGGGTCGCCGGGGTGAAGCCCGGTTCGTCCACCCAGAGGCGGCCGACGTTCACCGGATGGAAGCCGTCCACGTCCTTATCCGGATCGATCGCGATCAGCGCGTCGCGCTCGGACAGCCCGTTCGGCAGCGGCAGCTGAACCAGGAAGCCGTCGATCTCCGGATCGTTGTTGAGCTGGTCGATCGCGGCGTGCAGCTCGGCGGCGGAAAGGTCGGCGGAGAGGGTGATTTTCTTCCCCACCATGCCGACCTCCGCGCAGGCTTTCACTTTGCTCCCGACATAGACCTTCGAGGCCGGGTCCTCCCCCGCGAGAATCACCGCGAGACCGGGCTTCCGGCCGCCTTGGGCGACCAGCTCGGCCACTCCGGCCGCGACCTCGTCGCGGATCTTCGCCGCGAGCGCGCGGCCGTCGAGAACTTTTGCGCTCATCGAACCCTCCCCGTGTAGAGACAGACGGTGCCGAACGACAGGTTCTCCCAGGCGGAATCGACGAACCCGGCGGCGTTCATCCGCTCGGTGAATTCGCGCCGCTGCGGAAAGGGAAGGACCGAGTTGGGCAGATAGTTGTAAGCCGAGCCGCGCGGCGAGACGAGCTTGCCGATCGTCGGCAGGATGTTCAAGAAATAGAACAGGTAGAGGCTTTTGATCAGGCGGTTCTCGGGCAACGCGAATTCGAGCACCGAAAGCCGACCGCCGGGGCGCACCACGCGCGAGAGCTCGCGGAGCGCCTGGTCGAGATCGGCGACGTTCCGGAGGCCGAACGAGACCGTCGCGGCGGCGAAATGCGCGGTGGGAAACGGCAGCGCGAGGGCATCCGCCGCGAGCCAGGCGGGCGGAATTGCCCCGGCAGGGGCCTTCTTCTGCTGCGCGAGCGCGAGCATGGGAACGCAGAAATCGCCCGCGGCCACCCGGGCGCCCCGCTTGGCCACCGCGAGCGCCTGGTCCCCGGTGCCGCAGCAGAGGTCGAGCACGGAGGCGCCGGAGACGTCGGCGAGCGCTCGGGCGGATTTCCAGCGCCAGACCAGGTCGAGCGCGCCCGACAACAGGTGGTTGAGCAGGTCGTAGCGCGGGGCGACGCCCGCGAACATGTCTTTGACGGCCCGGCCGGATTTGTCCAGCGGAACGGCGAGCGGCGGGGCGGGCGAGGGGTCGGCCATGGCGGCCGGTAGTGTAGCCGAACGACTTGACTCTCTCAGCGCTTTTCCTCGACCGCCCGGCGCAGAGCGCGCACGACGCTCGCCTCGATCCCCCGCCACCCCGCATCGTCGAGCGGGAAGCGATTCGCCCAGAGGTGCTTCTGGTCCCTCGCCCGGATCAGATGGACGAGCACGCGAACCTGGCCGTCGCTCTCTTGAATCTGGCCGAGGACGATCAGATCGGCGCCGAGCGCGCTACGGATCGCCCCCAAATCGCGAAACGTCCGCGGCGTGCGCAGGATCGCGGCGTTGCCGATTACGCTCCAGCGGCCGGGCGGGTGGGTGAGCGCCTCGACGATCGAATCGGTGAGGGTCTGCGCCTCCCGGTCGAGATCGCCCCGGCCGGTTTCGTTGTCGAACCGGGCGACGGCGATCGTGGGCGACGCCGCATTCTGCCGGGCACCCCACCAAACCGCCCCCAGCGCCACCGAAATGGCCACCACCATCGCCAGAATCACCGCAGGAGGAATCACCGTCGGTCTCGCAACCGCCCTACCCTCCGGGTGCTTTTCTTCGTCCTTGCCGTCCCTGCCGTCCTTTAGGTCCTTTCCCTCGCCCTCGGCCGCCGCCACCACCGCCACCAGAAACCGATACCCCCGCCGCGGCAAGGTTTCCACGAACCGCGGCTCCGCCGCCGAATCGCCGAGCGCGGCGCGGATCTTCGCGATGCAATAGTTGAGGCCGCGCTCGAAATCGACGAACGTGCCGTCGGGCCAGACCTCGCGTTGCAGCTCCTCGCGACCTACCAGCTGGCCCGCGCGCCCGGCGAGGAGAGCAAGCACCTTCGCCGGCTGCGGCTCCAGCCGCACGAGGCCTTCGGCGTCGCTCCTGAGCTCGCCCGAGGCGGGATGGAAGGTGAAACGGTCGAAACGGAGGATCGGCGCGGGCTCGGTCATTTGGAGTCTCGAAATCTCCCGCGGAGACGCTAGCATGGCGGGTATGTCCTTGCCCGTCGATCTGCTCGTCCAGCGCCTGGGTCATCCCGCCCGCGAGGGTACGGGCTCCGCGGTCTCCGCCATCCCCGCGCTCGCGCCGCTCGCCGCCATCGACGTCGGCTCGAACTCGATCCACATGATCGTCGTCGCCCCCGAAGCGAACGGCGCCTATCGGGTGCTCGGCCGCGAGCGCGAGATGGTGCGCCTGGGCCGCTCCGCGTTCGGCCTGGTCGGCGCGGGGGGCGATCTGTCGGAAAAGGCGATGGAGGACGGCCTGCTCGCGCTGGTCAAGATGATCACCCTCGCGTCGCTGCGCGGCGCCGGGCGGATCGTCGCGGTGGCGACCAGCGCGGTGCGCGAAGCGGGCAACGGCGAGGAGTTCCTCGCCCGGGTGCGGGCGCAGACCGGCATCGAGGTGCAGCGCCTGTCCGGCGAGGCCGAGGGAGCGCTGATCTACCGCGCGGTGCGCGAGGTGGTCGATCTGGGGTCGGGCGACGCGGCGATCCTCGACGTCGGCGGCGGCAGCACGGAGTGGGTGACCACCCATCAAGGCGAGCTGGGCTCGGTCGTGAGCCTCGCGCTCGGCTCGCTCCGCTGCACCGGATCGCTGGCCGGCGATCCGCCGGGCGCGCGGGCGATCGACCGGCTGCGCCGCACGATCCGCGAGCGGCTGAAGGCCGAGGTGCCGCGGCGGAAGATCACCCGCCTGGTCGCCACCTCGGGCACCGCGGTCTGCTGCGCCGACCTGGTCGCTCACTTTCTCGCCAACGAGAAGGCGACCGCCGCGGCCCCCACGGCGCGAACGCCGCGGACGGCGAAATCGGGCCTGCGCGAGGTCAAGCTGCGCGACCTCTCCGCGCTCGTCCTGCGGCTCGCCCGGATGCCGCGCGCCGACGTGGCCGCCCTCCCCTCGGTCGGCCCGCCGCGCGCCGAGTCGCTGCTCGCCGGGGCGATCCTGATCGAAGAGCTGGCGCGCCATGCGGGCGTGGCGCGCTTCCTGGTCTCGGACCGGGCGTTGCGCGAAGGGCTGGTGCTCGCCGCCCTCGGCCAGCCGATTCCGCGCGGGGCAGATCCGGACGACCTGCGCCGCCGCCAGGTGTTGCGCCTGGCCGAGCGCACCGAGAGCGTCCACCCGCACAGCCTGCAGACGGCGCGCCTGGCGGTGCGGCTGTTCGACCTCACCGCGTCGCTTCACGGCCTCGGCCGGCGCGAGCGCGAGTGGCTCGAATACGCCGCGCTGCTGCACGACATCGGCTACTCGATCCATTACCAGAAGCACCACGAGCACAGCTTCTATCTGATCCAGAACGCGGCGCTCGACGCGTTCGATCCGAGCGAGGTGGAGATCGTCGCCCGGGTCGCCTTCTTCCATCGCGGCGCCTCGCCCAAGCCTGGGCACCCCATGCTCGCCGGCTCGAAGCCCTGGCAGCAGCAGACCATTCGCACCCTCGCGGCGCTGTTGCGGGTGGCCGACGCGCTCGACCGCACCCACGCCAGCCGGGTGGAGCAGCTCTACTGCTCGATCCGGCCGAAACGGGTGAAGCTCGAAGTGATCTCCCCCTGGGCCGTCGATCTGGAGCTGGACGCGGCGATCGAGCACGGCCGCCTGTTCGAAAAGGTGTTCGAACGCCGGCTCTCGGTGCGCCAGGGTCTCGAAACGGCGCCCTGAAGCGGCATCCTGAGCCCCTGAAACGCCCGGCTCCCCACCATTCCACCCCGAGCCGCCGAGGCAACCCCGGACAGAATGCCCGGAGGCTCGATGTAAATCGCGCTGTCACAAAGAGTTAACACGCCCTTCACCGGCCGGCCGCGCGCGTCTGTGGAAATCTGCCGTACCGGGCGGTGACGGAGCCGCCCCCCGGTTCCCGGCGGAGAAATCGACATGATTGAAAACAAACGACTTGCGGGAAATGCACAGGTCTCTGTTCAAAACGTGCAAAATCCCCTTTCCAGACTGGCTCCAAGCGCCTCGAACCGGGGTTTTTCAACAATGTTTTCCACAGGTTCTGCGGATTCTCGCGTGCTAGGCTCGCAAACCGTGACCAGAGAACGAATTCTGATCGTCGAGGACGAGCCGGACATCGCCGAAGTTCTCCGGTACAACCTCGAAAAAGAAGGCTTCCGGGTCGAGATTGCGGGGCGTGGAGAGACCGGCCTCGAAACCGCCCGGCACGAGCCGATTCCGGACCTGATCCTGCTCGATCTGATGCTGCCGGGGATGGACGGCCTGGAAGTGATGCGCGCCTTGAAGCGCGAGACGACCACCGCGCGGGTGCCGATCGTGATGATCACCGCCCGCGGCGAGGAGGTCGATCGGATCGTCGGCCTGGAGCTGGGCGCCGACGACTACGTGAGCAAGCCGTTTTCCCCCCGCGAGGTGGTGCTGCGGGTGAAGGCCGTCCTGCGCCGCCGCCTGCCGGAAGCCGAGGTGCCGGCCGGCGAACGTCTGGAGGTGGGCGAGATCCGTCTCGACATCGCGGGGCATCGGCTCTGGGTAGAGGGTCAGGAGATACCGCTCACGGCGACCGAGTTTCGCCTGCTGCGCCTGCTGATCGAGCGCGGCGGCCGAGTCCAGACCCGCGGCCAGCTGCTCTCCGACGTCTGGGGGTACGCCGAGGACATCGACAGCCGCACCGTGGACACCCACATCCGGCGCCTGCGACGGAAGCTCGGGGCCGAGGCGGAGCGGATCGAGACGGTGATCGGGGTCGGCTATCGGCTACGGCCCGAAGATGCCGAGGCGATTCCCGGCTCCGGCCCGAGGCCCGCTTGATCCGCCGCTCGCGGCGGCTCCGTCTGGCACCGCTCGCCCCCGCCTTCGCGGCGCTTGGCGTCGCGGCGCTGCTGCTCTGGCGCCTGCTGCCCGGGTTGATTCAAGAGGCCTCCGCGCACGACCTGTTCCAAACCCTGCGCTTGATCGCCCCCGACGCGGCGGCGGCGGCCAAGGCCTCGCCCGCGGCGCTCCAGGCGTGGGTCGAGCAGGCGGCGGGGCGCAGCGGCCTGCGGGTGACGGTAATCGCCGAAGACGGCAAGGTGATCGCCGAGAGCACCCG